>NZ_JBQDYF010000002.1:0-328978 GCF_052044135.1 Salinisphaera sp. RV14
GACACGATTTGCGGTCTCCAACGCGGCGCTCGCACGAAACGGCAACAGGCCCTAGTGCAGACTACAGCATCATAACGCGCCGCTATCTTTCAGGGTGATTCGATGCCGGATGGGCCTGTGGGTGATAGGCGGCTGTATTTGTTGGCGGATAGTCTGCCGCTTGCGGTGGCTTATCTCGACGATGCCGGGCATTTCCGCTTCACGAACCGCGCCTTCCAGCGTCGCTTCGGCGCGCCCGCGGCCAATAGCCGGCCGTCGCAGTTCTTTGCGGGCCTCTGTTCGCCCGATATCGAGGAATTCCTGGACCGCGCCTTTGCCGAGGGCAAGTCGTTCACCGGCCTGGTTTACTGTAGCCGCGCCGATGAGCCGACCGAGCGCCTGCGTGTTCAGATCGTGCCGGACGCCGAGGGTGATCGGCTGTGGGGCGCGTTCATGATCTTCGGCCGGATCGAGGACCGGGCCCCGGTGCCGGCCGCGACGCGCGATGACCGGTTCGTGCAGATGCAACGCATGGCCAGGCTCGGCGAGATCGCGGCCGGCATGGCGCACGAGGTGCGTCAGCCGCTGTCGGCGATCAGAAATTACGCCGATGTGCTGCCCCGAATGCTGGAGGCCGGCGAGCCCGCGAGCCGGATCGGCACGCTGGTGCGGGCCATCCAGACACAGGCCACGCGTGCGAGCAACATCATCACCCAGGCGCGCGAGTTGGTGGGCGGGGGTGCGGATACATTCAGCGAATGTGATGTCCTGCAGGTGATCTACAGCAGCATCGAAATCACCGAGCGATCGGCCCGCGCGGCCGACGTGGAAGTGCGTTGCGCCGCCCAGTCGGCGTTGCCGCCCTGTCGCGGGCATGCGGGCCAGCTCGAACAGATTCTGGTCAATCTGATCGGCAACGCGATCGAGGCGGTCGCGAACAGCGACATCCGGGCGATACGTATTGACGCTGAAGCACTCGACGATCGGGCCATCCGTATTCGTGTCGCCGACACCGGCCCCGGCGTGCCGGCCGATGATCTGGACGTGATATTTCAGGCCTTTCGTTCCGGCGGCGATGGCATGGGCATGGGCTTGTCGGTCAGTCGTCGACTGGCCGAGTATCACGGCGGACAACTCTGGATCGAGCCGGACCGCGAACGCGGCGCCTGTTTCGTACTCGATCTGCCCGCGGATGCGGTTGTGCGCGACTCGGAAAGCGGCACAGCCAGCTGAGCGGCCCGTTTGACCGCAACCGGGGTTGAGGTTGCAGATGGGGGCGGCCGGCCATTTTCGTCCACCGCCCGTGCCGAGCCATCGTCAAATCGCCCAGGTGCGGTGCCGTCCCGGGCCGGGCCGGTCATCGAGCCCGTCCTGTCGTCGCTCGCGCCGGTTGCCGTGCTGCGGGCTCGATGTCCTCGGGGCGCGCGCCGTACATCGCCGAGTGCCCAGGCCCAGCAAGCCATCCGCCGGGCGCGCGTATCGAGTGCGCGCCCATGTTCGGGGCGAGGGACGAACCGCGATGCAGCATCGATATGCCGGTCGACCTGTGCAATGCGCACCGTATTCGGTGACCGTCACCGGATGTAGTTCGGCAAACACCAGCCGCCATTGCTCGACCGCTCGCCGAATCGCGCGACAGCTTCATCGATGCCTTCGGCAGCGGTCGGTGGGCTGGCAGGGGGCCTGGATCGCATCCGCAAGCCAAGTGGTCTAGGCGAGGGGCAACTCGAAGGCGGCGACGGTGCCGTGGGTGTCGCTTGTCAGTTCCAGTCGTGTGCCGTGCCGCGTACAGACTTCGGCCACGATCGCGAGCCCGAGACCGCTGCCGGCATGTCGGCTGCGGGCCTCGCGTGTACGGTAGAAGCGCTGGACGACCAGTCCGATCTCCTCGGCCGGTATGCCGATGCCGGTATCGGTCACCGTAATGCGGACGCGTTCGCCGGTCACGGCAGCCGAGCAGGTTACCTGGCCGCCGGGGTCGGTCGCGCGCAGGGCATTGTCGACCAGATTGGTCAGCGCCCGGTCGACGAGTTCCAGGTCGGCGGCGACCGGCAGCGGCTCGACGCAGTCGACTGTCAGCACGATGCCGGCGGCCTCGGCCTCGGGACGGAATTTGTTCGCGATGTCATGGATCAGTTCGGCCGCCGGAAAAGTCTCGACGTGCAGGGCGCGTTCATCGATATCGATGCAGGCCAGCAGCGAGAGTTGCTCGGCCAGGCGAGTCAGGCGCGCCACATTGGCGAGCAAGGCATCGACCCCGGGCCGGTTGTGTTCGGGTACGTCCGCCCGGAGTTTCTCGGCATAGCCGCGCAGCGCGGTCAGCGGCGTGCGGAAATCGTGCGAGAGGCTGGCGACCAGGTCGCGGCGTTGCCGGTCATTCTCGCGTAACGCCGACACCTGGGCTTCGATGGTGGCGGCCATGTCGTTGAATGCCCGCGCCGCACGGCCGACCTCGTCGTCGGTCTGCATGGAAAGACGCTGGCTGTGGTCGCCTTCGGCGAAGCGTTGCATGGCGCGCGTGAGCCGCGAGAAGCGCCGGGTCAGCAAGGCGAACAGCAGCAGGCCAAGGGCGGCGGATACCAGCAGGGCACCCACGCCGGCCACCACCAGCGAACGCGAGATACTGCTGGTCTGCCACATGCGCGCCACCGACATATTGGTATCTGCTTCGGGGACGACGAACAGATAGCCGCGATGTCGTTGCGGTCCGTAGTGGATGTTGGCCACCGAGAATACGTTGCGGCCGTCATCGCACGGCAGATCGGCGTAGACCGGCAGCATCGGCAGATGCGATTGCAGGCGCCGGATCGTGGCGATCGCAATCCGGCCGCCCAGCGCGCAGCGGTCGTCTGCCCACGCCCCGACCACCTCGCCCGAGCGGTTGAGCACATAGATCGACAGCGCCGGGTTGATGCTCTTGATGTGCTGCACGGCCCGCCGCGCGGGCCGGCTGGTCAGCCCCTCGGACAACGGCCTGGCCAGCCGCGCGGCCAGATGGGAGGCCAGATGCAGCTGATTGCGCTGCAGCCATTCCCGGCCGAGCAGATCGAACTGGCCGACGGCGATCCAGGCGGTGGCCAGCGACATCACCAGCAGGCTGGCGAGATAGGCCAGCGCCAGGCGCCCATAGAGGCTACGCGACAGGCGGCGCAGCGTGCGCAGAACGTTCACGAGGACGGCTGTCGGTCGGCGTCGGTGAAGCGATAGCCCACGCCCCAGACGGTCAGGATATAGCGCGGATCGGATGGATCGGCCTCGATCTTGTTGCGCAGCCGGTTGATATGCGTGTTCACGGTATGGTCGAAACCATCGAACTCCGGGCCCCAGACCGCGTCCAGCAGATCGGAGCGCGAGAACCCGTGGCCCGGATGGCGCGCAAACAACGACAGCAATGCGAACTCCTTGGCCGTCAGCGAGAGCGGTTCGCCGTGCAGGGTGGCGTAATGAGCATCGATATCGATGACCAGATCGTGCACCGCGATCGGCGCGGCGCCGCGCGGCAGCTGGCCGGCGCCGGCCCGGGCGTGTCGGCGCAGCAGCGCCGACACGCGCGCGAGCAGTATCGCGCCGTCGAACGGTTTGGTGATGTAGTCATCGGCGCCGATCTCCAACCCATGCACGACCTCGCGCGTATCGGCCCGGGCGGTCAGCATGATCAGCGGCAGCGCCGCGTCCGCGGTCCGAATCTCGCGGCAGACCGCCAGACCGTCGATGCCCGGCAGCATGAGGTCGAGAATCACCAGCGACGCTTCGCGCCAGCGCGACAGTGCCTTTTCGCCGTCGTCGACCCAGATCGCCGGGTAGCCGGCATCGCCCAGTAATGCGATCAGCAAGCGCCCGATATCGGGATCGTCTTCGACGCAGAGAATGGGGCGGGTCACGACTTACTCCGTTACACGATGTATCTACGCTAGCCCAGAGCAGAGCTCGCATCATCACGAAAGCTTCACGATCGATGTGATCGATTCGTGATGATTGCCCGGGCCGGGGCGCCTAATCTCAATGCCACGACCCGATACCCGGGCCGGGATTCGAACAATGACAAAGGAATCGACCATGAACGTTCGCAAGCATGCCGTGATGACCGCCCTGATTCTGGCCCTGTCGACCCTGGGCGTTGCCGCCACGGCGAGCGCCGCCGAAAGCGCGACATCGGCGCACAAGACCATGACCCATAAAAAGGCCACCAAGCACCACAGCGCGATGGCCCACAAGAAGAAGACCAGTCACACCCACAAAAAGCACAAGACCGCCACCAAGGCCAGCAAGACCAAGTAAAACGTCCAGTCTTGATCGGCCGGCGGGTTGCCGCCGGCCATCTTGCCTGACTCGTGGCCCGAGCTCATGGCCGGGGCTGTTCGGCGCGCCGGGAAGGCGGCCTGTTATTGATCGCGCCGGGGCGGGCCAGAGTGGGCCGGAGCCCGACTGACGTCAGCGCCAGACGGGCAGGGCGTGCCGCAGCGGCCGGGGCAACGCCGCATCAACTGCCGGCCTTGCGGCGTATATTCAATGGCGCAGTCGCTGGCGCGCCGAGTATACCGTCGACAAGCATGCGAGCGAGTGCCGCGTCCATGTTGGGCACCCCGATGGCGCGGGCCCCCTGAAGCGATCTGCGGGAGAGCGAAATGAACCAGCGCATCAACAATCCAAGGCGCCGTTTTCTGATCGGGGCGTCGACCGTGTTCGGCGCCGGTCTGCTGGTGGGCCTGACGCGTTGGTTGCCCGCCAGCGCCGCGGGTGACAGCCAGGCCGGCACCGAGGCGACCGGGCCGGTAACCATCGTGGCCTTCGACGATCACGGCAAGCGACTGGGCAAGCGTACGGTCGAACGCGTAATCAAGACGCCGGCCCAGTGGCGGGCCGAGCTTACCCCGGCTCAATACCATATCCTGCGCGAGCACGGTACCGAGCGGCCGTTTACGGGGCGCTACTACAACCCGCCCGAACAGCAGGGCATCTATCGCTGCCAGGGCTGTGGTAACGCGCTGTACGATTCGGCGACGCAGTTCCACTCCGGCACGGGCTGGCCGAGTTTCTACCAGCCGATCGCGGCCGAGAACGTCACCGAGCACACGGATCACAGCTTCGGCATGACCCGTACCGAGATCGCGTGCACGCAATGCGGCGGCCATCTCGGCCACAAGTTCGACGATGGCCCGAAGCCCACCGGCCTGCGCTACTGCATGGATTCGGTCGCCCTGCGTTTCATACCCACGGGCGCGGCCTGACCGCGCCGGGCACGACATCAACGGAGGTTGATATGCACGCTCGATTGAAACGATCCACGACTTTGGCCGCCCTCGGCGCGGCGGCCGCGGTGGTGTTGGGGGCCGCGATGTACGACACGCCTGCCCGGTCGGCCGATTCGGTCTACGGGACGCAGGTGCCGGCGGCCCGTGCGCATTTGTCGCGGCCCGGCAGCCAGACCGCGCAGGCCGTCCTGGCGGGCGGCTGCTTCTGGGGTATGGAAGAAGTGTTCTCGCACGTCAAGGGCGTCACCAACGTCGTGTCAGGCTATGCGGGCGGGGACAAGGCGCACGCCAATTATTCGGACTCCAGTTCCGGCCGCTACGGCGATGCCGAGGCGGTGCGCATCACCTACGATCCGGCCCGGATCAGCTACGCGGATCTGTTGCGAATCTATTTCTCGGTGGCCCACGATCCGACCCAGGTGAATCGCCAGGGCCCGGACCGGGGCCCACAGTATCGCTCGGAGGTCTTTGCCGCGAGCGCCGGTCAGGCACGGGTCGCCCGGGCCTACATCCGGCAGCTCGATCGCGCGCATGTCTTCCACCGGCCGATCGCGACCCGGGTCAGCGTGGGCCAGAAGTTCTTCCCGGCGGAGTCGTACCACCAGAACTATGCGGTCAAGCATCCGGACAGCTACTACCTGCGGGTCAACGATGAGCCCAAGGTCGCGGCGTTGAAAACGCGTTTCCCGGCGCGCTACAGCGCGCAGTTCGCCGAGGGCGGCGGCCAGGCGAACGCCAGCGGCTGATTACCGACGATCGCGATGGGGCCGCCTCGGAGGCCGTAGTTGTGGCGCCGGCATGAGCGCTGCACAGCGCCATGCCGCCGGTGACGCTGTTAAGTCAGGCGCTCTTGCGGCGCGGCAAAACCCAGTTCGGCCGCGGGAAGTGGCAGGTGTATCCGTGCGGGAATTTCTCCAGATAATCCTGGTGTTCCGGTTCGGCCTCCCAGAATTCACCGGCGGGCTTGAGCTCGGTCACGACCTTGCCCGGCCAGAGACCGGAGGCTTCGACGTCAGCAATCGTGTCTTCGGCAATCTCGCGCTGGGCGTTATCGAGATAGTAGATGCCTGAGCGATAGGATTCGCCGATATCGTTGCCCTGACGATTTTTCGTCGTCGGGTCGTGAATCTGGAAGAAGAATTCCAGCAACTCGCGGAAGCTGATGCGTTCGTCGTCGAACACGACTTCAATCGCTTCCGCATGATGGCCATGATTGCGATAGGTCGGATTCGCCATCTCGCCGCCGGAATAACCGACCCGCGTGGCCCGCACGCCGTCCTTCTGGCGGATCAGGTCCTGCATGCCCCAGAAACAGCCGCCGGCCAGAATGGCTCGTTGTGCGCTCATCCGATGTCCTCCACCTGATCGATATACTCACCGTAGCCCGCGGCGTCCATTTCATCCTTGGGGATGAATTTCAGCGCCGCGGAGTTGATGCAGTAACGCAGTCCGCCGCGATCGGGCGGGCCGTCGGGGAAAACGTGCCCGAGATGGCTGTCGCCGTGCGCCGAGCGGACTTCGGTGCGGCGCATGCCCAGCGAATTGTCGGTCAGCTCACTGACATGGGCGGTCTCGACCGGCTTGGTGAAACTCGGCCAGCCACAGCCCGATTCGTATTTGTCCGAGGACGCGAACAGGGGCTCGCCGGACACCACGTCGACGTAGATGCCCGGTTCCTTGTTATGCAGGTATTCCCCCGTGCCGGGGCGTTCGGTGCCGTTTTCCTGGGTGACGCGATATTGTTCCGGCGTGAGCCGGGATACCGCGTCTTCGTTCCTGCTGTATTCCGCCATGTCTGTTCCCGATTGACCGCCTGTTCAGCCGATAAAATGATGGCGCGGGTATCAAAATCAAGCCGGGTGCGCCGCGGCAATCGCCTCAACCGCGTGTCTCGACCACGTGGTTGAGCGTCAGATGCTGGATCATCGGGTCGTCGGCGTTGGCTATGATTTCCGATTCGGCTATGACGTGGGCCCGGCCGGTGATCGTGTTACGCACCACATCCTGCCCCTCGGCATTGTCGCGGGCCACGAATTCGCCCACAAACCGTGTGTTGCGCAACGACACGGTTTCCAGACGATCGCCCGGTTCGATTTCGCCGCGATGGTTCATCAGCGCCAGACGCGCGGAGGTGCCGGTGCCGGTCGTACTGCGGCAGATCACGCCCGGATGCACGTAGGTTGCCGAGCGCGAGCGGTAGAAGCCCCGGGCGGGATTGTCGACCGGGCCCATGAAATGCAGGAACGGCAACGGCCCGACGTCGCCGAGGCTGTAGTGCGAGAATACGCGATCCGCGCGGATCGCCTCGACAATGGTATGCGCGGCGTCGGCCAGCCGGCGTTCCTCCGGCGCAACTAGCTCGAAGCCGAGTTCGGTGGCATCGACCAGCGCATAGAAGCCGCCGCTGTAGGCCACGTGATAGGTGATCTCGCCGATGCCCGGCACATCGATGCGGGCGTCGTAGGTATCGATGTAGCTCGGCAGCCCCTGACAGGTGATCGCCTCCACCACGCCGTCTTTCACCCGGGCCTCGATCTCCACCAGCCCGGCCGGCGCTTCCAGCGTGAAGTGCTGAATGCCCTCGACCTTTTCCACGATGCCGGATTCGAGCACCGCGGTGGCGGTGCAGATGGTGTTGGAGCCGGAATAGATCGGGTAACCCATCACTTCCATGATGATGTAGCCGGCGATCGCCCTGGGGTCGCTGGGCGGCACCAGCAGATCCACCGACATCTCCGGAATGCCATAGGGCTCTTCCAGCAACAGGCGGCGCAGGTCGTCGGCTTCGTCGCGCAGATACACCATCTGGGCGCGCACGGTGTCACCGGGCAGCTCGGGCACGCCGCCCGTGACGATGCGCGAGACATCGCCGCCGGCATGAGTATCCATCAGGCGAAGGGCGTATTGTCGGGACATCAGGTGTTCTCCAGGGCGTAGGGGGCGCCGTGCTCGGCCCACAGGGCATCGGGTACGACCACGATCTTGCCCAGGTAGTTCGAGCCGCGATGGGTAAAATAGCGCTCGCATTCGCGCAGCTCCGAGAGCTTGAACGCGGCATGCAGCACCGGCTTGAGTTCGCCGGCGCGGATCCATTCGATCAGTTGCTCGGCTTCTTCGCGGGTACCGTGCGATACGCCGAAGATATGCACCTGGTAAAGATAGATCACGGTCCACATGACTTCCGTGACGTTGGACGCACTCGCGCCCGCGATCGACAGCCGGGGGTAGGTCGAGCGCGCGTTCATGTCGAAGGTCATGGCCTCGATGAAACGCATGGTCGCCTCGCCGCCGACCAGATCCATGACCGCGTCGAACGGCACGCCGCCCGTGGCCTGGCGTACCTGGTCCGGGAAATCGTCCATGGCGCGCCGGTCGAAGACGTGTTCAGCGCCGAGTTCGAGCAGCGCATCCGCCTTTTCCGGCGTGGACAGGGCATAGGGAATGGCGCCGACGATGCGACACAGCTGAATCAGGGCCGTGCCCACGCCGCCGCTGGCACCGGTGACGAGTATGTGCTCGCCGGCCGATACGCGCGCGGCCGTCATCATGTGATAAGCCGTCTGATAGGAACACATGCCCATCGATGCGAGCTCGGCGTCGGACAGCTCGGCGTTGTCCACGGTGTGGAACTGGTCGGACGGCACGGCTACGTATTCGGCAAAGCCGCCGTCGGCGCCGTGGCCGTAATAATCGGGCGTGAGATTGATATCGCGTCGGTCGCTGCCATAGATATTGAAATCCAGCAGCCCGCGCTCGCCCACGCGCGACGCGTCCACGCCTTCGCCCACCGCGGCGACCCGGCCGGCGATGTCCGCGCCCTGGATGCGCGGGAAAGTCAGCGTGGGCGCGCCGCCGATGGCGAACGACGTCACGTCGCCCTTGTCCTTGGTCGGGTACAGCCCCTCGCGGGCCTTGCGGTCGGTATTGTTCTTGGCGGTGGCGGTCACCCGGACGAGCACTTCGCCCGGGCCCGGTTCGGGCACCGGCGTCTGTTCGTTGTACACGAGCTGATCGACGTCGCCGTGGCCAACCAGCTGCATTGCAGCCATCTGGGTCGGAATCGATTCGGACATGAGTGGGCTCCGGAGTCACAGTTGCGGCGCGCTGCCGCCGTATGCCACCGCTTGCGATGGTCTGTGGCGGCAGCCCAGCCATGGAATGGTAGGGGCTGTTGCCATTTCATACGAGCCCCGCGTCGCTGTCGCAAGGCATGCCGGGCCAGCCGAGCCGCGCCGCATGGCATGATCTTGCGGGGCAAGCCATCGGCCCGGCAGCGCAACGCCTGCTTTCGCGGCGCCTCGGCGTGGCGTCCGCTGGCCGCTGGCGCGCGTCGCGGCGTCGGCAGCCCGGTCCGTCATGTAAGGAGAATGAACGTCATGAGCTCATCGCATGCCGAGCCCGCGCGTTGCGCCTGGGCGCGCAGTCATCCGTTGCTGGTCGCCTACCACGACGCCGAATGGGGTGTACCCGAAACCGATCCGCGCGCCCTGTGGGAGAAGCTCATGCTGGACGGCTTTCAGGCCGGCCTGTCGTGGCTGACCATCCTGCGAAAACGGCAGGCGTTCCGGCAGGCGTTCGCCGAATTCGATCCCGAGCGCGTCGCGCGCTTCGAAGCGGCCGACATCGAACGACTTATGGCCAACCCCGGCATCGTGCGTTCGCGGGCGAAAATCGAGGCCGTGATCGGCAATGCCCACGCCTATCTCGCGATGCAGGCGGCCGGGGAAGACTTCGCCGCGTTCGTATGGTCGTTCGTCGACCATCGGGTGCAGGTCGGCGACGGCCGCCATGTGCCCACCGAGACCGAGCCTTCGCGCGTGCTGGCGGCGGCGCTGAAAAAACGGGGTTTCAAGTATGTCGGGCCGACCATCGTCTATGCCTGGATGCAGGCGACGGGGCTGGTCAACGATCATGCGCTCAACTGTTTCAGGCGCGATCAGGTCTGAGCACTCGGCTCTTCGGGCAGCGTCGGGGAGGCGCGCGAGCGCGGCTTCGCCGGCGCGCATGACCCGGCCATGGAAGACATCCCCGGTCTGCGGCGCGAATCTTTTTGAGCCGGCCGGGGCGCATGCAGTGCCGATGACCGGCAGCGACGAAGGCCGTGTCGCCTCGGCAAATAGCTGTATTATCAAGCTATTGGATGGGGGTAGCTATCGCTGGCACGATCGGGATAAATAAAGGCTATCGGAAACATTAAACTTTAGTCGCATAAAACGCCTTGCAAACGACGGTTTCGGCTGCAGACTGTCCGCCGTACGACAAAAGTCTTAG
Source organism: Salinisphaera sp. RV14 (assembly GCF_052044135.1). Classification (NCBI taxonomy): domain Bacteria; kingdom Pseudomonadati; phylum Pseudomonadota; class Gammaproteobacteria; order Salinisphaerales; family Salinisphaeraceae; genus Salinisphaera; species Salinisphaera sp. RV14. The sequence goes on from NZ_JBQDYF010000002.1 coordinate 10,503, forward strand.
TCGATAACGAGGTCAAAATCATGACGCATCGGAACCTGTTTCGCAGTATCGCCCTTACCGCCAGCGCAGCCGTGATCGGTCTGGCCAGCGCCAATGCAGACGCCCACGCCTTTGTCGGCAACTATCAGGATCATAAGCTGCCCAGCGCCACCCGGCACACGGCCAACGTTCACCACAATCGCACGCATGCCCACTATGCGCGTCTCGCCGAAGCGAACAGCCATGTCGAAGCGGGCAACTATCAGGACCACGTAGTCCCGCACGCCACGCGCCGTAACACCGATCAGATCGAGACCCGCGGTGGCATGGCCAGGCACGAAGTCGCGATGTCGGACGAACGCTGATCGTTCAATCCGAATCGACGATGAGCCCATGAATCGTCAGAAGCCCGGCCCCGGTAGCGGTCGGGCTTTTTTTGTCGCTGCCGCCCGCCCACGCCTTGCCTACAGTGATCTCGGGAGAACCAACGGCGGAGCCCGCGGTTGTGAGCTCACCGGGGCGTCGAGGTTGTTGCCCGGGTTATTCGCCAAACGGCGCATTGATTGGGTTGCGTGGGCGTGCGAATTTCCAGTGAGGTTCGCGTGGGCAGCCGTCGGCGCTGTCGGGAAAACGAGCAGGCGATGCAGGGATCCAATGACCGGCGGCGGTTGCAGTCGCTGCGGCGTGTGGCCGCTCCCGACGCATCGCTGACGCGCGAGACTGCGGTCGGGACGGCGCGGCTGATGCGTGTGGCGCGGCCGCGGGTCGTGGGGATCGGTGGCGATATCCGTCCGCCGGGCGCACGTCGCTGGGTGTCGGGCCTGGCCCATTTCGGCGATGCGTTCGATGCCATCGATTCGCAATGAAAACCGGGGTGGGCCACCGCCGGAGCTGATCGATGTCGGCGCCGGCCGGGGTTTCGATGTGGATGCCCTTGCGCGTTATCTCGCCGCTTGCGGTCTGGATTACGGCGAGCTGGTCGTGCGACAGTTCGCGTGCGCGCAATCCAACCCGACCTTCGTGGTCGATTCCGGTTACGGGGCGGGGGCTGCACGATTCGTATTGCGCAAGAGTGCGGCCGTGCAGGCGTCGGTCGCGGCGTATGGGCTGGCGCGTGAGTATCGCGTGATGCGGGCGCTGGCCGGCGTGGCTGCGGTGCCGGTGCCCGCAGTGCATGCGTTCTGTGCGGACGAGTCGGTGCTCGGCACGCCGTTCTACATCATGGATTATGTGGCCGGCCGGGTGCCTGCCGATCCCCGGCTCGAGAACCTGACGCGTGCCGAGCGCGGCGCCGTATACACGGGCATGATCGATGCGCTGGCGGCATTGCATAATGTCGATGTCCATATCGTGGGCCTGTCGTCGTTCGGTTGTGTCCGCGGTTATCTGGCACGCCGGGTCGCCGCGTGGCGGCGACAGTACGCGCAGACGGCGGCCGATCCGGAGCCGGCCATGGCCGCGCTGGCGGACTGGCTGGAGCACAACCTGCCTGCGGACGCCGCGCCCGTCATCACGCACGGCGATTATCGCCTGGCGAATCTGATGCTGGCCGCGGAGGGGGCCGAACTGGTCGCCATACTGGATTGGGAGTCGGCCACGCTGGGCCATCCTCTGGCTGATCTGGCCTATGCCTGTCTGCCTTATTACCTGCCGCCGGACATCGATGTGCTGCCCGGCATCTCGGGGCTCGATCTGGTGGCGTGGGGCATTCCCGATGAATCGGAGCTACTGCGGCGTTATAGCCGCGCCCGTGGATTGGCCCCGATCGAACAATGGCCGGCGTTCATCGCCTTTGCCTTGTTCGGTATCGCGGCCTTCGCCCAGGCCGGGCAGGCCCGCGCGCCGGGCGGTCGCCATGGCGACCAGGCCGCGCGTGTGGCCCGTCAGGTCGGTGAACTGGCCGAACTCGGTTGGCAGATGGCCCGTTATTACGACACCGCCTGCTAGGGCCTGTTGCCGTTTCGTGCGCGTCCGCGCCAAGCGCTTCCTGAAAAATTACTAGGGGCGGCAAGACGAGGCGTAGCGAACGTCGCGTAGTCGTTCTACGTGAGAGAGCACCAACGCTGGATTGCCGCAAAACAGCGCTTGTCCCTTCGGGTTGGGCCGCCCATAAAATCAACCAGGGCGCCGATACGGCGTTGCGCGTCTTGATCGTGGCACGCCACGACCGGCGACGCGCGCGTTGTCTCGACCGATTTGCGGTCTCCAACGCGGCACGTGTACGAAACGGCAACCGGCCCTTGTGTCCCGTCACGTCAATTCATCGCCCGACTTCGGCGCCGCGGTGCTTTGCCGTATTCCCTGTCACGGTTCACCGCCGCGACTTGCTTGGCGTGAAAAAACACGCGAAATACAGGGTGCTAATTGGCGCTAGCCCGAAGGCTGGGTAAAGCGATCGTTGAGACGCCGCACCATGGCTTCCTGTTTGTCGCGGATCCTGGCCACGCGGCGTCGGGCGAAGAGGTGCCAGCCCTTGGGTTGCAGACTGAACAGGCCGCGCCACCAGCGGGTATTGCGCCGGAAGGCGCGTCGCAGGTCGAGGCTGAAGGCCTGTTGCGAGGCCGGATCGATCCGGCGCGCGATCTGCTTCGCTGCCAGCGAACGGCTGACGAAATGCAGCGCTCCGAGCAGCACCGCGACGACCGCCACGATCAGCCAGCCGCTGATGGTGTTGCCGAATACACGATCGACCACGCCCATGGCCACGCCATGCGCCCAGATCAAGGCGGCGCCGCAGGCCAGCACGATCGGCAACAGCATCAGGCCGTCGTAGAGCAGCGTGCGCTGGCGCCAGCGCCGCAGATAGCCCTTGAGCCGCCCGACGCCGGCCTCGCCGGCCAGGGTATCGGCCGCGCCGGTCATCAGTTCCACCACGCGATAGGCGCGGTCGACTTCGACGCCTTTCATGCGCCGATGAATCTCGGCGATGTCGGCATCCTTCTTGGCTTTGAAGCGGGCTGCGAGTGATTCGTCCGGGATGGCCTCGGCCGCGCCCTCGTCGTAGATACGCAGGAATCGCCCGGCGGTAAGGCCCGCCGACGCCAGCGCCCGCTGCCAGGCGGCAACCACGTCTTCGGGGTTGTCTTCGCTGGCGGTGGTATCGATCTGGTTAAGCACGAACAGGAACTTGCTCGCGTCGTCACGGTTGATGGTGTCCGAGACCAGGTGCTGCAGGGTGTCGCGCATGGCGCCGGGCTCGGGATGGCGCGCGTCGAAGAACACCAGTACCAGGTCCGACAGATCGATGATGCGATCGGTGATCTGCAGCGTCGCCGAGCGTTGGCTGTCGGCATCGAAGCCGGGCGAATCGAGCAGGATCTTGCCGCGGATCTGTTCGGAATTGCAGGTCTTGAGCTGTAGATAATTGTTGATGCGCCGTCCTTCGCCAGCCGCGACATCCTCGATGTCGCCACTGATCCGGTAGAAGGGAAAGCGCAGATCCGCGTCCAGGGCCGAGCCGGGCAGGGTGCGCGGCTCCTTGTCCTCGCTGTAGCAGATCACCGAGAAGCGATCATCGACCGCCTGGTTGCCGGTGCGTTGCAGTGTGGTGCCGAGATAACTGTTGATGAAGCTCGACTTGCCGGCCGAGAAGGTGCCCAGCAGTGAAACCACGGGCCACCACGGCACGCGCCGGGTGAAGCTCTCGCTCGGCGCCAGCAGCCCCATGCGATGCGCGATGCGATCGAGTCGGCGGAACTCCGCCAGCGGCTCAAGCAGCAGCGGGTTCTCGCGCTTGAGATGGGTTTCGAGCGAATCGGTACGCGTGGCGTGTTTCGAGGATTGACTCATAAGCCCCCTGAGGCTGGCATGCACCGGCGCAGCGCGCCGCGACTTTCATCATAGTATGCCAGCGGCCGCGGCTGTTTCGCCGTGACGTCGGCCGCTGGCCTCCCGGGCAAGCCAACGCCCATGCGCGATCGCGCGCCCGGCCGGGCGCGGTAGCGCAAAGGCTGGCGGATACGGCCCGGGGCGCAACGCCGGAGGACACGAACCCGCGCCGAAAATATGCGATTAGTTTTGTTCGCTCGGGGTCTTGCGCGTCGACGTGCCGTCGCCGGCGTCATCGCTGTCGTTGCTATTGCGCGGCGATGACGCGGTGTCGTGTTGGGGATGCTTGACCACAGGGGACTGCCCCTTGTAGCCGCCGGCGGAATCCTTTTTCACTGGTGACTGCACGTCATAGCCGTGCTTCTTTGCCTCGTAGCCGCCTGCGGCGCCGGCCGCGGCGCCGGCCGCCAGAACACAGCCCTGGAGCGAGGCGCCGAGCACGACAATGGCAGCGGCCAGGGCGGAGGAATGCAGTACTCGTTTCATGACAATCAACCGGTTTCGGCTTGTATCGGCGAGTATAGGCGGCGCGGATGAATACCGACAGAACCCGGCGTGGGTCGGCCACGGGCCACTGTTCTGATGCGCGGCGCGCTGTGAACCGGCAATGCGACCCGGGGAAGCCCGATTCCGGGCAGCCGAAACGACACGGCCCGGATGATCCGGGGGCCGCGGCAGTAGTACACTGCCCGCCTTTGCATTCTACAGTGATTTATCATGAGTGATTCCACCGAGTACACACCCCCGAAGGTCTGGACCTGGGAAAAGGAAAGCGGCGGCCAGTTTGCCAGTATCAACCGGCCTTACGCCGGGCCCCGCTACGAAGCCGAGCTGCCCGTTGGCAAACATCGCTATCAACTGTATTCGTTGGCGACGCCGAATGGCGTAAAAGTCACCACCCTGTTCGAGGAATTGCTTGAAGCAGGCCACGCCGAGGCCGAATACGACGCCTGGCCCATCCGTATCGGTGACGGTGAGCAGTTCTCCAGCGGCTACGTCGCCGTCAATCCGAACTCCAAGATTCCGGTGCTGGTCGACCACAGCCTCTCCGAGCCGCGGCGGGTGTTCGAATCCGGCGCCATCCTGCTTTACCTGGCCGAGCGTTTCGGCGCATTTTTGCCCAACGATCCGGACGTCCGCACCGAAACGCTGAACTGGCTGTTCTGGCAGATGGGAAGCGCCCCTTACCTCGGCGGTGGTTTCGGCCACTTCTACAACTACGCGCCGGAGAAGATCGAGTACGCGATCGATCGCTTCACCATGGAAGTCAAGCGCCAGCTCGATGTGCTCGATCGGCGCCTGGCCGATCATGCCTACCTCGCCGGCGACCAATACACCATCGCCGATATCGCCACCTGGCCGTGGTACGGCGCGCTCGCGCTGGGGCGGCTCTACGACGCCGGCGAATTCCTGCAGGTGGCGGACTACGAGCACGTTCAGCGCTGGGCCCGGGCCATCGATGCACGCCCGGCCGTGGTGCGCGGGCGCATGGTCAACCGTCTGTGGGGCGACGAGTCGGAACAGTTGCCGGAACGGCACGACGCCAGCGATTTCAAGCGCCGTCGCTAGACCACATGGATTGCATCGCAATCCATGATGACCCTGGGATGGGCCAAAATTCGCGCCAAAAAAGTCTTTTTGGCACGGATGGTTGCGATGCAATCCATATCAGCGTCCTGTCTCGTGAGTTTCGTATCAAACGAGCGAGAGCGGTCGGCGTGGCCGGCAAGGCGAGAAACCCAGTCGTATCGGATCATACGGCTGGGTTTCGCAACGCCGCCCGACGCGGTGACGGCCGCGCGCGCTGTAAAATGAGTCCTCTCGTATGGCAGTCGGGGCGGACCGCCACACCGGTCGGTTTGCCAGCAAGGAGGTCGTCGTGAAGATCGGAGTGCTCGGGCTCGGCCGCATGGGCGGCAACATCGCATGCCGTCTGATGGATGATGGCCATGAATGCGTGGTCTTCGACACGCATGCGCAGGCGGTGTCGCGTATCGCGGATGCCGGCGGCGAGGCCGCCGAATCTCTGGCCGGAATGATCCGGGCCCTGCCTCAGCCCCGCACGCTGTGGCTGATGCTGCCCGCGGGCGAAGTCACCGACAACACGGTCGCCGAATTGGCGCCGCTGTTGGCGCCCGGCGATACCCTGATCGATGGTGGCAACGCGAACTTCAAGGACGACGTCCGCCGTGCCCGAATGCTCGCCGAACGCGATATCCGTTACATGGATGTCGGCGTCTCGGGCGGTGTCTGGGGCCGGGAGCGCGGCTACTGCCTGATGATCGGCGGCGACAAGGACACCGTGGAGCGACACGATCCGATCTTCGCCACGCTGGCCCCCGGCCCCGGCGATATCGACGATACGCCCGGGCGCGAGACACTGGAGCCGCGGGCGGCACAGGGTTATCTGCACTGTGGTCCGGTCGGTGCCGGGCATTTCGTGAAAATGGTCCACAACGGCATCGAGTACGGCATGATGGCGGCCTATGCGGAAGGCTTCGATATCCTGAAGAACCGCGCCGCCGATTTCCTGCCCGAGGACGAGCAGTTCGACCTCAACCTGGCCGATATTGCCGAGGTCTGGCGGCGGGGCAGCGTGATCTCCTCGTGGTTACTGGATCTGACCTCGATCGCGCTGGCCGAGGACCAGAGCCTGGCGGCGTTCACCGGCGAGGTCTCCGACTCCGGTGAAGGCCGCTGGACGATCAATGCAGCGATCGAGCAGGCGGTGCCCGCCAACGTGCTGTCGGCGGCGTTGTTCGCCCGCTTCCGCTCGCGCAACACGCCGAGCTTCGGCGACAAGCTGCAGTCGGCGATGCGCCACCAGTTCGGCGGCCATGTCGAGACGCATAACGAATAGGGCCGGTGTCATGGCCCGGCTCCGCGCCGCGGCGCAAAACCCGCCGGTCCCGGGTAACAGGCCCCTAGTGGTCGGGCGATCACGCCCGCAATGAGCGGCGACGTGACCGGCTGATCGATCGGGACGGGTGCAACCCGCGCCGGGTGTACGTTCGTTTTCAAGTCCTGTAATTCGCGGCCGATAAGGTAGCGTACTACCGCGAACTGGCACGCTGGAATGCAGATTCCTGGTCGAGACATCACGATCCATCGGCAGCTCGTTGACGGACTGAGCGATCACGCGATCTATATGCTCGACCCCGAGGGCCGTATTCTTTCGTGGAGCGCGGGCGCCGAGCGTCTGACCGGGTATGCCGAGCGCGAAGCAATCGGCGCCCCCGTGTCCATGCTGCACGAACTCGGGCCGCCCCCGGGAGAGGTGCTGACGGCGGCGCGCCAGCACGGTCGCCGCGAAGGCCGGGTCTGGCGCCGGCGCAAGGACGGCGGCTGTTTCCCCGCTTACAGCGTGACCGAAGCGGTGTTCGATGCCGATCGCCTGACCGGCTTCGCGGTGGTCGAGCGTGCATGCGGCGAGACCTGGCGCAACGGTCACGCGCGCCTGGCCGAGCGCCAGTTTCGATTGCTGTTCGAGGGGGTGACGCTCTACGCCATCCTCATGCTCGATCGCGAGGGTCGGGTCACCAGCAGCAATCCGGGGGTGGCGGCGATCGAGGGGTACGCGCCCGACGAAATCATCGGTCGGCATTTTTCCATCTTCTACAGTCCGCATGATCGCGAGCGCGGCCGGCCGGACGAAATGCTGCGCTGTGCGCGCGAGAATGGACGCCACCAGGCCGAGGGCTGGCGCTACCGTCGTGATGGTACGGCCTTCTGGGCCACCGTGATCGTTATACCGATTCGTGAACACGGGCATTTGATCGGCTATGCCCAGATCACGCGTGACATGACCCGTCGCAAGGAACACGAGAACGAAATCCTCAAGGCCAAGCGAGCGGCGGAGCATCGCTATCGCGAATCGCGCTCGATGTCGGCATTCCTCGACAACGTGATCGGCAATATTCCGATCCGTGTGCTGGTCGAGGATAGCCAGACCGGCCAGATTCTCATGGACAACGCGGCGCGCTCGGCCTCGAGTACGGCGCCGGCCATCGACGCCGATACCATCGTCCGGCGGCTGCGCGGGGCGGCCGCCAAGACGCTCGACGACGACGAGATCCGCGAGATGCGGATCGGCATCGATACGGCCGAGGGCACGGCGCGTCTCAAGTGCCGCGTGTTGCGCGTCAATGACGATGCGGCCGGGGGCGCGGCCAACTTGATGTATCTGGTCGAGGACGTCACCGAGGAGCACCGCGCCCACGAGAAGATTCATTTCATGGCGCATCACGATGCGTTGACGCATCTGCCCAATCGCACCCTGTTCAACAAGCGTCTGAGCCAGGCCCTGAAAGCCACCGAGTACGACGGCACGAGCGTCGGCCTGCTGCTCATCGACCTCGATAACTTCAAGAACATCAATGATGTGCTCGGTCACCCCGTCGGCGATCAGCTGTTGATCCAGGTGGCCTGCCGGCTACGGGCCGCGCTGGATGACACGGCCATGCTGGCGCGCATTGGCGGCGACGAATTCTGCGTGGTGTTGCCCCACTGCAGCAATGCGGGCGAGCTGGAGGCGGTCGCCCGGCGTCTGATCGCCGACATGCACGAGCCGCTCCTGGTGGGCGAGCATATCGTGCAGTCCGGCGTGAGCATCGGGTTGGTGCTTTCCAGCGCCGATGTCGACAACACCGAGGAATTGCTGCGTTGCGCCGATCTCGCGCTCTACGACGCCAAGCGCGGGGGCAAGGGCACCTGTTCGGTCTTTCATCCCGAGCTGCACCGCGCCGCGCGCCAACGACTGGAGATCGAGACCGACATGCGTCGGGCCTACGACGCCGACGAATTCGTGCTGTACTACCAGCCGATCATGGACTCGGACAGTCTGACCGTGTCGGGCATGGAAGCCCTGCTGCGCTGGCATCATCCCGAGCGCGGCGTGGTGCCGCCGCTGGAATTCATACCGGTCGCGGAGGAGACCGGCCTGATCCGGGCCATCGGTGCGCGCGTGCTCATGCAGGCCTGTGCCGAGGCGGCGGACTGGCGCGGCGAGGCAACGATTGCGGTCAACCTGTCGACGGTGCAGTTCGACGATCACGCGCTGGTCGATCACGTGCGCGATGCGCTGTCGAACTCCGGGCTGGCCCCGCATCGCCTGGAACTGGAAATCACCGAGTCGATCCTGCTCGATGCCTCGCGTAACAACATCCGCCTGCTGGAAGCGCTCAAGGCGCTGGGCGTGAAGATCGTGCTCGATGATTTCGGCACCGGCTATTCGTCGTTGCACTATCTGCGCTCGTTCACCTTCGATCGCATCAAGATCGACAAGAGCTTCGTCAAGGAGATCTGCCACGATGCCGAGGCGCAGGCGATCGTGAAGGCGATCACCACGCTCGGTCACAGTCTGCGGATCCAGATCACGGCCGAGGGGGTCGAGCATATCGATCAGGCCACCCGGCTGCGCAGCGACGGCTGCTCGCATCTGCAGGGCTTTTACTTCGGCCGGCCGGAACAGCAAGCCAGCGCCGCATTCACCGCGCCGCTGGAACGACGCGGCTTAGCGTCAGCCGGGCGCCAGCGCGCCGCGCAGGGCGTCGGCCACGCGATCGAGCATGGCGGTGGTGACCGACAGCCAGGCATACATTTCGATCGAGCCGTGAATCACGCCGGGGAAATGAGCGTGATCGCAGGCCACGGCATCATCGCGCAGACGCGTCGCGTAGAGCGCGCCCTCGTCCATGAGCACGTCGGCGCCAACGGTCAGCACCAGCGCCGGGGCGACACCGGCCAGCGAGCCGGCCAGTAACGGTGACACGCGCCAGTCGCCGGTGTCGGTGGCTTGATCGGTGGTATGGCGGCCGAACCATGCCATGAGTTCCGCCGTCAGCGGCGGGATGTGGCTGTTGCGCAAGCGCGAGGGATAGTGCCGGGCGACACCGCGCAGGTCGGTCGCCGGATAGATCAGGGCCTGGAAGGCCAGCGGCCAGCCGTGATCGCGCGCCGCCAGCGCGACCACGGCCGACAGGTGTCCGCCGGCGCTGTCGCCGGCCACGGCCAGGCGCTTCGGGTCGATGTCGAACTCGGCCGCGTGGGTGGTCAGCCATGCAAAGGCCGCGATGGCATCCGCGCTCGAAGCCGGCAATGGGTGCTCGGGTGCCAGGCGGTAGTCCACGGCGATCAGTTGGCAAGCGCAGCGCCGGGCGATCTGCCGGCAGATGCGGTCATGCGAGTCGAGATCGCCCAGCACCCAGCCGCCGCCGTGATAATAGATCACGGTCGGAGCGGCGGTGGTGCCGAGCCCCTCGGGCCGGTAGCGGCGGATGGCGACATCGCCGGCCGGACCGGGTATCCGATGATCCTCGACCGCGCCCATGGCTACGGGCTCGCCGCCGGATCGCGCCAGCGTATCCACGTAGAGCTGGCGCGCCTCGGGCACGGTCAGATCGGTGAATGAAATCTCGGCGCCGTTGAGCTTGTCGACCACGGCCTGTACTTCGGGAAGCAGTGTCATGGAGCATTCGCAGATGGGACAAGGCCACAACGTAGCGCAAAAGCAACGGGCACCATAGTCGACGGGGTGGCAGGCCGAGCGGCCCGGGCCGTCGCCGTGACGGGCCAGACACCCGGTTGACCGCGTCGCCGACCCGCGGTGCCCGGTTCCGGAGCGACGGCATAAGCCACACCCCGGCGGTTGGCGCCGCATGCGACACCCGTCTTCGGCGAGCGATCAGACGATGTCTGCCCAGCGAAAGCCGCGTGCCCACTCCAGCGCCGCGCCGGCGGGCAGGGGGCGACTGTAGAGAAAGCCCTGGCCGTACTCGCAGCCCATCTCGATCAGGCGATTGTGGGTGGCGATATTCTCGATGCCCTCGGCCACGGTCCGCCGCTTGAAGCTCTGGGCCAGACTGATGATGGCGTCGACGATCATTTCGTCGTCGCCATTGTCGCGCATGTCCTGGACGAAGGAGCGGTCGATCTTGATTTCGTGGGCCGGCAGGCGGCGGAAGTAATCGAGCGACGAATAGCCGGTGCCGAAATCGTCCAGCGAGACCTGCACGCCGAGCTCGCGACAGGCCTGCAGCGTTTCGATCACACGATTGGAGTCGTCCAGCGCCGTAGTTTCCAGCAACTCGAGAATCAGGCGCCCACGCAATCGGACCGGGCAGTCCTGCAGTGCGTGCCAGAGGTCGCTGCAGAAGCCCGGGCTCAGGAAATGGGACGGGCTGAGGTTCACGCTGATGGTGAAATCGAGCGCTTCGTCGTCGAGCCGCTGCAACTGGGTGATCGCGCGCTCGATCACGAAGCGCCCGACCGCCCCGGCGAAATCGGTATATTCGAGATGGTTGAGGAACGAACCCGGCGCGATCAGTCCGTCGGTAGGGTGATTCCACCGCAGCAGGGCCTCGAAACCGGCCACGCGCCGGCCGATGAGGTCGATCTTGGGCTGATAGTGCAATTCGAACTGCGACTCGCGCAGCGCCTCGGCGATGCGGTCGAGCACACGTCCGCGTTCCTGGCGCGAAAAATAACGCGCCAGATCGAAATGCTCATAACGATTCTTGCCCAGTTCCTTGGCGGCGCACATCGCCTGGTCGGCATGACGCAGCAGCAGATCGACGCTCGCATCGTCGTCCGGATAGACTGTCAAGCCCATGCTGGCGCTGATCTGCAGCGTGGTTCGGCGATATCGGATCGGCTCGTGGATCGTGGCCAGAAGATGAGCGTAGGCGCGCTCGTCTTCGACGTCCCGCAGGATGACTACGAATTCGTCGCCACCCAGCCGCCCGACTAAATTCGGTTTGCGTACGCTACGGCGGAGCCGTTCCGCCACGGCGCAGAGCACTATGTCGCCGGCGGCACGGCCATGGGTGTCGTTGATCGTCTTGAAATCGTCCAGGTCGAGCAGGCCGACCGTCAGCCGTGTATTGCGCCGCGCAGCCGCGACCAGCGCGCAACCGAATAACTCGCTCAGGCGATAGCGATTGGGCAGGCCTGTGAGGGCGTCATAGTGGGTGGCGCGCGCCAGGTTTTTCTCCTGTTCGCGTTTTTCGCGATACAGCTGGTCACGCTCGATCAGGTTGCCGACCGTCTGCAGCAGGGGCTCGAGTTCCTGGGCCAGCCCCAGTTCGTAGTCGATGTCGCGGTTGGCCAGCCCCACGAGCCCGATCTGGCGCTCGCCCGAGAACACCGGAATGCCGATGTAGGTCGACATCGGCGGGTGCTCCGCGGGCAGTCCGATGCTCAGCGGTTCGGCGTCGAGGTCTTGCGAGATGACGACCTTGCCGCTGGTCATGGGGGCGCCGACCAGGTTGTCCAGGCGTTCGAAGCGGATGCCGTGCTCACGCACACGCTGGTAGAGCGCCTGAGTGTCCGGCGTCCAGTCGAGGTTGTGAATGGCCTGGACCTTGAGATACGGATTGCCCGCCGCGTCGTGCCGCATCTCGCCGATGAAACCGAACCGGCTGCCGGTCAGCGTGATCAGGTCATCGAGCACCACGGCGTAGGCGCTGCGCTCGTCCACGCCGGCCAGAAATGCGTGCTGGGCGCGCTGGATCGCCGCGGTGAGGTCGGACTGCTGCATGTATCGCCCGCTTGCCGTGGGCGCGGGCCGGTGACGCGCGAGTTCCTCCTCGATGATCGCGCCCAGGCTGTAAAGCACGTCCAGTTCCACCTCATCAAGACGGCGCGGTGCGGTATCGATCACACACAATGTCCCGACCTTGAAGCCGCCGGGTGCGTGTACCGCGACGCCCGCGTAGAAGCGGATGCCGGGCGCGCCGGTCACCCAGGGGTGGCCGGCCAACGCCGGATCGAGGCGGGCATCGGGCACGACGATGGCCTGCCTGTCACGCAGCGCCTGATTGCAAAAAGAGGCCGAACGCGCCACCTCGGATTCGCTGACGCCGGGATGGGACTTGAACCACTGGCGGTCGGCGTCCATCAGCGTGAACAGCGCGATGCCGGTGTGATAGGAGCGCCGGGCGATTCGGGTGAGCCGCTCGAAGCGTTCCTCGGGCGGCGTATCCATCAATTGCAGGCGATCCAGCGCGGCCAGTCGTCGCGTTTCGAGCGTGGATGAATCCATAGAAATGCCCCGGCGTGTTGGCACCGACGCGGCTCGGGTGTCGTATGCGTGTCGATTGATGCCGCTACGTTCGCCAACGCAACACGCCGTCGTTGCAACGCGAACGCCCTCGGTTTCCATGCGTTGATAAACGAATACGGCCGGGACTTGAAGTAAGTTCCAGAACCAGTCCAAATGGTGCGCAATACAATTGCTGCGATAAAAAAGGATGCGTCTGTTATCAACCCGTTGTTATTGAATGGTTTTAATCTCTATTTTCAAGCCATGAAGTTATGGTTGCGAGTCATGGTGTGGCCGGTGGAAGCATCGTCTAATAATTACTGGTCTTCGATTGTTGCGACCTATCGTCGTCGACCCGGACGAACACGGGCGGCGCGGTGCCGCCGGGCGATTGCGGCGGCACCTGCGCGCCGGTCGTGGCACACTGCAACGCCCGTCGTGAACCGAGGATCCCCGGCCGGCGGTACTGCCAGGAGCGCCCCGTGACGCCACGCCCGTCGCCATCGCCTTTTTCGCAACCCACCCTGGGCCTGGGGGCGGCTCTCGGCGCCTTTCTGACCTGGGGCGTCCTGCCGCTGTATTTTCATTTGATCGATCCATCGGTTTCGCCGTGGGAGATCCTGGCGCATCGCATTCTGTGGACGGCGGCCCTGCTCGGGATCGCGGTCGTGCTGTTGCGCCGCACGGACCGGGTGTTGGCCGTGTTCGCCGATCGTCGACTGCTGTCCATGCTGGTGTTGAGCGCGGCGCTGGTGGCCACCAACTGGGGCACGTTCATCTGGGCCGTGGTCAACGATCACGTGATCGAGGCGAGTCTCGGTTATTACATCAATCCATTGCTGAATGTGGCATTGGGCTTCGCGGTCCTTGGCGAGCGCCTACGCCGACTGCAGTGGGTCGCGGTGGCAGTGGCCGCGGCGGGGGTCGTGTTTTCGGTCGTCGCCTATGGACAGGTGCCCTGGATCGGGTTGATCCTGGCCGGCTGTTTCGGCTTCTATGGCCTGATTCGCAAGCGGCTGTCCGTCGACAGCGTCACCGGCCTGCTGGTCGAGACGCTGCTGTTATCGCCGCTTGCGCTGGTGTGGCTGGGCTGGCTGTACGCCCACGGCGGGGCCGCGTTCGGTGTCGACGGCATGCGTACCGATGCGCTGCTGTTCGGCGCCGGTGTCCTCACGATCGTGCCTTTCACCCTGTTCGCCGCCGGGGCCCGGCGTCTGCCGCTGGCGACCATCGGCATCATTCAGTACATCACGCCGACCCTGCATTTTTTGACCGGTGTCGTGCTGTTCCATGAGCCGTTGACGACGGCCGATATCACGACCTTTGCCTGTATCTGGCTGGCGCTGTCGATCTATACCGTCGATATCGTCCGTGTGCAGTGGGGCGCGTGGACCATGGCTCGCGCGGGATGACGGCTACACCGGGCGCCGCGTCCAAAACCGGTTCGTTCGCGTTTAATGCCATGCCGCGCGCTCCGGGGCGGGCGTGTCCTCTCGGGGCCCGCGACTTATCGCCGATGGTCGCGTTGGCAGCTGGCCAGTACGGTAGGCGGGCCGCGCGTGCGCCAACGTATGTTTTGTTTCGACCCGGTGTGCCCGGCACGTCGTCCGCTGTATCGTCCGAGCGCTGGACCAAATGGATTGCATCGTAATCCATGATGCCCTTGGTATAGGCCTGAATCCGTGCCAAAAAAAATATTTTTGGCACCGATGTTTGAGATGCAATCCATACCAGTGTTCTGTCGCGTAAGTTTCTTGTCAAACGAGCGTGGGCCGTCGGCGTGGCCGGCCAGGCGCGAAACCCGGTCGTATCGGATCATACGGCCTGGTTTCGCAACGCCGCCGGACGCGGTGACGGGCGCGCGCGGTGTAAGGTTACTCGCGAGATAGGACACTAGATCGCCATGTCTTTACGTCATCTATCCAGTGGAGACGATACGCGCCGCGCCGCGGTTCTGCGTGTGGTGTTGATACTTCCGATGTTGTTCGGCCTGGTGTTCGTGCCGATCAACCTGCTTCAGGACCGGCGGGCGCTGGCGTTGGCCGAGGTCGGCATGATGATCTACGCGGGCGTGATCTATGGTTTGCTCGGGCGTGGGCTGTCGCTTCGGTCTGCGACCTGGGCCTATCTGGTTCCGTTTTTGTCCGTGCTCGTTTTTGCGCTGGCCACGGCGGCGAATGTGTCGGTATTCGTTTGGGCGCTGGTGATCCCGCTGGTCTCGCACCGCCTGCTCGGGCGCCGAGACGGGTCCATTGTCGGGCTGGTTTTTCTCGCGCTGGCGGCCGCGCTCATGCTCCTGCGTTTCGGCTTCGCGCCCACGGTCGTCGAATGGGCCGAGATGAGCGACGTGCTGCTGTGTGCCGCGGCGCTGTTCGCGATCTCGCTGGCGCACGAGACCGAGATCACGCGCGCCGATCATCAGTTGCGTCAGCGTGCCGATCTCGACAGTCTCACCCATCTGGTCAGCCGCGCGCGATTCCGAGAACTGTTCGATCAGGCCCGACGGGCCGCCCGGCGTGGCGAACCCGGGGCGCCCACCCGCGTCTCGATGGTGCTCGTCGACCTGGACCATTTCAAAAGCATCAACGACCGCTATGGCCACGATATCGGCGACATCGTGCTGGAAGCGGTGGCGATGCGGTTGCTCCACCAGTGTCGCGAGGTCGATATCGTGGGCCGCGTCGGCGGCGAGGAGATGGCCATTCTGCTGTTCGATCTCGATCATGCCGACGCGGTCCAGCAGGCCGAACGGTTGCGTCAAACCGTTGCAGAACCGCCGGTGGCGGCACGCGATCATGCGGTCGCGGTGACCATGAGTCTTGGTGTGGCGAGTTTTTCGCTGGCCGGGCACAGCTTCGAGGAAATCTTCGCCGAGGCCGATGCGCGGATGTACCAGGCCAAGCGCGAGGGGCGGGACCGTACCCAGAGCCAGCCGGTTGCCCCGCAGGCGCGTCAACAGCGCCTACTGGAGCCGTCGCCGGAACGCCGGGACTGATGCGCGCCGAAATGGCAATTACGCCCGACAATACGGCCCCGCCACGCCGGGCAGCATGCGCCCGGCATTCGGGTTTCCCCGCGTCTTGAACGTCCAGAGTTCAGGCAAAGGCTCGATGACGCGATTGCTCGCGCACCTGAAGCAGCAATGCCTTGGTCTGCGTTCTTGTTTGCGCGCATTCGCGTGCATTGGCGGACAGAATGCCCCTGCTTATCCAGCACGCTGCGTGTCGTACGGGATCAAGTTTCGCGTCAATTCATTTTATGATCGCTATCGACATAATCGACCACGCGCCGTAGCGGAAACCCGGGCGCGCCATAATGGCTGTGGTTGCCGTGTGCCTTGGCGACCGCGTCGGGTTCATCGGGCACATGGTCGCCGAATCGGACCGGCGCGAGCTTTTGCGCGGCCGTGTGGATATGCATTACGTATCGCCGCGCCGCGGCGCGAGACAGGGGCTGCCCGGCGGGCGCGCAATGATAGCCGAAGTAAGCCCGGCTCGGTCGTCGCCTTGGGTCGTCGGGCGGGATGTCCCAGGCGCGCACGAAGGCGACACACTGGCGCAGGGCCGCAGACGCCGGCGCGGGCGCCGAGCGTGTGAATCGGGCCAGGATCGCCTTGGCATGGACAGCGCCGTTGCCGACGGGTACCAGATGTTTGCTGTGCCAGGTCAATTGTGCCGGGTCGCGGTTGAATCGCCATTGCTTGGCGGTCAGTGCATGCAGCCGATACACGGAAAAATCGAGCGCGGTCTGGATGCCATTGGCCTCCAGGTACATGGCTTCGGTGATCGCGCCTTGCCGCCGGCGGCGGTGATATTCGTCGTAGCCGCCCGGCGTCCGATACGCAATCGCGATGTTGTGCCCATGGGGGCCGCCAGGCAGCTGCAATTGCCCGGCTGAATGGAGGGGGGCCGTGCCCGTGGCGGCGCTTTGCATCAGCGCGCATCCCGACAACGCCAGCAACCCCAGCATTCCCAGCCAGACCCCGTGGCGGACTCTTATCGTCATCGGTGGACCCATTGGTGTGCCCTATCGCCATGATACGACTGTGCCGAGGTGCCCGGATGCGCTGCGTTGTCAGGCGGCCTCGGCCGCGGCGCGCTGTGTCGGCGCGTGCTCAGGGCGCGCGGGGCTCGGAGGGCGATTACTGGCCCGTGGCAGACTGTGGGTTCTGGGCGGGCGCGCCGCCGTCATGGGCCGGTCGTCGACACGGAAGATCGACACGCTCTTGCCGAGTTCGCCAGCCTGGACACTGACCGACTGTGCCGCCGCAGCGGATTGCTCCACCAGTGCGGCATTCTGCTGTGTCATTTCGTCCATCCGGGTGACCGCCTGACTGACCTGCTCGATGCCGGATTTCTGTTCATCGGCGGCCATTGAGACCTGTTCCATCAGCCCGCTCACCTCGCGAATGGCGGACACGATCTGATCCATGGTTTCGCGGCTGTTGCTCACCAGCGTATTGCCGGCTTCCACCCGGCTGCTGGATGCCTCGATCAGGGTTTTGATCTGCTGCGCCGATTCGGCGGTGCGCCCGGCGAGAGCGCGCACCTCGCTGGCCACCACGGCAAAGCCCCGGCCGTGTTCGCCCGCGCGCGCCGCTTCGACGGCCGCGTTCAACGCCAGCATATTGGTCTGAAAGGCGATGTTGTCGATCATGCCGACAATGGCGCTGATCTCGGTTGACGACTCGTGGATCGACTGCATGGTATGCACCATGCGCCCGATCTCCTCGCCCCCGCGCTCGGCTGTGTCAGAGGCCGTGCGCGCCAGTTCGGAAGCCTGCCGGGCGCTGTCTGCGCCCTGGCTCACGGTCGCCGTGATTTGCTCCATGCTGGCCGCCGTCTGTTCCAGTGAGGCGGCTTGTTCCTCGGTTCGTCGCGCCAGGTCGTTGTTGCCGGCGGCGATCTCGGTGGTGGCCGGCGCCACGATGCCGATACCGTGTTTGACGTCGGTGACGACATGCGTCAGGCCGGCGCGCATGACGTTGAGCGAAGCCACCAGGGCGCCGATCTCGTCGTCGCGGTGCGCTTCGCTCGCGGCGACCAGATTGCCGGCGGCGATCTGACGGCTCAGCGTGAGCGCCGAACGCAACGGCCGGCGGATGCTGAGGCCGAGCTGTACGATCCAGCCGGTCAACACCAGTCCGGATATCGCCGCCAGGGCGATCTGAATGGTGAGCGCGTGCGTGCCGAACACGCCCGAACCCGGGCCGTGGTCCGGGGCCATGGGCGCGATGGGAGTGGTCAGTTCATGCAGTCCGAGCGCACCCGCCGCCGCGGTAGCGCCCAGACCAAGCCATGTCGCCAGCAGCAACAGGCCGAGACGCCAGCCGAGGGTGATATTGCGCAGCCGCGCGACGCGGGCGCGCAAGCTGTGCTCGATAATGACGCCCTGGTCGAGGTGGGCTTTCGGCTTCTCGCCAGCGCGCAGCCGAGCATACACCCGGGTTGCGGTGGCTTTTTCCTCGTTCGTTGCGCCACGCCGAACCGATGCATAGCCCACGGCCCGGCCGTTCTGCATGACCGGTATCACGGTGGCGTGAACCCAATAGAAGTCGCCGTTCTTGCGCCGGTTCTTGACGATGCCGGTCCAGGTTTCGCCAGCGCGTATGGTGGCCCAGAAATCAGCGAACGCTTCCGGCGGCATGTCGGGATGGCGGATGACATTATGCGGCTCGCCGACAAGCTCTTCCCAGTCGAACCCGCTGACCTCGATAAAGGCCGGGTTGGCGAAGACGATGTAGCTGTCAAGATCGGTCTGCGAAATCAGATACTGATCGGGGCCGAGCACATACTCGTTCTGGGTTACTGGCGTGTTATGGCGCATGATTTTCGGACGAAGCTCCGGGTCGGATGGTCTGCACAGCCCGCCGGGAATCGGCGCGTCTGGCGCCTATATTTCGGCCGACGCGCACCTCGATTTAGGTATCCGACGTACTTTTTTTTCGCCGAGGCGGTATACGGCATCACTAGCCACCGCTGATGGTAGCCAAGCGGCCGGTCGCCGGTTTCATCGCCGCCGCTGCCACGCCGTGCGCCGGCATGTGCCGATAGCTTGTTTCGCATTGGCTGGCCGGCACGGGACGGCAGCCGGGCTCCGGGACGGGGGACAGGCGTGGCAAGCCAGCCGGCCGGGTGGCCGGCCGGGCGGGCTGCGGGTATCCGGGGTCCGCGCGCCTGCCGGAGGGCATTGAAAACAAGGCGTACATTTTTCGTTTCCCCGGGTCGCGCGGGGCCGCTAGACTGCAAACGACAATCTTTATCGTTCGGTATTCCGCATGTTTTATCGCCGCTCCGTTCCCCTTGCCGCGGCCGTCGTTCTGTTTGGCATGATCTTGATGGCCGGTGCCGGCAGTGCCATGGCGGCGGCCACCCATCGGATCCAGCTGCCGCATCAAGGCAGCGGCCTGGATTTCGACGACATGACCTACGCGCCGTCGCTGCATCGCGTACTGGTTCCCGCGGCGCAAAGCGGCGCGTTGGCGCTGATCAACCCGGCGCGCCAGACGCTGAGTGAATGGCGACACATCGTGCCGTCGGGCCAGGGCGCCGATCACGACGATGCCGGCACGACCTCGGCCGATTCCGGCGACGGGCTGGTGTTTGCCAGCGATCACAAGGACGAAGCGATTGTTGCCGTGAATCCGCATGGGGGGCAGGTCGTGGCGCGCGCCAGGCTGGCCTCGGGCCCGGATATCATCCGCTACGTGAAGCCGCTCGATCAGGTGTGGGTCACCGAGCCGGAAACGCATGAAATCCAGCGGTTCAAGGCCACCGCCGGGGCGCATCCGTCGCTGCGACTGCTGGGTGCGATCTCGCTGCCGAAAGGTTCGCCCGAGTTGCTCGCCGTGGACCCGGCCCATCATGCGGTCTATGCCAACCAGCGGCCCGCTACCACGCTGAAAATCAGCCTGCGCTCGTTGCAGGTCGTGGCCTCCTGGCCGAACAGCTGCCAACGTGACCAGGGACTGGCCCTGGCCCCGGCGCGGAACCTGCTTTTCGTCGGCTGTCACGAGGGTAAGGTCGTGGCGCTGGATACGGCGCAAAACGGCAAGGAGGTCAGTCACGCCGCGGTGGGGGCCGGTGTCGACCTGATCGCGTGGAACCCGCACTTGCAACACCTGTACGCGCCCGGTGCGAGCAGCGCCACCCTCAGCGTGCTCAAGCTTGCCGCGCACGACCAATTGCAGAAAGTCGCGACCGTGCCCACGGCCAGGCATGCGCACTGCGTGGCCACCGACGATCACGATCATGCCTACGTCTGCGACCCGCGGCAGGCGGCGATTATTGTGTATCGCGACCACAAGACCGGCTGACGGTGGCGCGGATTGGTGTCGGTTCATTGATTGGCCGGTGCAGCCGCCCGACGCCGCGCCCCGGGTGATACCGCGGCGCGGCGCGCACAAACAGCCGCCTGTTCCATCCTCGGTTGCCCGCTTGCCGAGGGGCCGGGCAAGGCGGATCCCCGGATATCGCCACCATGCCGCGGGCAGCGTCCAGCGGGGCGGGCGGGGGCCGGACAGCCCGCATAGGACGCGCCCCCCAGCCGGCCGGCCCTCGCCGCTGAAACACGGAACGCTGCCTCGGCTGTGCCCAGGCGGCCAGAGTCATGAGTCGGCCCTTCGGATTGCGGCCCGTCATCGATAGCCCGGGCGCCGGTCTGCAGGGCCGGCCCGCGGAATAGACCGGCCCGCCGGCTGACCTGCTTTCCGGCCGTCACGCGGCGCGGCGTGAAACGGCAACCGCCGCGACAGAAACACAAGCCGCTCCGGCCGCGTGCTCTCCTTCGCGCAGGCCGGCTTCGCTATCGCGGCCATAGGCTCAAGCTTTCCGCTGACGCGCCGTTACTTTCCGTCCCCTGCAACTTACCGCAGTCCGTTGCCGACGCCTTTCTGTATTGAACCGGCGTATGCGCACGGATGTGGGTCAGCCGAGTTCGCGCTCACGATGAAGCATTTCAAGTCAATCAAGCACTTCGTTGTCCTGGCTGCCGGCGCCTGTATTCTGGGCGTGGTCGCTGTGCTTTTGATTTATAACTATTTTTCGACGACGCGGACGGAGCGGATGGTCCAGGCGCGGACTTCGTCGTTGCTGAAAGCGGGTATAGACAAGCGCCTGACGTCGCTGGCCGATGCCCAGGCCGAGAAGATCAACGGCAAGTTGGAGCAGGCGCTGGATGTGGCCAAGTCCCTGGCCCACGCCAATGAGTTGATGGGGGCCGGGGCGGACAAGAAGCCGGCGCTCGGCATCGGCCGCGACGAGATGTCGGCATTGACCAGGCAGGCGGTGGTCAAGAACCCGTTTCTGCTCGACGCGTTTATCGGCTGGCAGCCGAATGCCTTCGGTGCGGATACCGCCTATGTTCCGCCGCAACAGGACGGCAAGGGCTATGACGGGGGCGGGCGCTTCCGGCCGTGGTGGTACCGGACCAAAAATGGTGACGTCAAGGTGCTGGCGCTCGGTATCCAGAATGGCATGGAAAGCCAGAAGATGCTGCCGTCCGGCGTGCGCAAGGGTGAGTACTATCTGTGCCCCCGGGAAACCCACAAGATCTGCATCATTGATCCGGCCATCTACAACTATGGCGGCAAGAACAAACTGGTGACATCGTTCAACGTCCCGATCATGGTCGACGGTGTTTTCAAGGGGGTGGCCGGGACGGACCTGGCCGTCAATTTCATCCAGTCGTTGCTTTCGCAGGCCAACAAGGCGCTCTACAACGGCGCCGGCCGCATGGCGCTGGTCGCGCCCCTGGGGCGGCTGGTCGCCTATACCGGGGATGCCTCCAAGCTCGGCAAACCGGCCAGCCAGGTGCTGGGCGACGCCAGCATGACGCGCCTCAAGCAGGCCCGGCACAGCGATAAAGCGATACGCATGACGGATCACAAGGCCGGGATGATCGAGCTTTATCACCCCATCCGGGTCGGTAATACCGGCACCATCTGGACGCTGGTGCTGCAATTGCCCGTCTCGGCGGTGATGGCGGATCTCAATGCCATGCACGGTGATCTGACGCAGCAACGCACGCACGACATTGTGGGTATGGCCCTCATCAGCGCGCTGGTCGCGGGATTGGGTCTGGTGTTCATCTGGTGGGTCGGGCGCGGTATCGCGCGGCCGTTGGGCCAGCTCGCGGGACGTATGCGGGATATCGCCACCGGCGATGGCGACCTGACGCAGCGCCTGCCGGTATCCGGGCGCAATGAACTAGCGGCCGTTGCCACCCAGTTCAATTCCTTTGTCGACAAGATCGAGCGGGTCATGGTCGACGTTCGCCATAGCAGTGAGAACGTCAAACTGGCCTCGGTCGAGATTTCCGCCGGCAGCATGGATCTTTCTCGACGTACCGAAAACACGGCGGCCAACCTGGAAGAGTCGGCCGCCGCCATGGAGGAGCTCACCAGTACGGTGGCCAATTCGGCTGAATCCTCGCGTCATGCCGCGAGCCTGGCCGATAGTGCGGTAACGGCGGCTGAAAGCGGCAATGGCCTGATGACCGATGTCGTGGGCACAATGCGCGACATCAGCGCGTCTTCCCAGGAAGTGGTCAGGATCATCGATGTGATCGATTCGATTGCCTTTCAGACCAACCTGTTGGCACTCAATGCCTCGGTCGAGGCGGCACGCGCCGGCGAGCACGGACGGGGTTTCGCGGTGGTGGCCGAGGAAGTCCGGCGCCTGGCCAATCACAGCACCGAGGCTGCGAAGGAGATCAAGACGCTGATCGATACGTCGGCCGAGAAAACAGCCAGCGGCGAAGCCCTGGTCCAGCAGGCCGGCGACAAGATGAAAGACATCGTGGAACAGGTCCAGCGTGTCAATCATCTGATCAACGAAGTCACCTCCGCAGCCGACGAACAGAAAACCGGCATTTCCCAGGTCAATCAGGCCGTCACGCAACTGGACCAGATGACGCAGGAAAACGCGGCGCTGGTGGAGGAGTCCGCAGCGGCATCCGAGTCGCTGAAGCGGGAAGCGTCGCTACTGGCGGAAACGGTGAGCAGCTTCAAGGTCCGCATGTCACTCGACGATGCGGCCGATGCGGATACCGCCGCATCCGCGGCCAGGGGCGGGGCGCCTCGGGACAATGCGATGGCGGATCGCGGCGACGAGGAATTCGGTGAAGCCGCGCCGCAAACGGGCCGGCTGTGAGGTCGGCCCGGGTGCCAACAGCGAGCCGCGCACCTTGTGCGCGGCGCCATCGAGCAACGAGGGCGGTGATCGGGTAGGTGGTGCTGAGGTCGTCGCTCGCGGTCGCCTCGGGCGTGTGGGCAAGGAAGTGTTCCGGGCCCGGGACTCGACCCCCGCGACGTGGCGACGATCGCCATAGCGATCACTGCGACCACCACCCTCGCCGACGATATACCGCCGGTGGGGTTGGCCGCTTATGCGGCGGCGGCGATCCCGCGCGGATCCGATCGCGACCGGCGTCCAGGGGCGCTATCCTGCCGTTCCTGTTCTTCTGCAATTCCCAGCGGTTGTTGATCAACGTCGGCAGTGGGTACAACGCGGCCCGGGTGATCCTGACCGCCCTGATCGGGTCTCCCCCAGAGCTATCTGCTGACCCGCATGCACCGGTAGCAGCGGAGGGGCGTTGTTGATGCTCAAGCCGGGCGGCCTTGCCGGCGTTCGGGTGCATCGTGCTGCTTGCTGGGCGGTCATTGCTTACCACCGTTGGCGCGGCCAGTCAGGCCCATCGGCGCGGGCGCCGCAACCTCGATAGGGGAGAGGCGCTTGTCGCCGCAGGGCGAAAGAGGCTGTTTGTGCGCCGTTTCGGAATGCCGGCTTGCGCGGCTATACCGGGAGCGGGCCGGTAGGACGGCCTTTGCTGTCCCAGGGTCGCAGCGAATAAAAAAAGGCTTTCCGGAGAAAGCCTTTCAAGGTTCAGGTACTCAATCGTTCAGCTACTGATGGGCACTGTTTTGCCACTGCTGATACTGCTTCCATTGCAGCCATTCGCGGAATTTCCGGTATTGCGGTGAATCCTTCGACATGTGCTGGAAGTTCTGGAACTTCTGATACTTCTCGAACTGACGATATTCCTGTTGTTGCTCCGGGCTCGAGCCAGGTGGCGTCGATGGCGACGCCGCCTGGCTCTGATTGGCCGCCGTGTCCGTGGACTGCTGATTGGCGCTCGGATTGATCAAGGCGCCTTGCCCCGGCTTGTCCGAGAAAATACGCATGCCGCCCTGATAGTTCTGGTCTGTCTTGCGCAAATGAATCAGCCCGGGCCCTTGGGCCATGTGGTCGCCGGAGCCCGGCAGCTGATCATAGCTCTGCATATGCCCATGCAGACCGTTGGCACAGCCAGCGGTTGCGATGATCGCGGCCACCGCCAGGGTGCCCCATCCGTAATGCTTCACAGCAACTCCCCAATACACCGAATAGTCGGCTCAGACTACATGAACTTCAGGCGGACACCGGTATAGATCTGGTTGATGTCCTTGACGCTCGTGCCCAGGCCGCTGGCCGTGTACAGATGGTAGGAGGCATACAGCTGGATGCTCTTGGTCCAGTCACGACGGTAGGCCAGGCCGTACTGGTTGCCCTTGCTGCCATCCATGTAGGCGCCATCCGTACGGTCATAGTTGACCTGGAAATGGTTGTTGCCCTTCACGTAGCCGATGCCGGCGAAGTAGTTGTTGGCGCTGTTGTGCCCGGAGTTCACGTAGTCGCGATGCTTGCCGGAGACGGTGAACACAATACCCGAAGGCAGCAGCAGCGACGCTGACCCACCCATTTCCTTGAAGCGATCCCCGTTAATGTAGGTGCTGGTGGCGTAATTGATTTTCTGGCCATGATCCTGGGAGTCGACATAAACGGCGGCCAAGCCAAATTTGCCCCCGCGCGCGAAGTCCTTCGCATAGCGACCGGCTAGTTCGTAGGCATGGCCGCTGTCGACGCTGGCGGACAACGTCACGCCGCTGAATGTGGGCGAGTCATAGCGAATCGCGTTCTGGCGCGACAGGGCATCGAACTCGTTGAAAACGCGACCGACTGTTGCCGGTTTGCCACTAGAGTCAACGACGTACTTACCGTTTTTGCCTGTGAATGCAACGCCACCCGCATAATCCGCGAAATCGACGCCACCACCCAGGTAGGTCAGGCCGGAATAGTCGACTTCGGAACCGGCATTGGCCGCGCCATCCACCTTGCCCAGCGTGAAGCGACCGAAGTTGCCTTCCACGTAGATATTGGCCTCGCGGTTATCGTAGAAGTTGTTCTGCTCGTTACCCGCATTCTTGATATCCCAGCCGCCGCTGGAGTTGTTGCCGAGCCCGACTTCGTAGTCGAAACCGACCTTCATGCCATTGCTCATCATCTGGTCGCCGGTGAAGCGGAACCGGGTGTTGGAGCCGGTATTGTCGACGAAGCCGACGTCGGTGTTCTTGCCGTTGTCCACGGCGGTCACGGCACGGTCGACCTGACCGGATACCTTGAAATCGAAAGCCTGTGCGGCCGGGGCGGCGACGCCCATGGCGGTAACGAGCGAAACTGCCGACGGCAGCAGGTATTTGTTGATGGAACGCATTGGTTTAGAACCCCCTGAGCATGCTGATTACACGGGCCCCATCGGCCCGAACCCGATTGCTGGATATCCTGCCATGGCAGGCCGTGCCGGGCGTGGCGGACTGGAACGTATCTCCCTGCTTCAGTCCGTACGCCGAGGCACGATTTGATCGGCCGCGCTGCCGCAAGGCTATGTGTCTCGCGAAAGCCGTCATATCCAACTTGCCAAGTGGTATAAGGCGGGGCGAGCAAAAGTGTCAAGTCGCGGTCATGCGATTATGAAAAAATGACAAAGGGATTTGGTATGGGCGGCCGTCAAGCGGCCTTTTTTCGGGCCTTTTCGGGACGATTAATCCGTTAGTCGTATGCGCCATATCGGGTGTGCGGATGCCGTCCTTTTCCTGCCGGTCAGCGCTGGGGTTTCCCCCTTGCCGCCCAGTGGTGAGGCTCCCTCGGGCGCGCTGGGAAGTGGTCTTTATCGGGCGCCAGGCGGCCCGGTTGCTGCGGCGCCGTGTCGGCGACAGTCTTGTCTTGTGGGGCAATGACGGCCACGGTTATTACGCTGGTCCCGCTGCGGCAATATGTATTATGCGGTATCACCGCACGAGTGATCCGAAAACCGTCAGTTTAGTGATTTATTCGCCAAATTCGGCTTTCCGCCCAACAGGCCGGTTGCCCGCCCCGCCCCGCCCGGGACGGTTGCAAGCCTGGTCGCGGTTACCGCCCACGAAGCCCGTCTGGCGTCGAAATGGCGGCTCGCCGCCCAGCTCCGGGCCTCAGACCCCGAGATAACGGCTCATGACGTCCTTGTCGGCGCGTAATTCGCCGGGCGTGCCCTCGTAGACCTTGTGGCCGTTATTGATGACATAGCAGCGAGTGGCCAGGGACAGTGCGGCCGCCACGTTCTGCTCGACCACGACGAAGGTCTGGCCGGCCGCGGCCAGCTCGCCGCAAATCCGGACCAGATCTTTCACGATCAAGGGCGCGAGGCCTTCGAACGGCTCATCCAGCAGAATCAGCTTGGGATTGCGGATCAGTGCCCGTGCGATCGCCAGCATCTGCTGCTCGCCGCCGGACAGGTCCTGGCCGCCGCTGCGGCGCCGCTCCGCGAGCCGCGGGAAGGTGTCGTAGATACGGTCGAAGGACCAGGCGTCGGTCGCGGTCAGTGCCGCCAGCTTGAGGTTCTCGTGGACGGTCAGCGCGCCAATGATGCGCCGTTCCTCCGGTACCAGTTGCATGCCCGCCCGCGCGATCTGGTAGGGCGGGCGGCCCTGGATGGGTTCGCCGTCGAAGGTGACGGTGCCGGACCGGGGCCGGACTACACCCATCAGCGAATTGAGCGTGGTGGTCTTGCCCGCACCGTTGCGACCGAGCAGGGCCACGACTTCGTTGCGCTCCACGTGCAGGTCGAGGCCGAACAGGATATGCGAGTCGCCATAGAAACTGTCGATGCGGTCGACCTCAAGCAAGCTCATTTTCTTCCATCCCTCCGAGGTAGGCTTCCTGGACTTTCGGGTGGCCCTTGATGTGCTCGGGCGTGCCTTCGGCCAGTTTCTCGCCTTCGTAGAACACGGTGATGTGCTCGGCCAGTTCGAAGATCGCATCCATATCGTGTTCCACCACGATCAGCGTGCGACCGACCCGGAGCCGCTGCAGCAATGCCACCGTATCGGCGCGTTCCGACGGGCTCATGCCGGCCAGTGGCTCGTCCAGTAGCAGCACCTCGGGCTCCATGGCCAGCGCCAGGCCGATCTCGAGCCTGCGTTTTTCGCCGTAGGCCAGTACGCTGGTGGGTTGGTCGGCGCGTTCGGACAGGCCCATCAGGGCCATGAGCGAGTCGACCTTGGTGTTGATCTCATCCCAGCGTTCCAGCCGCCGCAGCATGTCGAGGCGGAATGCGCCGCGCCGGCGCGCGAGCACCGGAATGGTCAGATTCTGGCGCACGGTCAGGTTCACGAACAGCTGATTGATCTGATAGCTCTTGCTCATGCCGAGCTGTGAGACCGCCGCGGGGCCGTGCTTGGTGATTCGTTCGCCGCGGAAGAAGATGTCGCCCGCGGTGGGGATGTGTTCGCCGGTGAGCATTTTGAAGAACGTGCTCTTGCCGGCCCCGTTGGGGCCGATCAGGGCGCGCACCTCGCCGGCCCGCACCGTGAAGTCCACGGTGGTGACCGCATGCACGCCGCCGAAGTGCTTGCTCAGGCCGCGTGTTTCGAGCACGACCGGTGCATCGTCGGTCGTCCTCGGTTGGGCTGATACCGGTTGTGCGCCTGCCTGATCTGCGGATCGCGGTCTGGGTGGCGATTCGCTACCGGAGGCGGGCTCGACCGGGCCGCCGGTCGGGCGCGGCTGCATGTAGCGCAGGATCTCGCCGCAGATGCCGCGACGGAACAGGGTCACGAGGATCACGAAAACCGCGCCCAGGATCAGCTTCCAGAGGGCACCGATCTCGGGAATATGCTGCAGTACCTCGCGCAGGTACAGCCAGATCGTGGCCCCCAGCAGCGGGCCGATAAGCGTGCCGCTGCCGCCGATTACCGTCTGCATCACCAACTGGCCGGAGGTTTGCAGGGCGAAGGCGTCGGGTGGCATGTAGGCCTGCAGGATGCCGAGCAGGCCGCCGGCGAAGCCGCCATAGGCCGCCGCCACGATGAATATCGTGAGCTTGTACTTCTGCACGCTGTGGCCGCAGGCGATGGCGCGCGGCGTGTTTTCGCGGATGGCCATGAGCACCGCGCCGAACGGCGATTTGACGATGCGCCGGGCGAGCACGAATCCGACCAGGAACAGTGCAGCCATGAAGCCGTACATGCTCCACTCGCCGGACTTCACGACGATCGTGGCCACGCCGAGATGCAGGACCGGCGCCGGCACGCCGGGCAGGCCGTTCTCGCCGCCGGTGAAGGCCGACAGTGGCGAGTTTTCCAGAAAGAACGACATCTCGCCGAAGGCCAGCGTGATCATGGCGAAATAGATGCCGATCCGGCGCAGTGCGAACACCCCGATCACCGCCCCGTAGACCGCGGCCAGCAACGTGCCGATCAGCAGCGCGGCGTAGACATTGGGTACCAGCCCGTTGACCAGCAGATACGCACTGATGAAGCCGCCCGTCCCGAAGAAGGCGGCCTGGCCGAAGGACAGCAGGCCGGTGTAGCCGAACAGCAGGTCGAAGCCGAGACCGAACAGCCCCCAGATCATGATGCGCGCCATGGTATCGGCGTTGAGCCCGATCCAGGGCAGGATGAAGGGCGCGATGATCAGACCGGCGGCCACCGTCAACTCCACCCGCCAGCCGCCGCCCCCGGCGCCGCGTCGCGGCAATAGCATGCTCATTCCCGCCCCTCCTGACCGAACAGCCCCTGGGGCCGCAGTACCAGGACCAGCGCCATGGCCGCGTAGAGCATGACCTGCGAGTAGGCCGGATTGAACATGGAGGTGAGGCTGATGATCTCGCCGGCGATCAGCCCGCCTAGGATGGCGCCGGGAAAGGAGCCGAGCCCACCGATCACGACCACGACGAACGATTCCACCAGCACCTGCTCGCCCATATCGGGCGTGACCGACACGATCGGCGCGTCGATGGCCCCCGCATAGCCGGCCGCCATCGCGCCCAGGCCGAAGACCACCATGAAGGTGCGCTGCACGTTGAGGCCGAGCAAGCCGACCATGCGCTGGTCCTCGATACCGGCCCGCACGACCAGCCCCAGCCGCGTGCGATACAACACCAGGTAGAGGATCAGCAGCGTGACCGCGACGATCACCATCACGATCAAGCGATATTTGGGGTAGATCATGAAGCCCATGTTGAAGATGCCGTTGCCCCAGTCCGGCACCGCCATGCGGCGGCTGATGCCGCCGAACATCAGACGCACGACTTCGACGATCACGATGCCCAGGCCGAAGGTCATCAGGATCTGGTCTTCCGGCGGGCGATCGTAGTAAAGCCGGATCAGGCCGCGCTCGATGATTACGCCGAGCACGAGCACGAACAACGCACCGCAGGTGACGGCCAGCACGAAGGAATGCGTGGTCTGCATCACCGCATAGCCGACATAGGCGCCCACCATGAACAGGGCGCCGTGCGCGAAATTCAGCACGCCCAGCGTGCCGAGAATAATGGTAAGACCGGTACTGATCAGCGCCAGCAGCGTGCCCAGCGCCAGCCCGTTGAACAGCTGCGACAGCAACAGCGAGAGATTCGGCATGACAAGTCCTGTTGAACCCGCGGGACAAGCCCATCAAAGCGCCGGATCAGAGCCCGTGAATCGGGATGATCCGGTATTCGGCAAGAGTGCGGCGCCGGCACGGCGATCGACCGCCGCACCGGCACCGCCGGCGGCACGGGTCTAGGTATAGGAACCGAGCTTGCAGGCAAAGGTGCCGGGCGGCGGCATGACATCCTTGCCCGGCGTGACGCCGACGATCTCGAAGTAGTCCTCCTTGCTCTTCATCTGGCTCTTGCTCTTGCCGACGACCACCGGCACTTCACGCACCATCTGGTGGTCCTCGGCGCGGTAGTAGACCTCGCCCAGCGTGCTCTGGATGTGCTTGCCGCTTTCCAGGGTCTTGATCACCTCGGGCGGATAGAAGGTACCGGCACGGGTGACCGCATCGGCCCAGATCATCGACTGCAGATAGGCGATGTGGGCCGTCCACCGCGGCTTGGAACCGTATTTCTTCTCGAACGAATCGACGAAGGTCTTCGCGTAGTCGTTGCGATCGGCCATCGTCCACCAGAAATCGAGCGTGCCGTAGACGCCGGCCATGATGTCGGGGCCGAGCTCGGAAGCCTGGAAGGGCGAGATGTTGGGCACCACCATCTTCATCTTGTCGAGGATGCCGAACTGCTGGGCCTGCTTGCTGGAGGCCACCGAGTCGTTGCCGAAGCACACGTTCACGAACACATCGGCGCCGCTGTTGGCGATGTTGAGCAGGTAGGAGCTGTAGTCGGAGGCCCCCACCGGCACCAGCACTTTCGATACCGTCTTCCAGCCCTGTTTCTCGGTGAACTCGCGGGTGGAGTCGAACACGGTGTGGCCGTAGGTGTAATCGGGCACGAGGTAAGCGGCCTTGACGTTGGTGCCGATTTCCTTGGCCACGACCGGTGCCAGCGCCTTGCCGGCCATATAGGCCGAGGGCTGCGAGCGGAAGCCGTAACGCTGGCAGTCCTTGCCGGTGGTGTCGTTGGAGCCGCTGGCCCCGACCATGTTGACCACTTTCTCGCGCTGGGCGAGTTTCTCAAGCGCGATCGCCACCGCACTGCTCGAGCAGCCGCTGATCATGATCGCTTTCTTTTCGTGGATGAAACGCGTCTGCACCTGGACAGCACTGTTGGGCTTGGTCTCCGAGTCGCCGATGCCGTACTCCACGTGCTTGCCGAGCACGCCCTGGCTGCCCTTGAGCGAATCCATCATCGCGGCCATGCCGGTGCCGTTGTTGATGTGCTCGAAGGCCAGCTCGTAGCCCTTCTTCTCATCCTGGCCGGCGGTGGAATAGGCGCCGGTCAACGGCACGCTCAGGCCGACGAAGAC
This sequence comes from Salinisphaera sp. RV14, assembly GCF_052044135.1. Classification (NCBI taxonomy): domain Bacteria; kingdom Pseudomonadati; phylum Pseudomonadota; class Gammaproteobacteria; order Salinisphaerales; family Salinisphaeraceae; genus Salinisphaera; species Salinisphaera sp. RV14. The sequence goes on from NZ_JBQDYF010000002.1 coordinate 41,390, forward strand.
ACTGTCGCCGCTCGCCCCGGCCGGGAAGGTCCCGAGGCTGGGGTAGTCCTTGGCCCAGGCGGTATTGAGCAGTGCGCCGGGCAACATCAGCGCGCCCGCCGCGCCCAATCCGGTCTTCATGAAGGCGCGGCGGCTCGTGGCCGGTCCGAACCCGTTCGATCTACGAGTTGACATGATTTTCGATTCCTCCGATAGGCGGCACCCGGGGTGCCGTACAGCCTTTGACGTCGCGCCCTGCCGGCGTCCGTTGCAACCTGGATTCAATAGACGGCGACGATATGCCGATCCGCGGATCGGCGAGCGGCCCCATGGCGTCACGCGTTATCTGGCTTACGCTCTTGTCACGGCCGTATGCGCCGGTGACCGAAGTCATCCGCGCGCATCCGGTGCCTTTGCAACAAGAGGGTTTTGTTGATTTATTTTCGCGTCACCCACTGAGCTACTGTCGGTGCAGCCGAGACCGGGGATCAACAGAGACTTCGTTAATGGTCTTATCTTAAGCCTAAGAGTAATGAGGATTCATAGGGTTGCGTTTTTACTTATAGACGGAAGTCGTAGCGCCGGGCGCGGTGCTGTGTGAGGCAGCAACACGCCTTGGTCCCGACTCCCAGCAGCCCCATGCGTTGCCCATCATGGCGTGAACTTGCCTTACCGGACTTTTCGGTCGGGATCGGCGGGGGCGCTTTCGAACGCCTGCGCCAGCCATTGGGCGGCCCGTAAAAGCGCGGCATCCCCGTCGCGCGATCCGATCAGCTGAATGCCGACCGGCAGGTTATTCGGGCCGGTCAGGCCGGGCACGTTGACGCAGGGCACGCCGAGCAGCGTCCAGATCCGATTGAAAACCGGATCGCCGGTGCCCGAGGTCGCCAGCGGCGCCTCGCCGGGCGCACTGGGCGTAAGCAACACATCCACCTCGGCCAGGCAATCCGCAAACGCAGCGCGACACTGCGCGGCGAGACGGCGCGCGGCCTCGTAGTGGCCGGCGGCGATCGTCGCCCCGTGATCGAGCAGCGCGGCCAGCCGGTCACTGAGTTGGCGGCGGTGCCGGTCGTGCTCGAACGCCAGGCAGCGCGCGGCTTCGAAGGCCATGATCGTTTCCTGGGCCGCAAGCAGGTCGTCGAAGATAGCCGGCAGGGTCACGGTCTCGACATCGCCGCCGGCCGCGGTTACACGGTTGATCGCCGTATCGCAGGCCGTGCGCGTGGCCGAACGGGCTGCGTGCCATTGCGGGGTACGGCAAAAGCCAAAGCGCGGCAGCGTGCCGGATGCGGTATCGATTCTCAGATCGCGGCCACTGAGCACGCTGCCAAGTAGCGCGGCACCGGGGACATCGGCGGCGAAAACGCCCACGGTGTCCAGCGACCAGGCCGCGGGCTTGAGGCCGGCCGGGCTGATCCAGCCGTAAGACGGCTTGTAGCCGACGATACCGCAGAACGACGCCGGCCGAATGACCGAGCCCGCCGTCTGGGTGCCGATGGCCAGCGGTACCTGACCGGCAGCGACCGCGGCCGCCGAGCCGCTGGACGATCCCCCCGGTGTGCGTTGGCAGTCGTGTGGGTTGCGGGTCTTGCCGGGATTGAAGAAAGCGAACTCGGTGGTCACCGTCTTGCCCATGACGAGCCCGCCGGCCTGTCGGATCAGAGCGACCGCCGCGGCGTCCGCGGCCGGCGTGCGCCCGGTATAGATCGGCGAACCGTAGGCGGTGGGCATGTCGTGGGTATCGAATATGTCCTTGATGCCCACGGGCAGCCCGTGCAACGCCCCCTGCACCGGCACACGGTCGAGCTGCCGGGCGGCGTCCAGCACGGCTTGTGGATCGCAGTTCGTCCAGGCCCGGATCCCGGATTCGCGGGCTTCGATACGCGCCAGGCATTGCCGGGCGAGGGCTTCGCAGGACAGCGCGCCGCTCGCGATACGGTCGCGGGCCGTTGTAGCGGAGAGAGCCGGTTCGGCATCACTGGTCATCGGGCGTTCCCTGGGCTAACGGCGGACTGATAAATCTAGGTGCAATACGGCGGGGTGAGGTCGGGCATCGCGAGGGCGATGGATGACTTGAGCTTGCCGAAACCGTCAGCCGACCCAAGCCTAGATAATGCCCGATGCTCATCCTAGCCCGGAAGAATGCCGGGTGATATCCCGTTGCTGCGCACATGGCTTGAGCCGAGTCCGAATCGATCGCCGCTGTTGCAGGCACATCCACGACGGGCATCCCACAGATCAGCGCGCTATGTTTTGCAGCAATTACCGGGGCAGTCTTGTGTTGTGCAAATATTTCAATTCAAGATATGGCCCTGAAGGTTCAAGACGGTATGGGGCAGGCCGCTGGGTTGGAGTCGGGAATCAGGATGCTGATGTGATTAAAGGCTAATCCATTCGGTAGCCATGCACGCCACAAGACATGGCTCCAAAGGTTCGCGCGGCTTCCGGGGTCAGATCTTGCCCTGTGCATCAAGCTGCTCCCACAACTCCGCCTTCTCTGCCTCCAACTCCGCCACCCGCTTCTCCAACTCCGCAATCCTTTCCTTATCGGCCGACCGCCCCGGTCCTTCGGCCGCCATCCCGGCATGAGCCTCCAGATCCACGGCGCCACAGAGCTGATGCATGAACTCGGCCTCCTTGCGGCCTTTCATGCGCGGTAGTTCGACGAGCACCGAGTTGTCGGGATCGTCGTCGTCAATCAGTTCCCGAGCGGCGGCGGCGACGTCTTCGTTGGTGGCAAAGTCGTAGAGCCGGCCGGCTCGGGAGCGGATTTCGCCGGGCGTCTGCGGCCCGCGCAGTAGCAGCAGGGTCAGGATCGCGAACTGGGCTTTGGTGAGCTTGATGTCGGTGAACTGGCCGGCGCCGCACATCCGCTGCTTGTATTTCTCGATACCGCTTTTGAAGTTTTCGTCGATCTGAACGAGGCTGCGCGCGGCCAGGGCGCGGGCGGCGCGTTGCACTTCGATCTTGGTCAGCGACATCACCGGTTCGCGGGCCGACTTCTGGTTGGCCGCGTTGGTAAGCGCGTTGAGGGTGAGCGGCATCTGGTCGGGCGTGGTGACGGATTTCTCCATCAGGCAGCCGATGAGGCGGGCTTCGATGTCGGTGAGGGTAGGGAGCATGGGCAGGGTGTTGTGGAATCCGCCCCCATGCTACGCATAAAGCGGGCGGGATGGGGTACCCGGCCGGCGTGAATTCGCGCTACGGCTTGAAGGCGACGGTCCAGCTGTCGTTGGCCAGTGCCAGGACGGTGTCGACGGCCTCGGCGGGCACGCCCTCGCGATTGCCCTGTTCGAGCGGGTCGTAGTGGAACACGAACAGGCGCGAGGCGAACTGGTGGAAGGGCAGGCTGGCCTCGCCATGGCGTTCGCCGTGGCCGTGGGTGTCGGTGCAGATCCCCTGGCCCCAGTCCTGGCCGCTGTCGTTGTTGGGGTTGAAGAAATAGACGCGCATTTCGCCGTCCGGGTCGAGCGCGACGCGGCGGATGGCGATGGCGTGGCGGCCGATGTAGCGGGCGGCGCTGTCGGTGGCGGCGATGCCGGCCGGCTGCGGGTGGATCACCGGCACACCGCCGTTATAGGCCGGGTGGTAGCTGGCGTAGAAGTCGCGGATGAAGGCGGCGTGGTCCTGGATCTGATCGGTGCGGGCGTTGGCGACGACGCGAAAGCCGTTGCCGACCCACCAGCCGTAGAACTCGGGATGAATCCAGCGGTGCAGGTCGTCGTCGCGTTCGCCGCAGAGCCGGCCCATTTCGATGTAGATGCGGTCCAGATGCGGCACCAGAATCATTGACACCGGGTCCACGTCCAGCGGGCGCTGTTTGGCCAGCCCGGCCGCCAGGCCCTTGGAGGAGACGATGTCGCCCTCGAAGCGCAGCAGCACTTCGTTGTCACGCGCGGCCCAGGCGATGAGCTGGAGCAGGTAGTCCGGATCGTTGTCGGCCCACATCGACAGGCCGATCACCGATTGGCAGGTCGGGTTGTTGCCCTGGCCGACGCCGAGCGGCTGGCCGAGCAGGTTGAGCACGCCGGCCATGAGCCATACGCGCGGCGCGCGGCGCGCGCCGAAAGCGGTGCTGAGCGTGGCCTCCGTCTCGGCCGACAGGGGCAGGCGCAATTGGCGCGACAGGCCGGCGGCGACCGGGCCGTTGAACAGGGTGCCGCGCTCGAGCAACTGGGCGAGGCCATAGACCGCCTGGGCGGTCTCGACGAAGATGATGTCGTCGATGATTTCGTGCACCAGCGCGGTATGGCACTGGTAGGCATCGGTGCCGGTACGGCCCAGCCCGAGCGTGACCGGGATCAGGTGCTCGCCGCCGATTTCGGGGGTCCGCAGGTGGCGCAGGAACACGGCGTTGTACACCGAGACCAACCCGGTGTCGTGCATGGCCTGGGCAAACCCCTGGGCTTCGGCGCGCAGCTCGTCGTCGGTGAAGGTCGGCAGGCGCATGCGGTAGACATCCACGCCGGGGTCTTCGGCGCAGCCGGGCGTGGGCGCGAACAGGCAGTTCACGAGCTGCTGGGCGGCGGTGTTGTCGGTGTCGAGCGTCGGGTCGAACAGGCATTCGGCGATCTGGATGACCATTTCGCGCACGTCGTCGACGTCGATCGGGCGTTGTTCGAGAATACGCCAGACTTCCGCCACCAGGCTGTCGAGGATGCTCTCGTAGCCCATCGCCTCGACCTGGAACTGGTACAGCGCGGCCACCATCGGCCCGAGGGAAAACGGCCGTTCGCGGTCGGCCTCCCGCAGCTGGCCGGAGAGCAGGTCGAGGTTGAGCGCCATGACCTGGGTGATGAACTGGCGCGCGTGCTCGGCGGTGATGCGCGGGTGCGCATAGTCGCCGCGCGCGACGGCCAGCAGGCGCAGCTGGCTGAGTGCTTCGATGACGGTGGTCTGCGCATCGCCGGTGCGTAGCGAGAGCTTGGCAATATCGGGCTGCAGAATAGCCGGGTGGTCCCAGTCGGTGCCGCGAAACACGCCCGCCGACTCAAAGCGTTTGACGCGATGATAGAGGGCGGCGGGGCCGCCTTCCTCGGCCAGCACCATGCCGGCGGCGGCCAGCGCCTGGGCATTGGAAGCATTCGGGTCGGCCTGGCGGGCCTGGCCCAGCGCCATCAGCGTCTGGTCGAACTGGGAAGTGCTCGGCGTGCTCGGGGTCATGCAGGGATATCGGCTCAAATGAAGTCGCGCTGCCGACGGGTGCCGGCGGGGCGTCGGCCACCATACACCGATTCACGGGCCATGCGGGCCCCGGGGCGGGGTGTCAGAGCATGCCGCGCAGCTTGTCGGCCCAGGCTTTCAGATCCAGCAGCAGTTGCAGCCGGGCCGGATCGCCCTGGACGCGTTCCATGAGCGCGGCGACGACGTCGTCGTATTCGTCCAGCGTCAGGCCGCCGTCGGGCGCGAATTCCAGCCGCTTGGCGACCCAGTTGCGCCAGTCGTCGCGTTCGGCGTCGGTCAGCGAATCCGGGAAGTGCCGGGCGCGGTAGCGGAACAGCAGTTCGTTGAGCCGGTTGTCGGCGAACACAATGGCCCCGTCGGCCAGTTCGGCGGGGGCGGTGGCGCGTACCGCGTCGGCCCGCTTGCGGTCGTCGTTGGAGACGAAGCCGTCGTACAGGGCAGCCTCGGCATCGGAGTCGGCATCGAATACGCGGGCATCGAACACCGCCGTAGCCTTGGCCTCGACCTCGGTCAGCCGGTCGTGGATCGCCTTCCAGTGGCGCCGGCACTGGTTGATGTCGAGATTCAGCCGGGCGGCTTCGCTCTCGCGCATCATCTCGAACGGCGCCAGAACCGGGCATTTGTTCAGATGCACGCCCTTGAGCGCGACTCTCGGCGTGTCTTCCGGCAGATCCGCGCTGGGGGTGAAGATGCGCTCGTGGATTTCGTCGGGGGCCAGTTCCAGCAGCGGCGCCGGGTCCACCCGCAGGTCGTAGACGATGAGACAGTTCTTGTTCGATGGGTGGGCCGCGATCGGCATCACCGGCGACAGGCAGCCGTTCTCGGCCGGGAATTTGGACGAGACGTGCAGCGCCGGCTTGCGCGTGTCCATGTCCAGCAATTGGCGGGCGCTGGTCTTGTCGCGGTGGTTGAGGACGTAGTCGTACAGCCGCGGCTGCTTGTCGCGGATCAGCCTGGCCAGGCCGATGGTGGCGGATACGTCCGACAGCGCATCGTGCGCGCGCTCCTGGACCAGGTTGTTGGCCGGGGCGAGCTGGTCGAGCCTGAAGCTCGGGGCGCCATCCTCGCGCTTCGGCCACTCGATGCCGTCCGGGCGCAGCGCATAGGTCAGCCGCACCATGTTGATGATGTCCCACCGGGAACAGCCGTTCTGCCACTCGCGGGCATACGGGTCGAAGAAATTGCGCCACAGGGTATGGCGGGTGACTTCGTCGTCGAACGCCAGGCTGTTGTAGCCGACGCTGCAGGTGCCCGGTCGCGCCATTTCGGCGACGATGGTTTCGATGAACTCGGGCTCGGGCACGCCGTGTTCGGCCGCGTACTGCGGCGTGATGCCGGTGATCAGCGTGGCCTCGGGGTGGCCGAGCATGTCGGCCGACGGCTGGCAGTACAGCACCAGCGGGTCGCCGATGACGTTGAAATCCATATCGGTGCGGATGCCGGCGAACTGGGCCGGCTTATCGCGCCTGGGGTCGGCGCCGAAGGTTTCGTAGTCGTGCCAGAAGAAGGTCGGCTCGGCCATCAGGCAGCGCTCGTTTCGGCTTGCAATGCATCCAGCGCTTCGGCGTGTTCCATCCAGGTCGCCTCGGCGGTATTGAGCTGCTTGCGCAGCCGGGCCTGTTCCTGCGACAGCCGCGCGGACTCGGTCGGGTTTTCGTACACGCTCGGCCTGGAGAGCTCGGCTTCGACGTTATCGATCTGCTTGGCCAGCCGCTCCATTTCGTTCTCGGCCTTCTTCAGCGCGTTGCGCAAGGGTTTTTCCTTCGCCCGCTGTTCGGCCGAGCTGCGCCGGTTGGCCGCGCCCGTGGCGCCGGCGGCGGTGGTCTTTTTCGTATCGCTGCCTTCGCGCGCCGATGCCTGGCGCGATATCCATTTCGCGTAGTCGTCCAGATCACCGTCGAACGGTTCCAGCGAGCCGTCGGCGACGCGCCAGAGCTGGTCGCAGGTGGCGTCGATCAGGTGGCGGTCATGCGCGATCATCACCACCGCGCCGGTGAAGCCGGCCAGGGCGGTCTCGAGCGCATGGCGCATGTCCAGATCGAGATGGTTGGTGGGCTCGTCGAGCAGCAGCAGGTTGGGTTGGGTGTGCACGACCAGCGCCAGCGCCAGCCGGGCCTTTTCGCCGCCGGAGAACGGGCCGATCGGCTCCAGCGCCTTGTCGCCGCGGAAATCGAAACCGCCGAGGAAATCGCGGATATGCTGTTCGGAGGCCTTCGGGTCCTGGCGCTGCAGATGCTGGGCGGCACTGGCCGAATCGTCCAGCACTTCGAGCTGGTGCTGGGCGAAGTAGCCGACGTTGAGATACTTGTCGTACTGGACTTCGCCGCCCATGGGCGCGAGTTCGCCCGCCAACAGTTTCATGACGGTGGATTTGCCGGCGCCGTTACGCCCGAGAATGGCCAGCCGGTCGCCGGGAATCAGCCGCAGCTTGATGTCGGCCACCAGCGGTTCATCGCCATAGCCGACATCGGCGTCGTCCACGCGCAGCAGGGTGTCGGGCAGGCGGTCGGGCTTGAGGAATTGGAACGAGAACGGCGTATCCCAGTGTGCTGCCTCGACTTTCTCCATGCGCTCCATCTGCTTGAGCTTGGACTGCGCCTGCCGGGCCTTGGTGGCCTGGGCCCGAAAGCGGTCGACGAAGCCCTGCAACTGGTTGAGCTTCTTCTGCTGGTTTTCGAAGGCGGCCTGCTGCTGGGCCTTGGCTTCGGCGCGCATCATCTCGAAGCGGGAATAGTTGCCGGTGTAGAGGACCGCCTTGCCGTGTTCCAGATGCAGCGTGTGGGTGGCCAGCGCATCGAGGAAATCGCGGTCATGCGAGATCACGACCAGCGTGGCGGGGTGGGCGCCGAGATATTCCTGCAGCCAGAACACGGCATCCATGTCGAGGTGGTTGGTCGGCTCGTCGAGCAGCAGCAGGTCGCAGCGACGCATGAGTGCTGCGGCCAGATTCAGGCGCATGCGCCAGCCGCCGGAGAAATCGTCGAGCGGGGCGTCGTGCGTCGACGGCGCGAAGCCCAGGCCGTGCAGCAACCGCGCGGCCCGGGCACGGGCGGCATAGCCGTCGATCTCGGCCAGGCGCCCGTGCAGCTCGGCCATGGCGTTGCCGTCGCCGGTGGCCTCGGCCTCGGCCAGACGCGACTCCACCGCGCGCAATTCGACATCGCCGTCGAGCACGAACTCGATCGCCGGCTGGGCGCCGGCCGGCGCATGCTGGCGCACGGTGGCAATCTCGGCGCTGGCGGGAATATCGATCTCGCCGGCGTCGGGCGCGAGTTCGCCGAGCATCATGGCGAGCAGGCTGGATTTGCCGGTGCCATTGGCACCGACGATGCCCACGCGCTGGCCGGCCTGAAGTCTCAGGTCGACATCTTCGAGGAGTTTGCGCGGGCCGCGGCGGAGGGTGACATGTTTGAAGGCGATCATGGGCGCGATTGTAAAGGATCGCCGCGGCTGAACCGACCGCAATCGGCGATTCATCGGCCCGGGTGGCGCATGCGCGCGGGTTTGCGGGCCCGGTCCGACGCATCATCCGGGCGACCGGGCGCTATTGCGGTCGCCCTGTGCGCAGGCTAATTTGAAGCCCCGGGGTTCTCACAGGGGGCGGCCATGACGGCCCATCGCAGGTTCTACGGCGCGGCCTACGCGATCGCGAGTCTCGTGTTGCTGGTGGTCGTCACCCTGCCGATCTACTGGCTGCTGGTGGTCGCCGGCGCGCCCTACGCTCTGTGCTACTGGGTGATGTCGTTTCTGATCAGTGGCGGTGTTTATCTCGCGCTGTGCCTGTATCGCGAGCATGCGCTCGAAACCGGGCCGTTCTTTGCGCTCACGTTATCTTTCGCCACGGCGATGACAGTCATGTATGTGTTGTTCGCCGGTACCAGCACGCTGACCGGCTGACGCGGCGCCCATGAAAAAAGCGCGCCAGGCTCGAAGCCCGACGCGCCTTGCGGGCGCCGCATCGATGGCCGAAGCGCATCAATGCCGGCGGGCCGCGATCAGTTGGGCGCGCCGTTGCCCTGGCGCTGGCCGCCGCGACCGCCACGCTTGCCCCGGCGGGTGCTGCTGCGCCGCGGTTTGTCGCTGCCGTCTTCGTGGCGCGCGCGCTCGTGATGCGGCTGGCCCTGACGTGGCGCGCCCTGGTCGCCATTGGCGCGGGGCTTGTTGTCATTGCCGGGCCGCCCACGGGAGGGCTTGCCGTTGCCCGGGCGACGCGCCGGCCGGCGATCGTCTTCGTCCGTATCGGTGCTGCCCTGCGGTGCGCGCAGGTCGATGCCTTCCGGCTGGAAGCGCTCGATCTGACGGCCGATCAGCTTCTCGATGCTCTTGAGATCCTTGCGTTCTTCCGGGCCCACCAACGACAGGGCTTCGCCCTCGGCGCCGGCGCGGCCGGTGCGGCCGATGCGGTGCACATAGTCCTCGGGCACGTTGGGCAGCTCGTAATTCACTACATGCGGCAGCGAGTCGATATCGATGCCGCGGGCCGCGATATCGGTAGCCACGAGCACGCGAACCGTGCCGTTCTTGAAGCCGTCCAGCGCCTTGGTGCGCGCGTTCTGCGACTTGTTGCCGTGCAGGGCGGCGGCGGTCAGGCCGTCGGTTTCCAGCTGTTTCACCAGCCGGTTGGCACCGTGCTTGGTGCGGGCGAACACCAGCACCTGCGACCAGTTGTTGGAACCGATCAGATGGCTGAGCACGGCGCGCTTGCGCGGCTTCTCGACCATGATCACGCGCTGGGCCACACGCTCGGCGGTGGAGTTGCGCGGGGCGACATCGATCTCGATCGGCCGGGTCAGCAGCGAACCGGCCAGCTTGCGGATATCGTTGGAGAAGGTTGCCGAAAACAACAGCGTCTGGCGCTTGGCCGGCACATACTTCAGCACGCGCTTGATGTCGTGGATGAAGCCCATGTCGAGCATGCGATCGGCTTCGTCGAGTACCAGCGTGTTCAGATTCGACAGATCGATGTGGCCATTCTGCAAATGATCGAGCAGGCGGCCCGGTGTGGCCACGATGATGTCCACGCCTTTCTTGAACGCAGTGATCTGCGGCTGATAGCCGACGCCGCCGAACACGACGGTGCGCTTGAGCTGCGTGTTGGCGCCGTAGGTGCTCACCGATTCGGCGACCTGGGCGGCCAGTTCACGGGTGGGGGCGAGCACGAGTACGCGCGGCTTTTTCTCGTGGGTCTGGCCGAGGCGCTGGAGGATCGGCAACACGAAGGCCGCGGTCTTGCCGGTGCCGGTCTGGGCCGCGCCCAATACGTCGGCGCCGTCGATGATGGCCGGAATGGCCTTGGATTGAATCGGGGTAGGCGTGCTATAGCCCGAGTCGGCGACTGACGCCAGCAGATGCGGCGACAAGCCGAGGGAATCGAATGACATGCATTGTCCTGGTGGTGTGAATAGCAGACCGACCTGGATTGTTGTGCAGTGTCCGTGTCGATCTTCGGCGGCCAAGCGGAAGGCTCGGCGGCGCGGCTTCGGTCGGGGCCCGTGCGATGGCATATGGGTGGAACCGACCGACTTAAGTATAACGCGTACCGGACGTCACGTCATCGCGGGCAACGCCCCGGTTTTATGGCATCGTGGCGCTCAACCTTCCCAGCCATGGAATGCTCGACCCATGACCGATGAATTCGCGCCGCTGCGAATTGCGGTGCTGACCGTATCCGACACCCGCACCGAGGCTACCGACAAGTCCGGCCGCGTTCTGGTCGAACGCCTGCAGGCGGCCGGCCACATCCTGCACGATAAGCGTATCTGCCCGGACGATGTGTACGAATTGCGCGCGATCGTCGCACGCTGGATCGCCGATGACGCCCCGGACGTGGTGATCACGACCGGCGGCACCGGGCTGACCGGGCGCGATGTCACGCCGCAGGCGATCGAGGTACTGTTCGATCGGCGTATCGATGGCTTCGGCGAGATGTTCCGGATGTTGTCGTACGACGCCATCGGCACCTCCACGCTCCAATCGCGCGCGATCGCCGGCGTGGCCAGGGCCACGTTCATCTTCTGCCTGCCGGGTTCGTCGGGCGCGGCGGCCGACGGCTGGGACAAGCTCATTGCCGACCAGATCGATATTCGCACGCGGCCGTGCAATCTCCATGAGCTGCGGCCGCGACTGCTGGAGCGTTGATTGTGCGCCGCCGGTGATCGTCGCCCGTGTGGGCGTTGGCCGGCACGCCGGCATGCCGACGTGGCCCGCGTCGCCAGAAAAAAGCCCCCGCCGAGCGCTCGGCAGGGGATTTTCATCGCGCGAATGCCGGCCATTCGGCCGGGCATCGGATGGCGCGCCAGCGATCAGCCCTTGTTGTAGGCCTCGATGGATTTCTCGATCTCGGCCTTCGCCTTGTCGACGCCTTCCCAGCCGGTGATCTTGACCCACTTGCCTTTTTCTTCGTCCTTGTAGTGTTCGAAGAAGTGCTGGATCTTGTTCTTCAGGCGGTCGTCGATGTCGCCGAGATCGCGCACGTCCTTGTAGTAGTCGGTGCTGATCTTGTCGGTCGGCACGGCCAGGATTTTGGCGTCCAGGCCCGATTCGTCCTCGGTGCCCAGCACGGCCACCGGGCGGCACTTGATCACCGCGCCCGGCACGATCGGCTCGGGGGTGAGCACCAGCACGTCGACCGGGTCGCCGTCGTCGTACAGGGTCTTCGGCACGAAGCCGTAGTTGGCCGGATAGTGCATCGCGACGTTCATGAAGCGATCCACCATCAGGCAGTTGCTGTCCTTGTCCACTTCATACTTCACCGAGGAGGAGCCCTCGACGATTTCGATGATGACGTTGATTTCTTCGGGCGGGTTCTTGCCCGGCGTCAGTGCTTCGTAGCCCATCTGCGCCTTCCGTTGTGATTGGTGGATTGAGAATCGGGCGTTAGTGTACCGAAGGCGGGGCGCAAACCCGAACAGCGCGCGACACCGGCGCAAGCCCGCCGGGATGCGCCGGGCCGGCCTTGATGTGCGCTGGCCCCGGCCGGGCCAGCCGGCGACCCCGCGTGAAACCTCGATCAGGGGCGGCGCACCGGGTCCGGCCGCAAGTCGATGCCTTGGTGCCGCCGGCTTGCCGACCAAGAATGCGGTTATCTCAATAGGCTCAAAAAGCCTAAGCCGAGTCTGTCTGAACCGCCGTCGGGCAACGGATTCAGACCTCGAATGCGGTATTCAGCTTCTTCGGCACCGCCTGGTTCCTGAGCCGGGCATAGTCCGGCAGGCCATCCACATAGGGCGGATAGTTCTCGCCGGCGATCAGCGGCTTGAGGTAGCGGCGCGCGGTCTCGGTGATATGGAAGCCATCTTCGCTGATGAAATTGCGCGGCATGAATTTCTCGACGTTGGCCACATCGGCCAGCGGCGCCTCGCCCAGCGACCAGCGATAGGGCGCGTCCGATTCGCGCTTGATGGTCACCATGACGCCGGATTTGCCCGCCACCGCGTACTCGACCGCAGCACGGCCGACGGCGTAGGCCTGCTCGACATCGGTTGCCGAAGCAATATGGCGTGCGGCCCGCATCAGGTAGTCGGCAATGGCGTAGTGGTACTTGTAGCCGAGCCCGGATTTGACCAGCTCGGCGATCCGGGGCGCGACGCCGCCCAGTTGTACATGGCCGAAGGCATCGGCCTCGCGGCCGTCGCCGCGTTTGAACTCGGCCCCGATCTCGACGCCTTCCGAGGCCACGATCGTGCAGTAGCCATACGTCTTGACGGTTTCATCGACCCGGGCCAGGAACTTCGCGCGATCGAACGCGATTTCAGGGAACAGCAGGATATGCGGCGCATCGCCCGCCTCCTCGGCGGCCAACCCGCCGGCGGCAGCGGTCCAGCCGGCGTGCCGGCCCATCACCTCGAGGATGAACACCTTGGTCGAGGTACGGCACATGCTGTGCAGGTCGTAGCCGGCCTCGCGGATCGAGACCGCGGTGTACTTGGCCACGCTGCCGAAACCGGGGGAGCAGTCGGTGTGCGGCAGGTCGTTGTCCATGGTCTTGGGGATATGGATCGCCTGGATGGGATAACCGAGGGCGTCGGCCAGCTGGCTGATCTTGGCGCAGGTATCGGCCGAGTCGCCGCCGCCGTTATAGAAGAAGTAGCCGATGTCGTGGGCCTTGAACACCTCGATCAGGCGTTCGTACTCGGCGCGGTTTTCCTCCAGGCCCTTGAGCTTGTAGCGCGCCGAGCCGAACGCGCCGGCGGGCGTGTGCCGCAGCGCCGCGATGGTGGCGTCGTCCTCGGCCGAGGTGTCGATCAGGTCCTCGGTGAGCGCGCCGACAATGCCGTCGCGGCCGGCATAGAGCGTGCCGATGGTATCGCCGTGCTCGCGGGCCGCCTCGATCACGCCGGCGGCCGATGCGTTGATCACGGCGGTCACGCCGCCGCTCTGGGCATAGAAGGCGTTCTTCTTCGTCATCCGTGTCTTTCCTTTTGAGCTGGCCGGCGCCACGGCCGACGGTCGGGCCCCGGCTTGAACTCCGGCTGTCGAAGCGCGCGAGCGGCGGGTAAGCCGCGACCGGCGCAATCGTCTGCGGGCAAGCATACGTGAGCCCGAGAGCCTGAGACAATTGACTTGCCCGGGGGCAGACAGTAACGTCGAGCGTCGGCCAGCGCATCGGACGTCGCAGTCTGCGCGGCGGCCTCCACCCTAGAAATTTAAAGGTCTTTTGGCGGGGATATCATGCTGAAAATCGTGCTGCTGGGCGCGCCTGGCTCGGGTAAGGGAACGCAGAGCGCCAAGCTCGTCGAGGGATATGGCGTGCCGCAGATCTCGACGGGTGATCTGCTGCGCACAGCGGTGGCGGAGCAGACCGAGTTGGGTTTGAAGGCCAAGGCGGCGATGGATGCCGGCGAGCTCGTGTCCGACGATATCGTGGTGGGCATGATGCGCGAGCGGCTCAACCAGCCCGACACGGAAAATGGCTTTATCCTCGACGGATTCCCGCGCAGCGAGGCCCAGGCCGAAACCCTGGACGAGCTGCTGACCGAGCTCGGCCGCCCGCTGCAGTGCGTGGTGCATCTCAAGGTCGACAACGAAGAACTCGTGAGTCGCCTGATGGCGCGTGGCCGGGCCGATGACAACGAGGAAACGATCCGCAATCGGCTGTCGGTTTACCAGGAGCAGACCCAGCCGCTCGTGGCTTATTATGAGCAGCGCGGTCTGCTCAAGCCGGTGGCCGGTGTCGGCGCGGTCGACGAGATATACGCGCGCATCAAGGCCGCCCTGGCCGACGTCTGAAGCGCGGTTTTGCGCGCATCAGCGCCGGTATCGCCGATCTCCGGTACCGGGCGCGCCCGGCGTCATTTACCCGGCCCGGAAATAGATGATTTCGGGTTGATGGCGCGAGTATGCGACCGCATGATCGCCGCGGCCATTGGCCGCGAAGCCTTTGAAAATAAAAGACGAGCAGGTGCCGTCGTTTGTTTTTGAAGGCGTTGAAAACAGCTGATGAAGTCAGCTGTTTTGATGCCGGATTAACAGCCCCGGGCCGCGTCGGTGCGGGCGCTTTCCACCGCCTCGACCACGGCGCGTCCGGCAACTTCCGCGCGCCACCCCCGGAGCAGGCGGCCATCCCGCCGACCGGCCACGATCGCCGCCACGTCGGCCCGGCTGGCCACCGCGGCCGGTGGTATGTCGGCCGCTTCCGCGGCCCGGGCCAGGGCGCGCATGCCGGTCTTGATCCGGCGTCGCGTGGCTTCGTCCGGCGGTCCGGCGTTCGGGTCCAGCACCTCGGCCGGGCGCGTCAGCCCGCGCGCCACGCAGTTCAGTAGCGCATCGCCGTGTCGCTCCAGCGTGCGCACGGGCAGATCCGGCGTGTCCGCCAGGTCGATATCGCGGGTGGGCTGGCTTTCGGCGATGGCGATCAAGGGGGCATCGGCCAGAATCCAGCGCCGCGGCCGATCGGCGGCCATGGCCTCGCGCTCGCGCCAGTCGGCGAGCTCGGCCAGAACCTGTTGCGCGACCGGGGCGAGCCGGTTCCAGGCCTTGATCCGTCGCCAGGCGGCGCGGGTATCGACGTCGAAACGATCCGGCTCGACCATGCGCTCGAAGTCGCCGGCCAGCCAGTCGAGCCGATCGGCGGCGGCGAGCGTTTCACGCAGCATCGGGTAGGCGACAGCCAGATAGCGGACATCGTCGGCGGCGTAGTCGAGCGCGCCGTCCGGCAGCGGACGGTGGCTCCAGTCGGTGCGGGTGTGGCCCTTCGGCAGTTTCTTGTCGAGCAACGCCTCGACCAGGCGGGCATAGCCCATCTGGTCGTCGAAGCCGAGCAGCGGCGCGGCCACCTGGGTGTCGAAGATCGGCGCCGGCATCGTGCCGAAGCTCTGGTAGAGCACCTCGAGGTCCTGTTCGGCGGAGTGAAACACCTTGCGCACACGCGCATCGGTCAGCAGTCCGGCCAGTGGGGTCAGGTCGGAGAGCGCGAGGACGTCGATCAGGCCGATGTGATCGGTGTCGGCGATCTGCACCAGACACAGCTTCGGATAGTAGGTGCGCTCGCGCAGAAACTCCGTGTCGACGGCGATCCAGTCGCGATCCGCCAGTCCGGCCACGAACGCGGCCAGGGCGGCGTCGTCCTCGATCGTGACGACGCGCTGCGGCGCCTTCGGTATCATGCGCTTGGCTTCATCGAGCTTGTCGTTCATAGGGATTTCGCGTTGACCATGGATTTTGTCCGCCGACTCGTCGACCTCATGCTGTTTCGCCGCGGGCCGCAGGACATGCCCGGCGATCAGACAACATTGGTGGTCAGCATAGCGGCTTATTGTATCGTTCTGTTCGTTCAGGTCGCGCTGGTCGGCCCGTTGGCGGCGGCGCTGGTCCAGGCGGGCCTGGCAACGCTCATGCTCGGGCTGTACGTGGCGGTGATCCTGCGTCTGCGCCATTTGTCGAATCGCTTCAACCAGACCGCGACCGCCTTGTTTTCCTCGGGGACGGTGCTCACGCTGATCATGCTCGCCCCCACGCGCGCCCTGCGGCCCTATCTGGATGCATTGCGCAGCGCGACCGATCCGTCGCAGGTGCCGATGCCGTCGCCGCTGTTCGCGCTGGCTTATCTGGTGGTCGGGATCTGGGGCCTGGCGATCTATACCCATATCTATCGGCATGCGCTCAACGTGCCGATCTTTTTCGGCGTGACCGTAACGCTCGGCTTCGAGTTGTTGTTGATGCTGGTCTTTTCGGCCCTCGGCTAGCGCTCGCGATGCACATCCATATTCTGGGAATCGGCGGCACGTTCATGGCCGGTGTGGCGCTGCTGGCGCGGGCAGCCGGGCATACGGTCACGGGCTCCGATCAGGGTCTTTATCCGCCCATGAGCACTCAGCTGGCCGAGGCCGGCATCGCGGTCATGGACGGCTATGCGCCGAGCCATCTGCAGCCGCCGCCGGATCAGGTCGTGGTCGGCAACGCCATGGCCCGCGGCAACCCCGCGGTCGAGTACATGCTCGACGCGGGGCTCGCTTATACCTCGGGCCCGCAGTGGCTGGCGGACAACGTGCTCGCCGATCGCTGGGTGCTCGCGGTGGCCGGTACGCATGGCAAAACCACCACCGCGAGCATGCTCGCGCACATACTGGTCGACCAGGGGGCCGCACCCGGCTGGCTGATCGGCGGCATCGCCGCGGATCTGGGGGCCTCGGCAGCGATCGGTGATTCCAGGTTGTTCGTGGTCGAGGCCGACGAGTACGACACGGCCTTTTTCGACAAGCGCTCGAAGTTCGTTCACTACCGGCCGCGCACGCTGATTCTCAACAATCTCGAGTTCGATCACGCCGATATTTTCGATGACCTGGCCGCGATCCAGCGCCAGTTCCATCATCTGCTTCGCACCGTGCCGGGCTCGGGGCGTATCGTGCACAACGCGACCGACGCGGCGCTCGATACCGTCATCGCACAGGGCTGCTGGACGCCGCGGGTGCCGTTCAACGGCACGGCGGGGTGGCATGTCGAGCCCCTGCACCCGGATCATGGTCGGCTGTGCATTCATTGGGGACCCGAAGTCGTCGGCGAACTGGCCTGGGCGCTCAAGGGCGCCCACAACGCCGCGAATGCCTGTGCCGCGATCGCCGCAGCCGAGCATGCCGGCGTCGAGCCACGCGCTGCCATCCGCGCGCTGGCCGGATTTCGCGGCGTCAAGCGGCGGCTGGAACTCCGCGGCACGCCGGGCGGGGTGGCGGTCTATGACGATTTCGCTCATCACCCGACCGCCATCCGCACCACGCTGGATGGTCTGAGCGCGGGGCGGTCGCAAGGCCGTGTGCTGGTGGCCTTCGAGCCGCGCTCGAATACCATGCGGGCCGGCGTGCACGAGCACACCCTGGCGGCCAGCTTCGAAAGCGCAGACCGTGTTTACGGCTACGATGCCGGCATCGACTGGGACCTGGCCGGCGCCATGCGCGCCCTCGGCGACCGTTTCCGTGCCATCGATGATATCGACGCGCTGGCGGCGGCGATCACGGCCGAGGCGCGCCCGGGTGATGTGGTCGTGGTGATGAGCAATGGCGGCTTCGGCGGTATCCACGACAAACTGCTCACCGCGCTCGAACCCCGCGCCTGACGGGCGCACCCGGCCGCGGCACAAGCACCAGTTGAAACAGGCGCCACGGGTATCCTGCGACCGGTTCGCAAGGCGGCCCGGGCCGTCGGCGCCGGCGCGTTGAGACACCGGCCCCGGGGCGGGCATAAAAAAGGCCGCGATTCGCGGCCTTGAGAGGGCGGGTGACCCGCCCGTGCTTTTCTTCTTTGATAATCCGCCGAGTCGGGCCGGGCTACGCCGAGGCACGAGGGGGGGGACCGGGAGAAACTCCGGCCCAACCGGCGAAACGGGTGCGTGGCTGCGCTGCAGGACATCGGAATAATTCGCACTGGCCGGGCCGTTAACGCCGAGGCACGAGGGGGGGACCGGGGAAACCGGCCCGACCAGGCGAAACCATGTCGCGCAAGCACGCGAACTCTGTTGAACAAACCACCAGGCGCCGGCTCGACTGGGCGGTGGCCGACGATCCGTGGGTTGTTCCGACTGTTCAAACTCCTTTGTTGCGATCCGATGGCCGCTTGCGGCAGTCATCCGCCCGAATAGCCGAATCCTCGACATGACGGCGACGCTCATCGCCAGTCCGTGCCACCCCGGGCGCTGGAAGCGTGGGGCGGCGGTCTCGAAGCCTTTCGGCCGATTGGCTATCGCTGCTGCAAGTGCGGTCTGTCGTCCGAATTTGATCAGGGTTTAGCAACCGCCGTGCCAAAAAATAAAAATATATTAATATCAATAAATTATAAATTAAATCGGGCCCTTGAGGCGCGTCCGGCCAGCGGATCGGACCCGGTGGCGCGGAAAACCGTCGCTGATCAACGACGGATCACTCAGGAATTAATTAAGTTATTGAATATTAATATAAAAATATGTCGCCATAGAGCGACATCAAGCACGGGAACGGCGCCAATGGTTGTCGTCTACAGGCAACAGCCGGATTCAGGACTTGAACTGCCCCGGATCGACATCGTGACGCGCCAGCAGCTTGTAGAATTCGGTGCGGTTGCGCTGGGCGAGCCGGGCGCTTCGGGCGACGTTGCCTTCGGTGATGCGCAATAGCTGGACGAGGTAGTCGTGCACGAACTCGTCCCGCGCCTGTGCCAGGGGCCGGATGCTCGAGGCCGACGCGTCCGGGCCGCCGTGCTGGGCCAGCGCCTTGTCCACGGCGGCACGGCCGATCACCGGGCCGCGCGTGAGCGCGACATTGTGTTCGACGACGTTGGACAGTTGCCGAATATTGCCCGGCCAGCTGTACGCCGTGAGCCGTTCCATGGCTTCCGGGGCATAGACCTTGGCCCGTCGCCCCGACCGGCGCGCGAGGCGATCCAGGAAATGCCGCACCAGCGGCGCGATGTCTTCGGGTCGCTCGGCGAGTGAGGGCAGGGCCAGGCTGACCACCGCCAGACGATAGTAGAGATCCTCGCGGAACGTGCCCTCGTTGATGGCCGTATCCAGATTGCGGTGGGTGGCCGAGATCACACGCACGTCCACCGGGATGCTGTGCCGGCCGCCGACCGGCCGGATCTCGCGTTCCTGGAGGACGCGCAGGAGCTTGACCTGAAGAGCGATCGGCATATCGCCGATTTCGTCCAGAAAGAGGGTGCCGCCCTCGGCCGAGCGGAACAGCCCCGGCTGGGCGCTCTTGGCATCGGTGAATGCGCCTTTTTCGTGGCCGAACAGTTCCGACTCCAGCAACTGCTCGGGCATGGCGCCGCAGTTCAGCGCCACGAACGCGCGCTGGGCACGCGGGCTGGCTTCATGCATGACACGCGCCATGACTTCCTTGCCGGTGCCGGATTCGCCGGTGATCAGCACGCTGGAGTCGGTCTCGGCCACCATTCGGCCCTCGGCCAGCCGTTCCCGCATGAGCGGCGAGCGGGTCACGATGCGCGCCTGCCAGATCGATTCCCAATCGCGGCTGGGCAAGCCGCCCTGGGCCAGGGCCTGGTCGACGCGGGCCAGCAGCGTTTCCTTGTCCACCGGTTTGGACAGGAAATCGAGCGCGCCGGCCTGGGTCGCCGACACGGCTTCGGGGATCGTGCCGTGGGCCGTGATGACGATGACCGGAATATTGGGGTGATTGGCCGACAGCCGTTGCAGCAGGTCGAGCCCGTCCATGCCGTCCATGCGCAGATCGGTGATCACGCACTCGGCGGCGAAGTCGCCCAGGATGTCGAGTGCGCGGTCGGCGCTTTCGACGCTGGCCACGGTGTGTCCGACGCCTTCGAGGCGAATCGTCATCAGGCGGCGCAGGCTCGGGTCGTCGTCGACCAGCAGCAGCCGGCCCTTTCGGTGTTCGGTCACGGGTGTTTCTCGACGGTATCCAGGCGGTCTTCGATGTTCGACAGCGCCTTGAGTTTGTTCTGGGCTTTCGCCAGGCGCGCCTTGAGATCCGCGATCTTCTGCGCCGCGTCACTGGGCTCATCGCCGTTGGCCTGGGTCAGCTCACCGTAGAGGCGGGCATAGTCGCTCAGGTACTGGCGCGCATCCGGATCCCAGGGCGCCGGCTTGGTGTTGAGCGCCAGCCTGGCGTAGCGCGCGGCCTCGTCTGGCGTATACAACCGCTGGTGCGGTGATCCGAGCGCCAGCGCCAGATAGGCATAGCTGATCGCGCTCGGGCTGGTCCGAACCTGGCGCCGGGCTGCGCGTACGGCGGCTTCGCGCCCGGCCGGCGTTGTGTCCGCCAGCCGGCGGGCATAGCCGAGCAGGGTCAACGCGGGGGCGGACATTTCAGGCGGTGTCTGCGCGGTTGCCAGCGGGTTGCCCTTGTCGTGCGCGCAGCCCGATACGGCCAGGGCCGCAGCCAGAGCGAGCGCGACCGCCAGCCCCCGTGGTGGCGGGCGCTGCTCAGGCGCGCCCGTTCCAGGGCGGGATATGCACATGGAAAACGCTGTCGCGAGGCCCGCGCTCCACGACCTGCGCGCAGCCGCCATGGGCTTCGGCGCAGTCGCGCACCACCGACAGGCCGATGCCGGTCCCCTTGACCGCGGACTTGCCGCCGGGCGTGCTGCTGCCGCGGACGAAGGCTTCGAAGATACGTTCTCGTTCGGCTGTCGCCACGCCGGGCCCGTCATCCGATACATATAAATCCGTCCCCTCTGTCGGGCCGTGTTCGACCTCGATACGGATAGTGCCGCCCATCGGCGAAAATTTGACTGCATTCGCCAGCAGATTATCCACGATCAGGTGCAATCGATCCCGGTCGGCGCTGAGTACGATCGGTGACCGCGGTCGCTCGACGCGCAGATCGCGTGCCTCGATGGCCAGCTTCTGGCGTTCGACCATGCGTTCGATCAGCGCCGTCAGATCGAATTCGGTGTACTCCAGGCGCGCTCGCTGTTGTTGCCAGGTTGCCGAGTTGAGCAGATTGTCGATCAGAGCCGCCAGATCCTGGCTGTTGCTCTGCAGAATCGTCGCCACCTCGCGCTGCGCCTCGCTCAAAACGCCGACCGAGCCGTCGGCGAGCAGTTCCGTGCCTTCGCGGATGCTGGCCAGCGGTGTCTTGAGTTCGTGCGACATGTGCCGGATGAACTGTTGTTTCTCCTCGTCGAGCGTGGCCAGGCGCTGGCGCATCCAGTCCAGGCGTTCACCCAGGCGATCGAGCTCGGCAGCCGGCGCGACGATCGACACCGGGCGCGAGAAATCGCCCGTGCCCAGATGACCGACGGCATCCAGAATCTGGCGCAGCGGCCGCGCGATGACAAAGGTCAAAAATAACCCGAGCGCCATGGCCGCGGGAATCAGGGCAAACACGCAGACGAGCAGGAACAGGCGCGCATGGCGCGCCGTGCGCTGCAGATGATCGAGCTCCTGGTCGACGAACCGGGCGCCCTGGTCGGCGATGGCATTGGTCGAATCGCGGATCGTGTTCAGCGTGCTGATGACCTGGTCGGTCTGCTTGTCGCCGGTGCCGAGTCGCCGGGCCAGGCCGGCCACCTGCTCGCGCAGCGCTGACAGGTTCCAGCTCGGCACCGTATCCAGATGCAGGCGGGCCAGGGACTTGAGTTCGCCCTCGAATGCCCGGGCCTGCGAGCGGAAGCGAGCGACCAGGTCGGCCTGGCCGAGTACGCGATACTGGCGGGCGCTGCGTTCCATGCTGATCAGCAGGCTGTTGAGGCGTTTGCTGTCGCGCGTGACGGCGACCCCCTGCATCACCAGCCGCTCGCTCTGGGCATTGAGCTGATTGACATAGACCACGCTGGCCACGATCGCGACCATCAGCGGCGTGGCCACGACGGCGAAGCTGGCCAGCACCAGGCCGTTGATCGAGCGCGGACGCAGCAGCACGCCGAGCAGCCGGCGGCGGGCCGAGGTCTCGTTGTGGGAATCGCCTCTGGGCATGCCGTCAGCATAACCGCTCGCCGCACCGCGCGCTTATTGCGCGGGGGGCCGTGCGCCCGCTATTTTGGCGGTTTGCCTGCCCGGATCCTGCTGCATGACCGATACCCTTGCCGTACCTGCCGACTCCCGTGAACTGCCCGGCGCGGACGCGCTCCGCGAATCGCTGACTTCCATGCTCGACCGCGCGGCCGCGGCCGGCGCGGATGCCGCCGAGGCGAGTCTGTCGGCTTCGCGCAGCCTGTCGGTGTCGGTGCGCGATCGGCATCGCGAATCGCTGGAATATGAAGGCGATCGTACGGCGGCGGTGACGGTCTATCGCGGCCGCGCCAGCGGCAGCGCCTCGACCACCGACCTGACGCCGGCAGGCCTGGCCGCCGCCCTCGATCAGGCGCTGACCATCGCGCGTTTCACCGAGCCGGATGCGTATGCGGGCCTGGCCGATGCCGCTCTGATGGCGCGCGACTGGCCGGATCTGGGCCTGTACAACCCCTGGGCGCTGACCCCGGCGGCCGCCCAGGACCAGGCGCTGGCCGTGGAGGCGGCCGCGCTCGCCACCGACCGGCGCATCGTCCAGACCGAAGGCGCGACCGTGGCCACCCAGGATGCGATCAGCGCCTATGGCAACAGTCATGGCTTCATCGGCATCGAACGCGCCAGCCGGCATGCGGCGTCCTGTACGGCGATCGCCCGCGATGCGGCCGGCCGCATGCAGCGCGAGATCGCGTTCTCGCAGGCGCGCCGGGCCGAGCAGCTGTTCGCCCCGGCCGAGATCGGCCGGCTGGCTGCCGATCGCGCGCTGGCCCGCCTCGGTTCGCGCGCGGTGCCGACCCTGACGGCGCCGGTGCTGTTCACGCCGCGCGTCGCGCGCAGTCTGTGGGGCCATCTGTTCGGCGCGATCAGCGGCGGTACGCTGTATCGCAATGCCAGTTTCCTCAAGGACAGGCTCGACCAGCGTATCGCCGTGCCCGGATTGACGTTGCGCCAGGTCCCGCACCGCCGGCATGGACTCGCCAGCACCGGCTTCGACGATGACGGTGTGGCCACTGTCGAACGCGATCTGGTGGCCGAAGGTGTACTGCGCTCGTATCTGTTGTCGGCTTACTCGGCGCGCCGGCTGGGGCTGGCGAGCACGGGCAACGCCGGCGGCATATTCAACATCGATGTCGCGCCGGGCGACGCCGATTTCGATGCGTTGGTGGCGGGCATGGGCCGGGGCCTGGTCGTCACCGAGTTGATGGGACAGGGCGTGAACCTGGTCAACGGCGATTATTCCCGCGGTGCCGCCGGCTGGTGGGTGGAAAACGGGGCGTTGGCCTATCCGGTGGAGAACGCCACCGTCGCCGGCAATCTGGCCGATATGTACAACGGCATCGCCGCGCTCGGCAATGATGTCGAATACCAGAGCGCGGTACGCACGCCCTCCGTGGTGATCGACCGGATGACGATTGCCGGGCAGTAGATGGCGTCAATGCCGGCGGCCCGCCGGCACCGGGGCGGCGGTCAGTGCAGCAGGAACAGCGTGCCGAGACCGAGGAACGAGGCGAAGCCGATCACGTCGGTGAACGTGGTCAGCACCACCGAGCCGGCCAGGGCGGGGTCGATGCCCAGCTTCTTCAGGGCCAGCGGGATCGCCACGCCGGTGACGGCGGCGTTGAGATGATTGATGACCAGCGCTACTGCCATGATGATCGCCAGGCCCAGGTTATCGAACCACACCAGGGCGACCCCGCCGACCACGATGCCCCAGAGCAGGCCGTTGATCAGCGCTACGGCCAACTCCTTGAGCAGCAGGGCCCGCGCGTTGGAAAAACCGATCTGGCCCAGCGACAGCCCGCGAATCATCAGGGTCAGTGTCTGCGAGCCGCCGATGCCGCCCATGCTGGCCACGATCGGCATGAGGACGGCCAGGGCGACGATCTGGGACAGGGCGTCCGAGAACAGGCCCACCACCTCAGAGGCCAGAAACGCGGTCGCCAGGTTGGTGCCGAGCCACACCGCACGCCGGCGCGCGCTGCGCATGATCGGCGCGAACACGTCTTCTTCCTCGTCCAGGCCGGCCAGGCTCATGATGCTGTGCTCGGCTTCGTCGCGGATCACGTCGACCACGTCGTCGATGGTGATGCGCCCGAGCAGGCCGCCCTCGGCGTCGACCACCGGCGCCGAGATCAGGTCGAGATCCTGGAACCGTTTGGCGACCTGGGCGGCCGCCATGTCGACGGGCAGCGCGTCGATGTCGGTGTTCATCACCTCGGAGACATCGCGCTCGGGGTCGAGCGTGACCAGCTTGGCCAGCGACAGCATGCCGAGATAGCGACCATAGCGCGAGACCACGAACAACGACTCGGTATCGTCCGGCAGCCAGCTGCGCTGCTTGAGATAGCGCGAGACCACATCGAGCGAGACATCCGGGCGCACCGTGACCGTGTCGTTGTTCATCAGGCCGCCGGCGGAATTCGGCGCATAGGCCATGACCACCTTGAGCCGCTCGCGATTCTGCGCGTCCATCGAGCGCAGCATTTCGCGCGTGACCTGTTCGGGCAGATCCTCGATCAGGTCGGCCAGATCGTCGATCGGCAGGCCTTCGGTAGCGGCCAGCAGGGTGGCGCTGTCGAGGCTGTCGATCAGCTCGGCGCGGACCTCGTCGTTGACGTGCAGCAGCGTCTCGCCGTGGTCCTCGTCGGGTACCAGTGCCCACACCACCTCGCGCTTGGCGCGTGGCACGGCTTCCAGCAGCAGCGCGATTTCGGCCGGAGACAACGAGGCCAGCATCGGTTTGAGCCGGCGCATTCGCCCCGACTCAAGGGCGGCGTTGAGCGACGCCAGGCGTTGTTCGAGGATATCGGTCCGGACGGCGGGCTCGCTCATGTAACGGGCCTTGGCAGAGGGGCGGGAATGACGGCGGCGTGCCGTGTTTCGAGGCTGGCCTGCGCGGCGCGCGATCGCAACCCGGCCCGCTTACGGGCCGGTTCGCCCATGCTGCGCCACGCCGGCCCCCGGGCGGCCGGTCGACCGCGCGCGCGGCGTTTCGGATGGCCGCGCGGTAGGCTACGATACAGCAACAGCGGGCTGAACACCGTCGGGCACATCAGGGTTTCGCGCCGTGGATCGCGTTGCCTGTGCGGGCGTGACCGGACCGGCGGCCGGGGCGCCCTGTGACCGCGCGCTCAGGCGCTGTGTTCACGGGTCAGGCCGTCCAGGGCCTCGCGATAGGTGTTGGCGTCGGTCAGCGACAGGATTTCAGCCGTGCGCCGGCGCAGGCGCGCCACGTCGGCGCCCATCACCGCGCGCTTGACCTCCAGCACGCTGGCCGGATGCATGGAGAACTCGGTCAGGCCGAGTCCGAGCAGCAACGGCGTATAGCGCTTGTCGGAGGCCATCTCGCCGCACATGGACACGCTGATGCCGGCCGCGCGCCCGGCATCGATGGTCATGCGGATGAGATGGAGCACGGCCGGATGCAGCGGATCGTAGAGATAGTTGATCTCGTCGTCGATGCGATCGATGGCCAGTGTGTACTGGATCAGGTCGTTGGTGCCGAGCGAGAAGAAATCGCAATAGCGCGCCAGCGTCGGGGCGGCCAGGGCGGCGGCGGGCACCTCGATCATGGCGCCCACCGGCAGCTCGCGGTCGTAGGCGATGCCTTCCGCGGCGAGTTCGGCGGCGGCCTCGTCGATCAGATGGCGCGCCTGGCGCATCTCGCCGACGGTGGAGATCATCGGCAGCATGATGCGCATCTCGCCCTCGGCCGAGGCCCGCAGCAGGGCCCGCAGCTGGGTGCGGAACAGGGCGGTCTCCTTCAGGCACAGGCGGATCGCGCGCAGTCCCAGCGCCGGATTGGGCGAGACCTTGTCCGGTCGTCCGAGGCTCTTGTCGGCGCCGGCATCCAGCGTGCGGATGGTGACCGGGCCGTCAATGGAGGCCACGACCTGACGATAGACCTCGAACTGTTCGTCCTCGCTGGGCGAGTCCTCGCGGTTCATGAATAGAAACTCGGTGCGATACAGGCCGACGCCCTCGGCGCCGACCTTGCAGGCCTCGATCGCGTCGCCCGGCAGTTCCACGTTGGCGAGCATGGTGGCGCGCACGCCGTCGGCGGAGACCGCGGCCTCGTCGCGCAGCACGGTCAGCATGCGTTGATAGCGGGCGTCGCGCTGCTGGCGATGGCGATAGAAATCGAGCGCCGCTTCGTCCGGCCCGGCGAGCAGGTGGCCGGCTTCGCCATCGACGACCACGGTTTCGTCGTCACCGAGAATACGGCGCGCACCAACCGCGCCCATCAACGCCGGGATGCGCAGGCTGCGGGCAAGGATCGCGCTGTGCGACAGTGGCCCGCCGTGTTCGGTGACGAACGCCGCCACGCCCTGCTGGTGCAACAGGATGATGTCGGCCGGGGTGAGTTCATCGGCCACGATCACCGGCGGTTCGCCGGTGTCGTCGGCGCTGCCGCCGCCGATCGGGTGTTCCTGTTTCAGCAGCACCCGCTGCAGGCGCGCGGTGACGTGCGCGATATCGTCGCGGCGTGTGCGCAGATAGCTGTCGTCCATCTGCTCGAACACGTCGATCAGTTCCTCGGCCTGGAGCTTGAGCGCCCATTCGGCGTTCACGCGGTCGTCGCGAATGCGGGTGGTGACGGTATCGATCAGCGCGGCATCGTCCATCATCAGCAGATGGGTTTCGATGAACGCGCCGATCTCCGAGGGGGCATTGGCCGGGATCTGCTCGCGCACGGCGGCCAGCTGCTCGCGCGCTTCACGGGCGGCGGCGTGAAAGCGCGCGCTCTCGTCGTCGACCGCTTCGGCGGCGATGTGATATTCGGGGATGTCCAGATCGGTGCCGTGCATGCGATGCACGGGCCCGATCGCGACACCGCGCGAGGCGCCGATGGCCGACAGCCACAGGCTCATCGGCGGCGGGCTCCGGCCGGGTTGGTGGCAGGCGCGGTCACTGGCTCTCGCCGAAGCGATCGGCAACCAGTGCGTCGAGTGCGTCGAGCGCCTCCGAAGCGTCGTCGCCCTCGGCCTGGACGTGGATCGTGCTGCCGCGGGCCGCGGCCAGCATCATTACGCCCATGATGGACTTGCCCGAGACTTCGCGGCCGTCCTTGGTCACCGTAATGCGGGCATCGAACTGCGAGGCGACCGTGACGAATCGGCTGGCCGCGCGTGCGTGCAGGCCCAGCTTGTTGACGATCGGCAGGTCGCGAGTTGGCATGGCACGGCTCTTGTTGTGGTGGTCGATACAGGCTACGGCGCGCGTGTGGCGCCGCGTCGGCCGGCGGTCGCGGCCGAGTCGGCCAGTTCGGCCAGCTCCATTTCCGGATAATTGTAGACGCGAACCAGCATGGGCAGGTTCAGGCCGGTCACCGTCGCGATACGGTCGCGGTTCTCGGTGGCGGCGTGTGCCAGCTGGTAGGGCGTCGCCCCCAGTGCGTCGATGAGTAGCAGCACGCCGGCGCCGCTGTCCAGTGTCGCGACGGCACGGGCGATGCGCGCGCGGGCGGCGTCGGTGTTTTCGTCCGCCGCGATGCCGATGGCGTGCGTGGCCAGAGACGGCGTGCCGACGATGTGCGTGGCCGCCGCCTGGAGCGCCGCGGGCAGTGCCCCGTGGCCGATCAGCAATACCCCGACGCGCGTTGTCGTTGCCGCGCTCATCAGTGCAGTTCGTTGTGGCGAACCAGCACGTTGGCGTACTCACGCCGCAAGTGTTCGCCGATCTGCTCGGCCAGATAGACCGAGCGGTGCTTGCCGCCGGTACAGCCGATCGCCACGGTGATGTAGGTGCGATCCTCGCGCGCGAAGTCGGGCAGCCAGCGGGCGAAAAACCGCAGGATGTCGTCGCGCATTTCGTGTGTGGCCGGCTGGGCGGCCAGATGTGCGGCGACCGCCGCGTCCTGGCCGGTGAGCGCGCGCAGTTCGGGCACCCAGTGCGGGTTGGGCAGGCAGCGCACGTCGAACACGAAGTCCACCGCCGGCGGCAGCCCGTATTTGAAGCCGAACGACTGCACCAGGATCGATAATTCGCCCGAGGCGGCGCTTTCCACCCGATTGCGGATGATGTCGCGCAACTGATGGATGTTGAGCCGGCTGGTATCGATCGAGATATCGGCCTTGGCCGCGATCGGTTGGGTCAGTTCCACATCCAGCGCGACGGCGTCGATCAGGGAACGCTGCTCGCTGGACAACGGATGCCGGCGGCGCGTCTCGGAATAGCGCCGCAGGATAGTGTCTTCGTCGGCATAGAGATAGATGATCTCGATATCGAGATCGGCGCTGCGCAGATCATCCACGCGCTCGCCGAACTCGGCGATTTCATTCTTGCGCGCGCGTGCATCGACCCCCACCGCCAGTCGATCGAAGTCCAGCCCCTGACGGCGCAGGGTGGCGGCCGAGACCTCGTGCAACAGCCCCAGCGGCAGGTTATCGATGCAGTAGTAGCCCAGATCCTCGAGCATGTTCAGCGCCACCGATTTACCGGCGCCGGCCAGTCCGCTGACCACGATCAGTCGCATGAACTCACTCCTGTGGGGTCCGCCCCGATCACCTGTGCCTGGCGCGCGGCGAATTGTTCGTCGCTGTACTGGCCCTGCATGCGCAGCAGGTGATCGCGCGCGGCGGCTTCGACCAATACCGATAGATTATGCCCGACGGCCACCGGCAGTGTGATCTCCGGAATCGATGTGTCCAGGATCTCGCGGGTCGCGCGGGCGCCAGTGAGGCGGTCGGGCGGGGCCGTATCGCCGGTGTCGCCGCGCACCAGGCGGATGATCAGACCGAGCTGCTTGCGCCGCTTGATCGCCGCCTCGCCGAACATCGCGCGGATGTTGAGGATGCCGAGCCCGCGCACTTCGAGAAAATCCTGCAGCAGCGGCGGGCAGCCGCCGTTGAGATCGTCCGGTCCGAGCAGGACGAATTCGGGCGCGTCGTCGGCGACCAGGCGATGGCCGCGGTTGATCAGCTCGAGCGCGAGTTCCGATTTGCCGACGCCGGGATCGCCGACCACCAGCAGGCCGATCGACAGCACCTCGAGAAAGACGCCGTGCAGGGTGATCTGGCGGGCCAGCGTCTCGCCGAGGAAATGCCGCAGCCGATACGCCACCCGGTGGCCGCTGGCCCGGGTGGTGAACACCGCGATGTCGGCTGCGCGCAGCGCCGTGCGCAGATAATCCGGCAGGTGCTGGCCGTCGGCGACCACCACCAGGCGCGTCGCGCCCTGGGTCAGTTGGGCGCGCAGATGCGCGGCGAGCGCGTCGGACAGTCGACCCAGATAGGCGATCTCCGGCTGCCCGACGATCTGCACCTGCGGCGGATGGATGAAGTTGAGATAGCCGACCGTGGGTACGCGCCAGCCGTCGTGCCGGGTGGCACCGAGGGTGCCGGCCGCGCCGATGTGCGGCTCCGCCCAGTGCAGTTCGAGCGAATCGGCGAGGCGTTCGTAGAGTGTTTCGATGGCGACCCGGCGGTCGGCGTCCTCGCCGGCCTCGACGCGAAGATTGTCCATAGGCGGGCGGTGCGTGGTCGCGGTGGCGCTTGAATAAAAACTAGATCGTGATCGTGTCGTGATCGAGCAGGGTCTGGTACAGGCGGCGATCGTCGCCGGCGTCGCGCAGGTCCGACAGGGTGTCGGTCTCGGAAAAGATCTCGGCGAGCTGGCGCAGCAGCTTGAGGTGTTCGTCGGTCGCGTCCTCCGGCACCAGCAGCCCGAAAATGAGGTCGACCGGCTGTTCATCGGCGGTTTCGAAGTCGACGCCCTGGGGCAGTCGGATGAAGGCCCCGATGCACTCGTCGATGCCCTTGAGGCGGGCGTGGGGGATGGCCACGCCATCCCCCACGCCGGTACTGCCGAGTTTTTCGCGCCCGATCAGACCGTTGAATACATCGGCCGCCGTCAGGTACGGCGTGCCCTCGGCCAGGATGTCGGCGAGCTGTTCGAGGGCGCGCTTTTTGGATTGCACATCCGCGGCCAGCTGCACCCGATCCGGGGCGACGATATCGGCAATATTCATGGCGAATGAGCCCGCGGGCTAGTCGGTGCTCATGTCGATGTGCCGCGCCTGGTTATTGTGATGATCGCAGGCCTTTTCCTTGTGCCGGAGTGTCTGGCGATCGAGCTTGTCCACCATGCAGTCGATGGCGGCGTACATGTCGTCCTTGGTGGCCTCGGCATGCAGGGTCGCACCGCGCAGTTGCACGGTCACTTCGGCCTTGTGCCGCAGTTTTTCGACTTCGAGAACCACTTCAGCGTCGAGCACATGATCGAAATGACGCTCGATGCGTTCCATCTTTGAGGCCACGTACTGATGCAGTGCGTTCGTCATGTCGACGTGGTGGCCGGAGATGTTCAGGTTCATCGCGTACTCCTTGGCAGCGTGTGTGGACGAACAAGGATTAACAGGTACCCGGTTCAGCTGACCTTACGGCGCCGCTCGTGCGAGGGCGGAATCGAAAGCGCTTCGCGGTATTTGGCCACCGTACGGCGCGCAACCTGTATGCCGTTGTCGAGCAGCGCCTCGGCGAGCTTGCTGTCGGACAGGGGCTTGTTCGGCGCTTCGCCGGCGACCATGCGTTTGATCATCGCCTGGATCGCCGTGGCCGAAGCCGAGCCGCCGTCGGTGGTGGATACGTGACTGGAGAAGAAATACTTGAGTTCAAAGATCCCGCGCGGCGTCTGCATGTACTTGTTGGCCGTCGCCCGGGATACGGTCGATTCGTGAATATCGAGTTGTTCGGCCACGTCGCGCAACACCAGCGGTTTCATTGCCTCTTCCCCATATTCCAGAAAAGCGCGCTGGGCTTCAACTATGCAGTGCGCGACTTCGAGCAGGGTGTCGTTGCGCGATTTGAGGCTGTTGAGAAAGAACCGCGCTTCCTGCAGATGCGATTTCAGCGTGGTCTGATCGGCCGACTTGTCCGCGCGCTTGATCAGCGCCAGGTACTGGCTGTTGATACGCAGCCGGGGCGCGATATCGGCGTTGAGCGCGACATGCCAGCCGTTCGCATTGCGCGTGACGAACACCTCGGGAATCACATAGTCGGATTCGTGCTGGCTGAATGCCTCGCCGGGGTGCGGTTGCAGGGTCTGGATCAGTTCGACGGCGGTCTCGAGCTCGGTGCGCGTCACCGACAGCCGCCGCGCCAGGGCATCGCGATTCGGGTCGGCCAGTTGTTCCAGCGACTCGCGGTCCACCAGTGTCAGCGCGATCTCGCGCCCGGGCACATCGGCCGGCAGACCGCGCAGCTGGATGGCGAGGCATTCGGCCAGGTTGCGGCCGGCCACACCGGGCGGATCGAAATCCTGGATCTGGCGCAGCACGGCCTCGGCCTGCGCGGGCGCGATCTCGAATTCGTCGACGATGCGCGGGCCGATGTCGTCCCAATCCAGCAACAGGCCGTTGCTGTCGATCGCATCGATGATCACGGCCGCGATCGCGCGCTGTTCGGGCGTGAACGAGTGCATGTCGGCCTGCCAGGTCAGGTGTGCATGCAGGTCGGGCGTGCTCGACAGGTTGGCCTGGCGGTAGTCCCAGTAGTCCTCGTCGTCGGCCGTGGGGGCGGGCGCGGCCGGCGCCGCGGAACCGGCGTAAATGTCGTTCCAGTCGGCATCGACCGGCAGGTTTTCGGGAATCTCGCCGTCCTTGCCCGATGCCTGCTCGCGTTCGCTCTTTTGGGCTTCGATGGCCGCGTTGGTATCGATCTCGTCGTGGCCGTCGTCGGCCTCGAGCATGACGTTGGACTCCAGCGCATCCTGGATCTCGGTCTTGAGATCGAGCGTGGACAGCTGCAGCATCCGGATCGCCTGCTGCAATGCAGGCGTCATCGTCAGCGTCTGGCCCAAATTGAGGCTGAGTCCCTGCTTCATAGCCGGAAATCCTCACCCAGGTACACGTCGCGGACCTTCTGATCGGCCAGGATATGCTCGCCCTGGCCTTCGGCGATCACGGTGCCGTCGGCCAGGATATAAGCCCGGTCGCAGATCGACAGGGTCTCGCGCACATTGTGGTCGGTGATCAGTACACCAATACCGCGGTTCTGCAGGTGGCGGATGATGCCGCGGATGTCGCCGATGGAAATCGGGTCGATGCCGGCGAATGGCTCGTCCAGCAGCATGAACGTGGGCCTGGCCGCCAGCGCGCGCGCGATCTCGACGCGCCGGCGTTCGCCGCCGGAAAGATTCAGCCCCTTGGAATCGGCGATGTGGCCGATCGACAGTTCGTCCATCAGGTCGACCAGCTCGCGCTCGATGCCGGCCCGGTCGAGATCCTTTCGCACCTGCAGGATCGCGCGAATGTTGTCGGCTACGCGCAACTTGCGAAAGACCGAGGCTTCCTGCGGCAGGTAGCCAATGCCCATCTGCGAGCGGCGGTGCATGGGCAGGCCGACGAGACGCCGACCTGCGAGCTCGATCGTGCCGGCATCGGGCGATACCAGGCCGACGATCATGTAGAACGAGGTGGTCTTGCCGGCGCCGTTGGGGCCGAGCAGGCCGATCACTTCACCGCGGGCGACGCGCAGATTGACGTCGCGCACCACATCGCGGCCCTTGTAGCGCTTGCGCAGGCCGGTCGCGGTGAGTTCCGCGTTGTCGGCGACAACGGTCGGGGAGGCGGGGGCAGCCATCAGGAACCGTCGTTCTTGGCGGGCTGGAGCGTAATGTGTACGCGCTGGTCACTGCCCTGGCTGCGCTCGGCGTGCGTTGCGCCGGTATCGATGTTGTGCGTGATAACCGGGCCGCGGATCCGGTCGCCGTTGCGGTTGACCACGGCGTCGCCCCGGAGGGTGATCACCGAGCTGGCGTTGCTGTATTCGATCTGGTTGGCATGTCCGGTCACGACTTCGTTATCGCTCGAATCGGGCTGTTTGTCGATATGCGCCGGATTGCCGGTGAGCACGGCCTTGATCCGGCTGCGGTCCTTGAGCCGTGTGACCACGAGCTTGTTGCCGGTCAGCGTCAGCCCGCCGCGGGTGAGGTGCACGTTGCCGGTATAAGTGCTCACGCCCGACTTCTGGGCGAAATCGGCGTTGTCGGACCGGATGTTGATGGGCAATGGCTGCGATTTGTCCGAGCCGGCCGCCTGCGCCAGGCCGGAGGCCAGCATCGTGGCCAGCATCGCCAGCGCGATCAGCATCGAACGCGTGCCGCGGCGATCAGGGCGTGTAGGTGACATGCACATTATTGAGCAGATTCAGCTTGTTCGTATCCAGATTGATCCGCATGCCGTCCCCGGTGACCTTCTGCCCCGGCTCGATGGCAGTGACGTGCGCATCCGACTCAACCCGGTTGATCCGGGGCCGCACCCAGGCGTGCGTCGTGGTCACTTTCACCACGTTCCCGCTTTCGCGCGGGTGATGGATGATCACGCCGTCGTAGAGATAGATATCATGCTGGCCGGCCGGGACGCGTCCCTTGTCGGCATGCAGGTTCCAATAGGTTTTCGTGTCTTTGACGTAGTGTACGTGAATATCGGTCAGGCGAGCCGAGTCGTCGGCAAAGTGCAGTGTTTGCGCAACCGTCATGCGATAAGCCAGCGTACCCTGCGGCGACAGCTGATACACCGTCGCGCCTTGCATGTAGTAGTCGCTGTTATCGGGCGTGTGGACGGGGCCGGGCCGGGACGACGAGTGCCTGAGTGTGCCCAGCCAGCTGCCGACCCCGAACAGGGCCACGCAGACAAGCGCCAGCAGCACGCCGATCCGCAGCACGTCAGGGTGCTTCGCGCGCCGCGATGATCAGCTCGCAGGCTTCGCGCACGGCGCCGTGGCCGCCCGGTGCGGCGCTGACCCAGTGTGCGACCCTGCGGATCTCGGGGACCGCGTCGGCGACCGTCAGTGCCAGCCCGGCCGCGCGCATGATCTCGAGGTCCGGCAGGTCGTCGCCCATGACCGCGATCTGGTCGGCGTGGAGCGCGCGGGCCTGGCGCAGTGCGGCCAGTTTCGCGGCCTTGTCGTCGCAGGCCATGTGCACTTCGGCCACGCCGAGACTGGCCAGCCGCGCGGCCACCGGCGGCGAGGGCCGGCCACTGATGACGGCGATCTCCACGCCGGCGCCGGCCAGGCGCTTGAGGCCGAGACCGTCGCGTATATGCATGGTCTTGGTCTCGGCGCCATCCGGGCCGAGATAGAGCCGGCCATCGGTCATCACGCCATCGACGTCGAATACGGCCAGACGGATGGCCGCGGCGCGCAGCGCGGGCGTGCGCGCGTCGTCCGGGCGGTCGAGAAACGTCATATCACGCCCGCCCGCAGCAGGTCCTGCATGTTGAGGGCGCCGATCGGGCGCGTGTCGGCGTCCACCACCATGAGCGCGCCGCCGCCGATGCGATGGGTTTCCAGCAGTCGCACGGCTTCCGCGGCGAGCATGGCCGGATCGACCGTCTTCGGCGCCCGCGTCATGTAGTCGACGATTACCGCGCGTTTGATGTCCAGGTCGCGGTCCAGCGCCCGGCGCAGATCGCCGTCGGTGAACAGGCCGGTCAATCGGCCGTCGGCATCGATCACGCCGGTCATGCCCAGCCCCTTGGCGGTCATCTCCAGCAGTGCCTCCCGCATCATCGCGTTTTCGTCGACCAGCGGCAGCGCGTCGCCGGTGTGCATGACGTCGGCCACGGTGAGCAGCAGCCGCCGGCCGAGCGAGCCGCCGGGATGGCTGCGTGCAAAATCCTCGGCGGTGAAGTTGCGCGCCTCGAGCAGGGCGATGGCCAGCGCGTCGCCCATGACCAGCGTGGCGGTGGTCGAAGCGGTGGGCGCCAGTTCCAGCGGGCAGGCCTCGATCTCGACCGAAATGTCCAGATGCAC
The DNA here is from genome assembly GCF_052044135.1 of Salinisphaera sp. RV14. Classification (NCBI taxonomy): domain Bacteria; kingdom Pseudomonadati; phylum Pseudomonadota; class Gammaproteobacteria; order Salinisphaerales; family Salinisphaeraceae; genus Salinisphaera; species Salinisphaera sp. RV14. Next base: position 76,202 of record NZ_JBQDYF010000002.1, read on the forward strand.
GTGGGCCCGGGTGGCGAGCGTCGATTCCGGCTTGCCGGTCATGGCGATCATGGGCACGCCGAGTCGGCCGAGCAGCGGCAGGATCGTGAGGATCTCGCCGGTTTCGCCGGAGTAGGACAGGGCGATGACCACGTCCTGGGGGGTGATCATGCCGAGATCGCCGTGGCTGGCCTCGCCCGGGTGCACGAAGAACGCCGGCGTGCCGGTCGAGGCCAGGGTGGCCGCCAGTTTGCCCGCGATGTGCCCGGACTTGCCCATGCCGGTGACGATCACGCGGCCGCTGCAGCGCATTATCAGCTCGGCCGCCCGGGCGAATTCGCCGTCGATGCGGGACTCCAGCGCCGCAGCGGCAGCGGCCTCGATATTGACGGTACGCCGTCCGGCGGCGATGAGGGTGTCGGCTTCCATGGCGGCATTCTATCTCAGCCAAGATGTACAAAGGCCAACCCGGGAGACCGGACCGTGCGGCTTGGGGCCCCGACACGCGGGGCGTATAATCCATCGTCTTGCCCCGACTCAAATCCCATGCCATGACCGATACGGCGATATCCTTTCGGGATGTCCAGAAGCGTTATGCGACCACGCATGCGCTCAAGGGCGTGTCCTTCGATATCCGGCGCGGCGAATATTTCGGCCTATTGGGCCCGAACGGCGCCGGTAAATCCACATTGATCTCCATTACCGCCGGGCTGGCCCAGGCGACCTCCGGTTCGGTGGCGGTTCTGGGCCACGATGTCGTGGCCGACTACCGCGCTGCCCGCCGCGCGCTGGGCGTCGTACCGCAGGAGCTGGTCTACGACCCGTTTTTCTCGGTCCGCGAGATGCTGCGCCTGCAGGCCGGCTATCAGGGCTGCGGCAAGGAAGTCTGGCCCTGGATCGACGAACTGCTCGAACGGCTCGAGCTCGAGGACAAGGGCGCGGATTCCATCCGCCAGTTGTCCGGCGGCATGAAGCGCCGCGTGCTGATCGCGCAGGCGCTGGTGCACAAGCCGGAAGTGGTGATCCTCGATGAGCCCACCGCCGGCGTGGACGTCGAACTGCGGCGTACGCTCTGGAAGTTCACCCGCGAGCTCAATCAGGCCGGCCACACCATTGTGCTGACCACGCATTACCTGGAAGAGGCCGAGGAGCTTTGCGATCGCATCGCCATCCTCAACCGCGGCGAGCTGCAGGTGCTGGAGGAAAAACAGGCGTTGCTGGATCGCCACCCCTATCGCTTCCTGTCGCTGGAACTGACCGGCGAGGGCGGCACGCTGCCGGCCGGGGTGGAACGCCTGATCGAGGAGCGGCGCGGCGATACGCTCGACCTCAGATTGAAGCAGGGCGAGGACTTCATCGGCGACGTGATCGAAGGCATTCGCGGTGCGGGCTATCGCATCACCGATGTGCATACCCGCGAGCCGTCGCTGGAGAATATTTTCGTCGAGCTGACCATGGATTCCGAAGACGAGGTGTCGGCATGAACTGGCGCGGCTGCTACACACTCTTCATCAAGGAAGTGCGGCGCTTCTACAGCGTCATTCTCCAGACCGTGGGCGCGCCGGTGATCACCGCGCTGTTGTACATGGCGGTGTTCGGCCAGGTGCTGGCCGGCCAGACCATCGAGGGCGTGCGCGCGGTGGAATTCCTGGTGCCGGGGCTGATGATGATGAGCATCATCCAGAACTCGTTCGCCAATACCTCGTCGTCGATCACCCAGTCCAAGATCATGGGCAATCTGGTGTTTCTGCTGATGACGCCGCTGTCGGCCTTCGAGATCTATCTGGCCTATATCGCGGCGTCGCTGGTGCGCGCGGTGCTGGTCGCGATCGTGCTCTATATCGTGACCCAGTTCTTCGTGCACGTGCCGATCCACGACCCGCTGCTGATGCTGGCGATGTTGATCTTGTCCGGGGGCACCCTCGCGGTGATGGGGCTGATCGCCGGCATCGTCGCCAACAAGTTCGATCATCTGGCGGCATTCCAGAATTTCTTCATCCTGCCGATGAGCTTTCTGTCGGGCGTGTTCTATTCCATTCACAATCTGCCGCCGTTCTGGCAGCAGGCGTCGTACTTCAACCCGTTCTTCTACATGATCGACGGATTTCGACACGGCTTCTTCGGGGTCGGCGACGCCAACCCGCTGGTCAGCCTGATCGTGGCGGCGGTGTTCTTCACGCTGGTGTCCGTGATCGCCATCACCATGCTCGCGCGCGGCTACAAGATCCGTGGCTGATGGGTATCCGGGGCGCGGTGCCCGGTCGCCGGTTCGCCCGGCGGGGTTTCGGCGCAGGCGCGGCTGTCGCGAGCATGCCGCAGCGAGCCTGAATGCCGGTATCGCGCCGCCGGATGTCGCGCCCGCGGTGTTTCCCCGGTACCCCTGTCTGTCAGGATGGCGTGACGGATGCCGCGGGCCGGCGGTGCCCGGCTTGATCGCGGTGCCGCCCGGATCGGCTGCGCGCGCCGCGTCACGGGATATCCGGGGCAGCGATGCGAGCCTTGTACGAAACATCGACAGGCTCTAGCATCTTGCGCCATTCACAGGAGGCCAGAGCCATGTACAGCCCAGACGCCATACGCGAACTCATTGAAGCCGGACTGCCGGATGCCGACGTCCAGGTCGTCGGTGACGACGGCACCCATTTCGCCGCCCGCGTGATCAGCCCGAGCTTTGCCGGCAAGGGCATCGTGGAGCAGCATCGCATGGTGTATGCCACGCTCGGCGAACGCATGGGCGACGAAATACACGCCCTGTCGCTCAAGACCATGACGCCGGAACAGGCCGGCACCGCGTCGTAGCATGGACCTGTTGCGTATCGAGGGTGGGCCGCCTCTGAACGGGACCGTGCGCGCCTCGGGTGCGAAAAATGCCACGCTGCCGATCATGACGGCGGCGCTGCTGATCGACGAGCCGTTGTTCATCGAGAACGTGCCGCATCTCGAGGATGTGACCACGACCAATGTCCTGCTGGCGCACATGGGAGTGTCGGTGACCGTCGGCGACCATATGGCGATGCAGGCCGATGCCTCGTCTCTGACCTCGTGCCTGGCGCCTTATGATCTGGTCAAGACCATGCGGGCCTCGATTCTCGTGCTCGGACCCCTGCTGGCCAGGCGCGGCGAGGCGGAGGTCTCGTTGCCGGGCGGATGCGCGATCGGCGCCCGCCCGGTGGATATCCATCTGAGCGGTCTCGAGGCCATGGGGGCCGAGATTCGCGTCGAGTCCGGCTACGTCAAGGCGAAATGCAGCCGCCTCCGCGGCGCGCGCATCCCCATGGACACGGTCACGGTCACCGGCACCGAGAACCTGATGATGGCGGCGACGCTCGCCGACGGGGTGACAGTGCTGGAAAACGCCGCGCGCGAGCCGGAGGTGGTCGATCTGGCGAATTGCCTGATCGCCATGGGCGCCGAAATCGAGGGCGCCGGCACCTCGACCATCACCGTTCGCGGCAAGCCGAAGCTGCACGGGGCCACCCATCGGGTAGTGCCCGACCGGATCGAGACCGGCACCTTTCTGGTGGCGGGCGCGGCCAGCCGCGGCCGGGTCACCGTCACGCATACCGATCCGCACTTGATCGACGTGGTGCTGGCCAAGCTGGCGCACGCGGGCGCCGAGGTGACGCGGGGCGCGGATTGGGTCAGCGTGGACATGCACGGCAAGCGCCCCCGGCCGGTCGACGTGCGTACGGCGCCACACCCGGGCTTTCCGACCGATATGCAGGCCCAGTTCTGCGTGCTCAACGCCGTGGCCGACGGCGTCGGCATGGTCACCGAGACCGTGTTCGAAAATCGCTTCATGCATGTCTCCGAGTTGGAGCGCATGGGCGCCAGGATTCGCCAGGAAGGTCATACCGTGCGCGTGACCGGGGTCGAGAAGCTCACCGGCGCGCCGGTCATGGCGACCGACCTGCGGGCATCGGCCTCGCTGGTGATCGCCGGGCTGATCGCCGAGGGCATCACCGAAGTCCGGCGCATCTATCACATCGATCGCGGCTACGAATGTATCGAGGAGAAGATGGCGCAGCTCGGCGGCACCATCCAGCGGGTGCCCGATCGTGCCCCGGTAACAGCAAAAGGTGTGGCGGTATGAGTAGCGCCGATCCGGATATCGTGACGCTGGCCCTGTCCAAGGGCCGGATCCTGGAAGATACGCTGCCGGTGCTGGCCGCCGCCGGCATCGAGCCCGAAGTGGACCCGGGCGCGTCACGCAAGCTCGTGTTCGAGACCAACAAACCCGGCCTGCGATTGCTGGTGATCCGGGCTTCGGACGTGCCCACGTTCGTGTCCTACGGCGCGGCCGATGTCGGTGTGGCCGGCAAGGACGTGCTGATCGAGCACGGCGGCTCGGATCTCTACGAGCCGCTGGATCTGGGCATCGCCACTTGCCGGTTGATGACGGCGGGGCTGCCCGGCGCGATGGAGGCGGCCCGCCATCGCCCGCTGCGGGTGGCGACCAAGTACGTGGAAACGGCGCGTGCCCATTTCGCACACATCGGCCGCCAGGTCGAGATCATCAAGCTGTATGGCTCGATGGAACTGGCGCCCCTGGTCGGCCTGGCGGATGTCATCGTCGATCTCGTCGATACCGGCAACACCCTGCGGGCCAACGGCCTGGAGCCATTCGAAGTGCTTGAGCAGATCAGTGCGCGCCTGGTCGTGAACAAGGCCGCCCAGAAAATGAAACACGCCGCCATCGGCGAACTGGTCGAGTTGTTCGACCGGGGCGCCGCGGGGCGGGCGGCGTGAGCATGCGGCGACTGGATACCGCTGCGGCGGACTTTGCGTCGCGTTTCGCGGCCCTGACCGACCGCGACAGCCCGGCCCAGACCGAGATCGATGCGCGGGCCGCGGCGATCATCGCCGACGTGCGCCGCCGCGGCGACGAGGCCGTGCTCGAATACACCCGGACCCTGGATCGACGCCCCGATGTCGCGTTCGATGTGCTGGAAATCCCGCGTTCGCGCATGGCCGCGGCCCGCGCTGCGCTGGCGGTCGAGGATCGCCGTGCGCTCGAGGCCGCGGCCGATCGGATCGCGGCGTTCGCCGAATCGCAGAAGATTGCGCCTGTGCGTTACCACGACGAGGATGGCAACGAACTCGGCCAGATCGTGCGCCCGATCGAGCGGGCCGGCGTCTACGCCCCCGGCGGCAAGGCGGCCTACCCCTCCAGCGTGTTGATGAACAGCGTGCCGGCGAAAGTCGCCGGTGTGGCCGAAATCGTGCTGGTGTCGCCGGCCCCCGAGGGTGCGGTCAATGAATGGGTGCTGGCCGCAGCTGCGGTCGCCGGGGTGGATCGCTTTTTCACCATCGGGGGCGCCCAGGCCGTGGCCGCGCTGGCCTATGGTACGTCACGCATCCCCGAAGTCGATAAGATCGTCGGCCCCGGCAATGCCTACGTCGCCTCGGCCAAGCGCCAGGTGTTCGGGCGCGTCGGCATCGAATCCGTAGCGGGCCCGTCGGAAGTGCTGATCGTCGCCGATGGCACGGGCAATCCGGACTGGGCCGCGCTCGACCTGTTCGCCCAGGCCGAGCATGACGAAATGGCCCGCGCCATCCTGGTCAGCCCCGATGCCGATTACCTTGCCGCGGTGGAAGCGGCCGTGGCGCGTCTGATCCACGACCAGCCGCGCGCGGCGATCATCCGGGCTGCGCTGGACGGCCATGGCGCCCTGATTCGTTGCGTCGATCTGGACGAGGCGATCGGCCTGGTCAACACCATCGCCCCGGAGCATCTGGAGCTGGCGGTGGCCGAACCGGAATCTTTGCTCGACGGTATCCGTCATGCCGGGGCGATCTTCATGGGTCATCGCACGCCGGAAGCCTTCGGCGACTACTGCGCCGGGCCCAACCACGTGCTGCCGACCGGACGCACGGCGCGGTTCTCATCGGCGCTCGGCGCCTACGATTTCCAGAAGCGCATCTCGCTGGTCTCGGCCAGCGAGGCCGGCGCCCGGCGTCTGGCGCCGATTGCGGTGCGATTGGCCGAGGGCGAGGGGCTGCATGCGCACGCGGCCTCCGCCGCGGCGCGAGGTGCGAAGCCGGAGTGACCCGAACGGGGCGCAACGCTCGCCCCGGCGTCGTTTTGCAGTCCGTGCCCGGGGATGGTTGCGCGCATTCGAGCGCACGCCGGCGTGCTATAGTCGGGCGGACGATCACAGGCATCCGCGCGATGACTCGCGCGCGGGCCGGCATCCCTGCCGCCCGCCGGTGTCGAACAGGAAACAAGTATGGCTCGCCGTTCCTCGATTACTCTCTACAGCCACCCCAACTCGGTGCATAGTCATCGTGTCCGGTTGGTCATGGCCGAGAAGGGCGTGGCGAATTACGATGTCGTCGAACTGCGCGAGGACGAGCAGAGCGAGGATCTGATCGATCTGAATCCATACAACACGGTGCCGACGCTGGTCGATCGCGAGCTGGTGGTCTACGATCCGCGGATCATCGTCGAGTACATCGACGAGCGCTACCCACATCCGCCGCTGATGCCGGTCGACCCGGTGCTGCGGGCTCAGTACCGGCTGGCGATCTTCCGCATGGAGTCCGATCTTTATGCGCTGTGCGAGGATCTGGAAGGCACGCCGGCGGTGGCCCGCAAGGCGCGCGCGCGCATGACCGAACTGTTGACCACGCTGGCCGCCGAATTCGCGCCCAAGCACTACATCGGCGAGGAATTCTCGCTCTTGGATTGTACGCTGGCGCCCATATTGTGGCGGCTGGATCATTATCAGGTGAGCCTGCCGGCCAGGCATGGCGAGCGGCTCGGGCAGTACGCCGCGCGATTGTTCGCACGGCCGGCCTTCGAGGCCAGTCTGTCCGCCGAGGAAGCCGACATGCGGCCGGCGCTGGCGGCTCACTGAGCCAACGACGACGAGGCGAAACCCGCATGGCCGAACTGACTTCGCGACGCCCCTATCTCATCCGGGCGCTGTATGACTGGGTGCTCGACAACGACCTGACGCCGCATTTGCTGGTGGCCGCCGATGCCCCGGGCGTCGACGTGCCGCGCCAGTTCGTGACCGACGACGGCAAGATCACGATCAATGTCAGCCCGACCGCGGTCCGGGGACTGGCGCTGGAGAACCAGTTGATCAGTTTCTCCGCGCGTTTTTCCGGCGCCAACCACAATATTGCCATACCGCCGGGCGCGGTACTGGCGTTGTATGCCCGCGAGAACGGCGAGGGGATGCTGTTCGGAGAGGTCGAGCAAACCGAGACCGCCAGCGAGGAGACCATCGCCGGCCCGTCGACCGATGCCGGTCAGACCGGCGACGATGCGGATGGCGGGGACGGCGCCCCGGCGCGCAAGAAGCATCCGCATCTCAAGGTCGTGAAATAGCGCCGGCGACGCCACCCGGCGGCCGTCCGTCATTCGGCCGCCAGCGCATCCTCGATCAACCGACAGACGCAGTGGATCAGCAGCAGGTGCATCTCCTGAATGCGGGCGGTCACCTGGGACGCAGCGCGTAACTCGATATCGGCACGACCGAGCTGGCCGGCGATGGTGCCGCCGTCGCGACCGGTGAGTGCGATCACCGACATGCCGCGCGCGTGCGCCGTGTCGATGGCGTGGACCACGTTCGGCGAATGGCCACTGGTGGAGATCGCGAGCAGGATGTCGCCCGGCTGGCCGAGCGCTTCGATCTGGCGGGAGAATATGCGCTCGTAGCCGGCATCGTTGGCGATCGCCGTCACGGTCGAACTCTCGGTCACCAGCGATATCGCCGCCAGCGCACGACGGTTGCGCTCGAAGCGGTTGACCAGTTCCGAGGCGAAATGCTGGGCGTCGCCGGCCGATCCGCCGTTGCCGCAGGCCAGGATCTTGCCGCCGGCATCGCAACAGGCGGACACGCGTTCGGCCACTTCGGGAAGCGCGGCGCGCGTCCTCGCGAGGGTGTCTTCATTCGCCCGCCGGCTGTCTGCGAACAGCTGGCTGACGATGCGCTCGGCATCGCCCGGCGCGGCATCATTCGGCATGGAAGGCATTCTCTATCCAGTTGAAATCGTCGCTATCGTCCACCCCGACCACATCGAAGCGCACGGCAAGATCGGCGTACTCGGGGTGCTTGGCCAGCAGATGTCGCGTGGCGAGCACGATGCGCCGCTGCTTGCGCGGGGTCACGCTGGCGACCGCGCTGCCATAGTCGTCACGGCTGCGATAGCGCACCTCGACCACGACCAGCAAATCCGCCGTGCGATAGACCAGGTCCAGCTCACCGCCGCGCACGGTGTAGTTGCGCGCGACGCGCTTCCAGCCGTGACGCCGGGCCGCGCGGTCCACGCGGGCCTCGGCGTCACGCCCGACCGTCAGCCGGCTCAGCCGCCCGACGACCACGAACCGTTGCCGATCGACGGCGAGGGTTGGGGTTGCGGCTGGGACTGACCCGATACCGGCCCCGGGGTTGAGCCGGCGCCGGTCGTCGAGCCTGACGCCGAACTCGCGGGCGCGTTCGCGCCCGCGGGCAGGGCAGGGCCGGGCTGCCGGGACTCGGCGTCACCGGCCTTGGCCTGGCTGACCGACGGCATCGCCAGCGTCTGGGGGCGGCCGCCGTGGAATACGGCCCAGCCGAGATAGCGTTTGATGCGGCCATCCGGCTGCACCGACAGCACGCCGGTCATGCCTTCGATGGGCTGGTCCGACGACAGCCCGCTGTGGTCGAGGCGGTGCGCCAGCAGCCAGGCATCCATGCCCATGGCGAACAGTCGCGAATAGGACGTGGCCTCTGCGCCGTAGGCCTGGGCGGCTTCCGCGCGCAGGCGCGTGATGGTGCCGCCGTGGCCGAGCAGCCAGGGCATGTCCACGAAGTGAACGTCATCCAGATCCACATCCTCGCCCGGATTGACGGTGCCGGAAAAGGCGTGCGAGGTGGTGATCATGGGCAGATCGGTCGCGTGGTAGTACTTGAGCTGACTGCGAATCAGGCGCGCCTGAACCGGTTGCGCGGCGACGAAGATGAAGTCCGCCTGGTTCTGGTTCTGCAGTACGGCCTGGATCGTCTTGCTGTGATCGTGGCTGCTTTCGTCATAGGTCTGATAACCGATCAGCTGGCCGCCGCGCGCGGTCAGGGCGCTGTGGAACGCGTCCAGCACGCGATTGCCCCAGTCGCTGCTGGGTACCAGCGCGAGCGCGTGGCTGTAGCCCGCCTGTACGGCATGGGCGGCGGCCGATTTGGCTTCGTCTTCCGGCGCCAGGCTGAATTGATAGAAGCCCGGCCGTTTGTTGTCGTTGTCCGGCGTGTTGAGGGCGATCTCCGGCATCGGCGTCGACAGTTCGGACATCGCCGTAACCTTGGTCTTGTCCAGCGGGCCCACGAGGATGCCGACGTTGTCGTTTTGCGCTTGCGAGACCAGTGCCTGGGGCGACATGTTATCGCTGTTGTAGATCAGCGGCTGCGGCATGCCCGCCGGCTTGTTCTGGTAGGCGAACATGAAGCCATCGCGAATGGCCTGGGCTGCGTTCTGAAACTGGCCGGTCAAGGGCAGGGCGATGGCGACCTGATTACTGCTCGGCTGGGGCCCCGGGCCCGATGGCGCGCCGTTGGGCCGGCCCGGCTGGTGCGGCGCGAGCTGGGTCGCCCCGGCATAGTGAAAGCGCTGGGTCAGGATGTTTCGATTCGCCGGGTGTCGGGGGTACTGCTTCTGCCAGTTCGACAGCGCCTTGTTGCGCGCAGCGCGATCCGGGAACTGCTGCTGGCCAATGGCCGCCAGTGCCAGCCAGCCGCGCGTGGTCCGGCCCGCGTCGGCAGCGGCGCGGCTGTGGGGGCCAATGCCCAGCCCGATTGCATCCAGCGCCTTGTCGTATATGCGATTGTCATTGGCACGTACGGCGCGGTCGTGCATCAGCCAGACATCACGCTGGACCAGCGCTTGAATGCCCTGCACCAGGTCATCGTTGGCGAAGTGCAGATCGGCGCGTTTTTCCCAGACGCGCTGGGCCACGGCTGGCGGCGTGTTGCGTGCCGGCCGGGGCAGCCGGGCCAGGGCCTCGTCCGGCGACAGATTGGCGATCGATATCTCGCGCTGCGCCAGGTTGTAGCGGGCCCGGTCGGTGTGATTCAGGCGGCCGGGATCGATGTCGGCGAGCAGCTGCCGAGCGGTCTGGGCGTCGCCGCCCTGGGCCGCGGCCAGGCCGGCCTCGAAGCGGTAATGGCGCCGGGCAGCGGTCGGGCCGGCCTGGTGCGCCGCGCGCATGTAGTCGTGAACGGCGGCCTTGTAGTGGCCGGTGGCGGCGGCGTCGGCCGCGGCGTCGGCGGGGCGGGTCGGCTGCGAGGGCGGGCCGCCGGCCATCTGCGACGCACAACCGGCCATGGCCACGGCGGCGGCCACGATCGCTGCGGCCCGCAGGCCTGCCTTGAACACTGTCATGATGATTGCTCCCGAGAGGGTCAAGCCACGCAGTCCCCCCGCTGCGCGACGGTTGCCGCATAATATCAGCGCGCAAGCGGCGGCGTCGCGCGTATGGGTCGTGGCCGGCCACGACGCAGCGCCCGCGCCCTGCAGCCCGCGATTCGCGGTCTTCGATGCGCTGCCCGCACGAAGCCGCAACAGGCGTTCGGGCGCCGCCCCGCTCGCCTCGATCTGGTTTTACCGAAAAGGACGTCATCATGCCTTCGCCCGCGGCAACCCTTTCAATCGTCGCCACGCCGATCGGCAATCTCGATGACATGTCCGCCCGTGCGCGCGACGTGCTGGCCACGGCCGATGTGATCGCGGCGGAGGATACCCGACACAGCCGGCGGCTGACCGCGCATCTGGGTATCGGCACGCCGTTGATGTCGCTGCACGAACACAACGAGGCCGCGCGGATCGGGCCCATTCTCGAGCGGCTGGCGGCGGGCGAGCGCGTGGCCCTGATCAGCGACGCCGGGACCCCGCTGATCAGCGATCCGGGCTATGCATTGGTGGCGGCCGTGCGCGCGGCCGGTCATGCCGTGGTGGCGGTGCCGGGGCCGTGTGCTGCGATCGCGGCCCTGTCGGTCGCCGGGCTGGCCACCGATCGATTTGCCTTTGAAGGATTCCTGCCGGGCAGGGCCGGTGCGCGTCGGGCCCGGCTCGATGCGCTTGCCGATGAGCCGCGCACGCTGGTGTGTTACGAATCCAGCCATCGCATCGCGGCGACCGCCGCCGATCTCGCCGCGCGCTTCGGCGAGCGCCGGGTAGTACTGGCGCGCGAACTGACCAAACTGCATGAGCAGAGCGTGGCGCTCAGCGCGGCCGAGCTGCCGGCCTGGCTGGCCGGCGACGACAATCGCCGGCGCGGCGAGTTCGTGCTGGTGATCGCGGGGGCGCCGGAGCGCGCGGCCGCCACGGGGGAGATCACCCTGGACGCACTGCTCGCCGAGCTCGTGCCCGTCGCCGGCACCAAAAAGGCGGCCGCCATCGCCGCACGCCTGACCGGCACGGCGCGCAATGCCGCCTATCAGCGCGCGCTGGAACTGGCCGGTTAGCGACGCCTCGCCGCGATTCCGGCCGCGAGCGACCGGCGTTGGCGCATGGCCTCGGGCGCAGGGCTCGCGTCACGGGCCGCGAGCGCCTAGAATCCGCCGCTCGGAGTCGGCCGCGCAGTCGCGGCGCCGCCTTGCGGCGTCGAGGAAAGTCCGGGCTCCACAGGGCAGGACGCCAGGTAACCCCTGGGAGGCGTGAGTCTACGGAAAGTGCAACAGAGAGCAGACCGCCTAAGGTTCGCGCAAGCGAACCCGGTAAGGGTGAAACGGTGCGGTAAGAGCGCACCGCGCGACCGGCAACGGTTCGTGGCACGGTAAACCCCGTCCGGAGCAAGACCAAATAGGAGGACGACGTGCGGCCCGCACAGTCCTCGGGTAGGTCGCATGAGGCTGCCGGTGACGGCAGTCCCAGATGAATGGCTGCGCGCGACAGAACCCGGCTTACAGGCCGACTCCGATTCTCTTTTGTCATGGCGCGCCCCGAGTGGGCCGACGGGGCGCGCCCTCGAGGCGGGCAGGGCCGTCGACCCACCGCCACTCGATCCCACCCACTTTCTCCCACCAATGTCGAGCCGGCGTGCTCGTGCGCTCGGTTTTGCCTGTTTCAGGCCTGTTTTAACTGTATGCATATACATAAATTTAAGCCAAGCGGTTGAACGTAAAGTCGAAAGAATTGCTTTTTAGCTTGACGAAACAGGGTCGCAAATGGCTTGGAACCCGCTGATTGGCGGGGTTTTTTGCCGTGCCGAGAAACTTGACACTCTGTTTTGGCACTGCCTATAGTGGCGTCGAAGGGCGAGAAGTGGGGTAAAGTGGTTTAAGTCGACGAGCAGGAACCTCCAGTGTTCAAGGGGTCGCATTCGGTCACGATTGACGCCAAGGGTCGTATTGCGATCCCGGCGTCTTATCGGCAGTCGTTGATCGATGACTGCGGCGGCCGGCTTGTGATCACGCGCCACTGGGATGGCTGCCTGCTGATTTATCCCGGCCCCGAATTTCAGGCTTTCGAACAGCAGTTGCTGTCCCGCGGCAGCTTGAATCCGAAGGTGCGCGACATTCAGCGGTTTTTCATTGGCAATGCACGCGATATCGACATGGATCGCCAGGGTCGGCTATTGCTGCCGGCAACGCTGCGAGCGGCGGCCGGGCTGGAGGCCAAGGCCGTGTTGTCAGGCATCGGCAATCTGTTCGAGCTCTGGGACGAGGACACCTTCAACCAGCGCAATGCCGATACCGCGGACACGCTGGCCGATGACGCGGCCAACGGCGATCTGCCCGACGTGTTGATGGACATCAGTCTATGAACGTGCGTCGACCATCCACCGCCACCGCGCCGAGGTTCGCCCCCGCCATGGCCGCCGAACATCAACCGGTTCTGCTCGATGCCGCGCTGGCGGCACTCGCCCTGCGCCCGGACGGCGTCTATGTGGATGCCACTTTCGGGCGCGGCGGGCATGCCGCCGCCATTCTCGACCGTCTGGGGCCGGGCGGCCGGGTGATTGCGTTCGATCAGGATCCGGACGCCGAGCGCCATGCGCAGGCGCTGGCGGACACCGATGGCCGGCTTGTCTTCGTGCGCGCCTCGTTCGCCGATATGGCCGATGCCCTGGCCGCGCGCGCGATTCACGATGTCGACGGCGTGCTGTTCGATCTGGGGGTGTCGTCGCCCCAGTTCGACGTGGCCGAGCGTGGATTCTCGTTCCGCCATGCCGGGCCGCTGGACATGCGCATGAACCCGGAGGCCGGCGCGCCGCTGTCGGACTGGCTGGAGCGCGCCAGCCACGGCGAAATCGCCCGCGTGATCAAGACGCTGGGCGAGGAGCCGATGGCCGGGCGCATCGCCGCTGCCATTCTCGACGCCCGTGCCGAGGGTCGGCTGACCGACACCGCGGCGCTGGCCGCCGTGATCAAGCGCGCCATTCCGGCGCGCGTGGCCGCGGGCAAGCGCGTGCATCCGGCCACGCGCACCTTCCAGGCGTTTCGCATGCATGTCAACGACGAGCTCGGCGCGCTGGATGCCGGTCTGGCAGCCGGCCTGTCCGCGCTCGCGCCCGGCGGGCGGATCGCGGTGATCAGTTTTCACTCGCTGGAGGATCGGCGGGTCAAACGGTTTTTCCGGCATCAGGCGCGGCCGCCGCAGCCCGAGCTGCCGATGGCACCGGCGATCGAGCCGGCGTTGCGTCTGGTGGGCAAGCCGGCGACCGCGAGCGAGGCCGAGCTGGCCGCCAACCCGCGCGCCCGCAGCGCGATCATGCGGGTGGCCGAGCGCACCGCGGCCGCTGAGGTGGCGCCGTGACCCGCCGCGTGCTGGTGCTGCTCAGCCTGCTGGCGCTCAACGTGATCAGCGCGATCGGGGTGGTGGAATCCACGCACGACACGCGCGAACTGTTTCACCAGTTGCAGTCGGCCCGCCTGACCCGGGACCAGCTGACCACCAGGTGGGCGCAGATCCAGCTCGAGGACAGTGCCTGGGCCAGCCCGGACCGGGTCTCCCAGGTGGCCCGTAACAAGCTCGGCATGATCCAGCCGCGCCACTACGTCGTGCTCGGAGACAAGCAGTGAGCCGGGATGACGAGCCGCAACACTTCACGCCCTCGCGCTGGCGCGCCTGGTTCGTGCTCGGCGTGTTCGTCGTGTTCGGGTCGGCGCTGGTCTGGCGCGCGGTCGATCTGCAGGTTTTCGACGAGCAGTTCCTGACCCATCAGGGCGACATCCGCCATGTGCGCACGGTCAAGGTGCCGGCGCATCGTGGCGCGATCGTTGATCGCAACGGCCGGCCATTGGCGCTGTCGGCGCCCACCGAGTCGGTCTGGGCGGTGCCCTCGGCGGTACTCAAGGCACCGCAGAAACTCGGCGCGCTGGCGTCGCGTCTCGGCATGACCCCGAGCGACCTGAAAAGCGACCTGCAGCAGCACAAGAGCCGCCAGTTCCTGTATCTCAAGCGTCAGTTGTCGCCCTACGATGCGCACCGGGTGATGGCGGTGGGGGCGCCGGGCATTTTCCTGCAGCGCGAATACAAGCGCTATTACCCGGCCGGCGAGGCCGCCGCCCAGCTGGTGGGGCTGACCAATATCGACGGCAAGGGGCAATCGGGCCTGGAACTGGCGCGCAACAGCTTTCTGTCGGGTTCGCCCGGCGAGCGCAAGGTGATCAAGGACGGCCTGGGCCGCGTGGTCGACGACCTGGACGAGTTCAAGGCGCCCCATCCCGGTCATGATCTCAAGTTGACGATCGATTCGCGGCTGCAGTACCTGGCTTATCGCGACATCAAGGAGGCGGTGATCAGCCACAAGGCCGACGACGGCACCGTGGTCATGCTGAACCCGGATAACGGCCAGCTGCTGGCGGTGGCCTCCTACCCGAGCTTCAACCCGAACGACCGCGCCACGATCAATCAGGCCGGCATGCGCCTGCGGGCCGCCACCGACGTGATGGAGCCGGGCTCGACGGCCAAGGCGATCGTACTCTCGGGCGCGCTCGACAAGGGGCTCTACACCACGTCGAGCATCATCCATACCAAGGGCTGGTTCATGGTCGGCCGGCTCACAGTCAAGGACGAACTCAATTACGGCGACGAGGATTTCGCCAAGATCCTGCAGAAATCGTCCAACGTGGGGGCCGCGCACGTCGCCCTGAAGATGGGGGCGAAGGCCGTGTGGCAGGATTTTCGCAACTTCGGCTTCGGTGAAACCACGGGCAGCGGTTTCCCGGGTGAACGCTTCGGCGTACTGCGCCCCTACTACAAATGGGACAAGGTCGACACCGCGACCGCCTCCTACGGTTACGGCTTCGCGGTCACCCCGCTGCAGCTGGTCCGGGCGTACGGGGCGATTGCCGACAAGGGCAAGCTGCGCAGCCTGCGGTTGATTCTCGGCAAGGGAGCGGACATGCACCCGCCGCCGCAGCAGGCGATCAAGCCGTCCACGGCTGCGACCATGCGCCAGTTGCTGCGCGGTGTGATCAGCCCGCAGGGCACCGCCGAGCGGGCCAAGATTCCCGGCTACACCGTGGCCGGCAAGACCGGTACCGCGCGCAAGACCAGCGACGACGGTTACCATCACAATCAGCACCGCGCGTTGTTCGTGGGCATGGCCCCGGCCAAGCACCCCCGGCTGGTCACGCTGGTGGTGGTGGATAACCCGACCAAGGGCTCCTACTATGGCGGCACCGTCGCCGCGCCCGTGTTCTCCCGGGTCATGCAGAGCGCACTGCGCATCCTGCATGTGCCACCCGACAAGCCGGGCGTGCTCACGGCAGCCGCCGACTCATCGACGGCGGGAGGCTAGCGTGCTGGCCGATATCCAAGTCAGCGCGAATCTGCCGCGCTTGCTGGCCGGTTTCGCGGTGGCGGACGTGCCCGATGTCGAGGTCAACGATCTGGTGCTCGACAGCCGTCAGGTCGCGCCGGGCGCGCTATTCGCCGCCTGTGCCGGCGCCTGTGGCCACGGCGCGACGCATGCCCGCGCGGCGGCACAGGCCGGCGCCGTGGCCATGCTGGTCGAGCCCGCCGCCGGCGTAACGCTCGGCGATGCGTTGCCGGTGGTGACGGTGCCCGATCTGTCGCGACATGTCGGCGCGATTGCGGCCCGCCTGTATGCCGACCCGTCCGCTGGCTTGTTCGTGGCCGGCGTGACCGGCACCGACGGCAAGACCTCCTGCGCCTGGCTGATCGCCCGAGCACTCGACGCGCTCGGGGTCGGCTGCGGTTATCTCGGCACGCTGGGTTTCGGCGCGATGGACGACCTCGCCGCGGCCACCCACACCACCCCCGACGCCGCGCGCCTGCAGCGCTGGCTGGCCCGCATGGTCGCGGCCGATTACAGCGCCGCGGCGATGGAGGTGTCGTCGCACGCGCTCGCGCAACGGCGCACCGACGCGATAGTCTTCGACGTGGCCGTGCTGACCCAGATCGGGCGCGACCACCTGGATTATCACGGCGACCAGGCGGCCTATGTGGCAGCCAAACGGCGCCTGTTCGACAGTCCGGATCTGAAAGCGGCCGTACTCAACGCCGACGATGCCACCGGGCGCGAGTGGCTGGCGCGCGGGCGTGATGGCGTGCTGCATATCGCCTATGGGCAGGGTGCCGGCGTGACCGAGCATGCCCGCTTCGTCCGCATCGAACGCGTGGCGGCCCGCGCCGACGGCCTGGTGGTCGATTTCGCCACGCATCTCGGCGGCGCGACGCTGGCCAGCCCGCTGGTCGGGACATTCAACGCCTGGAACCTGGCCGCCACGCTGGCCGTGTTGCTCGTTCGCGACGTGTCGCTGGTCGAGGCCGTCGAGGCGCTGGCCGCGGTACCCACCGTGCCGGGCCGCATGGAACGCATCGACGTGACCGACGAGCAACCGTTGGTGATCGTCGATTATGCGCACACCCCCGGCGCGCTCGAGGCAGCGCTGTCGGCGCTCTCGGCCCATGTCGAAGGCCGGCTGCTGTGTGTTTTCGGCTGCGGCGGCGACCGCGATCGCGGCAAGCGCGGCCTGATGGGCGCGATCGCCGCACGCCACGCGGATCGCTTCTGGATTACCGACGACAATCCGCGCAGCGAGGATCCGGCCGCGATCGTGGCCGATGTGCTCGACGGGATTCCCGAGGCGGTCACTGCGGCCGCGCGCTACGACATCGTGCATTCGCGCGGCGACGCGATCGCCGCGGCGATCGCCGCGGCCGCACCCGGCGACGTGGTGCTGATTGCGGGCAAGGGCCATGAGTCCAGCCAGCAGTATGGCGACGACACTCTTCCTTTCGACGATCGCGTGGCCGCCCGCCACGCTCTGGAGGCGGCATGAAGGGCCGGCTGTCCGAATTCGCGCTCGCGCTGGACGCCCGTTTGATCGGTGACGACGCCGTATTCGACGGCGCCAGCATCGATACCCGGCGTATCACCCGCGGCGCGCTGTTCTTCGCTCTGGCCGGCCAACACGCCGACGGCCATGACTTTGTTGCCGCCGCCGGTGCCGCCGGCGCCGCTGCTGCCGTGGTGGATCATGCCGTGGCGGCCGATGTCTCGCAGTTGGTGGTCGACGACGTCACGGACGCGCTCGGGCGCGCTGCGCGCCTGGCCCGCGCCGGTTTCGCCGGGCCGGTGGTGGGCGTCACCGGCTCGAACGGCAAGACCACGGTCAAGCAGATGATTTCGGCCATTTTCTCGGTGGCCGGGCCGGTCATGGCCACCGATGGCAATCTGAACAATCACCTGGGCGTGCCGCTGACCCTGATGCGGCTGGACGCCGCGGCCGAGCGGGCCGTGATCGAGATGGGCGCCAACCATCCCGGCGAGATCGGCCAGCTGGCGGCGGTTGCGCGTCCGGATGTCGGGGTGATCACCAACGCCGGCTGGGCGCATCTCGAAGGCTTCGGGTCGCGCGCGGGCATCGCGCGTGCCAAGGGGGAGTTGTTCATCCGGCTGCCGGAGGGTGGCACGGCGGTGATCAACGCCGACGACGACTATGCCGGGCTGTGGCGCGAACTCGCCGAGGGCCGGCGCATCGTGACCTTCTCGCTGGATGCCGGGCGCGCCGCGACCGTCTACGCCGACGACATCGAACTGGCCGGTGACGGCGCCCGGTTCACCCTGCATACCCCGGGCGCGGCCACGCCGATCACGCTGGCCCTGGCCGGACGCCACAATGTGGCCAACGCGCTGGCCGCGGCGGCCGTGGCCGTCGCGGTCGGGCTCGATGGCGCGACCATCGCGGCGGGCCTGGCCCGCACGGCGGCGGTCGCCGGGCGGCTGGCGATCACGCCCGCCGCCCACGGCGCGCGTCTGGTCGACGACAGCTATAACGCCAATCCGGGGTCGCTCGCGGCTGCGTTGTCCTGGCTCGGTCAGCAGCGCGGGGCGCGCTGGGCCGTGCTCGGCGACATGGGGGAGCTGGGCGACGTCACCGAGTCGGCGCATCACGACGCCGGGGTGGCCGCGCGTGAAGCGGGCATCGAGCGCCTGTTCGCCACCGGCGAGCACAGCCGGCTGACGGTTTCGGCCTTCGGCGAAGGCGCGGCCTGGTACCCCGATCACGACAGCCTGAACGCCGCCCTGAGCGGTGCGCTCGCCGCCGCCGGGGGCGACGACGTGATCGTGCTGGTGAAGGGCTCGCGCAGTGCCCGCATGGACCGGGTGGCCGCGGCGCTACGGGCCGACGGCGAACCCAGGGTGGGCGCGTCATGCTGATGTACCTCGCGCATTTGCTGGAGCCTGTCTTCTCGGGCTTTCGTGTGTTCCAGTTCCTGACCTTCCGGGCCATTCTCGGCGTGCTGACGGCGATGATCTTCAGCTTCGTGTTCGGCCCGATCCTGATCCGCAAGCTGACCTTCCACCAGATCGGCCAGTTCGTGCGCGACGACGGGCCGCAGAGTCATCTGGTCAAGGCCGGCACGCCCACCATGGGCGGTACGCTCATATTGGCCGCGGTACTGGTCTCCACGCTGCTCTGGGCGGATCTGACCGACGGCTGGGTGTGGCTGGTGATGTTCGTGACCACCGCCTTCGGCGTGGTCGGATTCGTCGACGATTACAAGAAACTCAAGTTCGGCAACAGCAAGGGCCTGTCCGCGCGGGCGAAATACGGCGCGCAGACGGTCATCGGCCTGACCGCCGGGCTGTGGCTGTACATGGTGGCCGGCTCCGGCGCCGAGACCAGCGTGCTGATCCCGATGGTCAAGAATGTGGCCATTCCGCTGGGATCGGGCTACATCATCTGGACCTATCTGGTGATCGTGGGCTCGTCCAATGCGGTCAACCTCACGGATGGCCTCGACGGGCTGGCCATCATGCCCTGCGTGCTGGTCGCCTCGGCGCTGGGCATCTTCGCCTATGTCACCGGACACGCCGAATTCTCGCGCTATCTCGGTTTCACCTATATCCACGGCGCGGGCGAGCTGTTGATCTTCTGTACCTCGATCGCCGGCGCCGGACTGGGCTTTCTATGGTTCAACGCCTATCCGGCCCAGGTCTTCATGGGCGATGTGGGGGCGCTGGCGCTGGGCGCCGCCCTCGGCGTGGTGGCCGTCGTGGTGCGCCAGGAGCTGATTCTTGTCGTGATGGGCGGGATCTTCGTCGCCGAAACGCTGTCGGTGATGATCCAGGTCGCCGGTTACAAGCTGACCGGCCGGCGCGTGTTCCGCATGGCGCCACTGCATCATCACTTCGAACTCAAGGGCTGGGCCGAGCCCAAGATCATCGTGCGGTTCTGGATCATCACCCTGGTGCTGGTGCTGATCGGTCTGTCGACGTTGAAAATCCGATGAACGACTGGAAAGCACAACTCGCGAATGCCCGGGTGCTGGTGGTGGGCTGCGGCGCGACCGGCGCCTCGGCGGCCCGCTTTGCCGCGGCCGCCGGTGCGCGCGTGCGTGTGGTCGACAGCCGCGAGAAGCCGCCGGCGGCCGACGCGCTGGCCCGCGACTGGCCGGCGATCGGCATCGTGGCCGGCGGGCTGGATCCGGCCATGCTCGAGGGCGTCGACCATGTCGTGGTCTCGCCGGGTATCGACCTGCGCGAGCCGCTGATCGCGGCGGCGCGCGCCGCCGGTCACGAAATCATCGGCGATATCGAGTGGTTCGCCCGCGCGGCCAATGCTCCGGTGGTGGCGATCACGGGCTCCAATGGCAAATCCACGGTCACGGCCTGGATCGGCGAAATCGCTGCCGCCAGCGGGCGCCGGGTGGCTGTCGGCGGCAATTTCGGCACGCCGGCGCTCGATCTGCTGGCCGCGGATATCGATCTCTATGTGCTGGAGTTGTCCAGTTTCCAGCTCGAGCTGACCGAGCGGCTGGGCTGTGTCGCCGCCACCGTGCTCAATGTTAGCGCCGATCATATCGACCGCCACGGCAGCCTCGATCATTACGCCGGACTCAAGGCCCGTATCTTTCGCGCGGCCGAGATCGCGCTGGTCAACGCCGACGACGCGCGGGTGGCCGCCATGGACACCCACGATGCCCGCGTTGTACGTTTCGGCACCCGTGAGACGGCCGATTATCGGGTAATCGATGCCGGCGACGGCCTGTGGCTGGCGCGCGGGAACACGCCCTGGTTCGATGCGCGTCGACTGCAACTGGCCGGGCGCCACAACGCGGCCAATGCCGCCGCGGTCTGGGCGCTTGCCGAAGCGCTCGGCATCGATGCGGCCACGATTCGCGACGGGCTGCAGCAGTTCGAGGGCCTGGCCCATCGCTGCCAGCTGGTCGCGGAAATCAACGGCGTGCGCTGGGTCAACGATTCCAAGGGCACCAATCTCGGCGCCATGCTCGCTTCGCTGACCGGCATGGACGGCCCGGTGGTGCTGCTCGCCGGGGGACAGGGCAAGGGCGCCGACTTCGCGGCTCTGGGTCCCGCGGCTGGCGCGCGCGCGCGCGCGGTACTGGTTTTCGGTGAGGACGCCGACCTGATCGCCGCCGCGGTGACCGATCATGTGCCGGTCGAGCGCGTCGACACGCTGGCGGTCGCGGTCCGCCGCGCCGCCGAGATCGCCGAGGACGGCGATGTCGTGCTGTTGTCGCCCGGCTGCGCGAGCTTTGATCAATTCGACAACTATCAGGCGCGGGGCGAGGCCTTCACGGCAGCCGTCCGGGAGCTTGCGGCATGAAGAATCTCCTCGCCGCCGCTTATCTGCCCCGGGTCCGGCCCGATGTGTGGCTGCTGTCGACGCTGATCGTCATCGCCTGCCTTGGTCTGGTGATGGTCGGCTCATCCTCGGTCGCCGTCGCCGACCGCCTGTCCGGCGACCCGATGTATTTCTTCTATCGCCAGACGATCTATGCCCTGATCGGGTTGATCGTCGCATTCGTGGCCCTGCACATCCCGACCCGGGTGCTGGCCGCGAATACTTTCACCCTGCTGGGCGCGGGCCTGGCGATGCTGGTGATCGTGCTGATTCCCGGTATCGGTCATTCGGTCAACGGCGCCCAGCGCTGGCTCCATCTGGGGCCGGTGGCGATGCAGGTCTCGGAGCCGGCGCGCCTGTGCCTCGTTCTCTATATCGCGGGCTATGCTTCGCGGCGGCAGATGGATCTGGCCCGCACCTGGGCCGGGCTGTTCCGGCCGATGGTGTTCCTGGTCATCGCCTGCTTCCTGATGCTGCTCGAGCCGGATTTCGGCGCCGGGGCCATCCTGGTGGCCGTGGCCGGCATCATTCTGTTCGTGGCCGGCGCCCGCCTGTTCCATCTGGCCGTGCTGGGTACGGGCGCGGCGGTGGCGCTGGCCGCGGTGGTGTTTTCGTCGCCGTATCGGATGGAGCGACTGGTGAGCTTTTCCGACCCCTGGGCCCATCCGTTCGCCAGCGGTTTCCAGCTCACGCAATCGCTGATTGCCATCGGGCGCGGGCACCTGTTCGGCGTGGGCCTCGGCAACTCGGTACAGAAACTGTCGTATCTACCGGAAACCCATACCGATTTCCTGTTCGCGATTTATGCCGAGGAGTTCGGTCTGTTGGGGGCGCTGGTGCTGGTCGGCCTGTTCTCGATCGTGGTCTGGCGCGGCTTTGTGGTGGCGCGACGCGCGATCGACGTGGGCCAGTTCTTCGGCGGCTTTCTCGCCTATGGCCTGTCGGGCTGGCTGTCGTTGCAGGCGTTCGTGAACATGGCCGTCAACATGGGGCTGTTGCCGACCAAGGGCCTCACGCTGCCGCTGATGAGCTATGGCGGATCGTCGCTGGTGATGATGTGCACGCTGTGTGCGTTGATCCTGCGCGTGGACCTGGAAAGCGCCGCGGCGGTGCGGGAGCGGGGCCGATGAACGTGTCCAGTCCGCATGTACTGATCATGGCCGGTGGCACCGGCGGCCACGTGTTCCCGGCGCTGGCCGTGGCGCGCGCGCTGATCGCCCGTGGCGCGACGGTGTCGTGGCTGGGCACCTCGTCCGGCATCGAGGCCCGTCTGGTGCCGGCCGAGGGACTGACGCTGCATACCATCGACGTCGGCGGCCTGCGCGGCAAGCAGCTCACCACGCTGCTGGCCGCGCCCACGAGCATGGCGCGGGCCCTGTGGCAGGCCCGGCGCGTGCTCAAGGCCGTGCGGCCGGCGCTGGTCGTCGGCATGGGCGGTTTCGCCTCGGGCCCGGGCGGCCTGATGGCGCGCATGACCGGCACGCCGCTGCTCATCCACGAACAGAATGCCGCCGCCGGGCTGACCAATCGCGTGCTGGCGCGGCTGGCGCAGACGGTGCTGCAGGCGTTCCCGGAGACGTTCGACGCCGCACGCCGGCCGCGAACGGTGGGCAATCCGGTACGCGCCGATATTCTCGCGCTGCCCGCGCCGGCGGCCCGCTGGGCCGAGCGCCGGGGCCCGATAAGATTGCTGGTGCTCGGCGGCAGCGGCGGGGCGTTGGCGATCAACGAGCGCGTGCCGGCGGCGCTGGCACGGCTGGACCAGGCGCAGCGGCCGCAGGTCTGGCATCAGGCCGGGCGTACGCTGGACGCCGCCGAGGCCGCCTACGCCGAACACGGCGTGCCCGGGCGCGTGGAAGCGTTCATCGACGATATGGCCGAAGCCTACGGCTGGGCCGATCTGGTGGTCTGTCGTTCCGGCGCGCTCACCGTGGCGGAACTGGCCGCCGCCGGCGTGGGCGCCCTGCTGGTGCCGTATCCGCATGCAGTCGACGATCACCAGCGGGCCAACGGCCAGTACCTGGTCACGGCCGGCGCGGCACGGCTGGTGGATCAGGGCGAACTGAGCGCCGAGCGGCTGGCACGGGAGCTGGCCGAACTCATGCCCGATCGCGCGGCCTTGCTGACCCGGGCCGAGGCCGCCCGGGCAGTGGCCTGGCGCGAGTCGACGAATGACATCGTCGATGCCTGTTACCAGACGCTGGAGGTCGCGTGATGGCGCTGGACGGACCCGCAATCCATCACGGCTTCGAGCCGCTCATGCACCGCCCGATGCGTCGTGTGCGCACGGTGCACATGGTGGGGATCGGCGGCGTGGGCATGGCCGGCATCGCACGTGTGCTGATCAATCTCGGCTACGGCGTCACCGGCAGCGATGTGAAGGACAGCGCGACGACGCAGTCGCTGGCCGCGCTCGGGGCCACGATTTATCTCGGCCACAGTGCCGACAACGTGGCCCGGGCCGATGTGGTTGTGGTGTCGACCGCGGTGGCGCAGGACAACCCGGAAGTGGTGGCCGCGCACGACCGGCTGGTGCCGGTGGTGCGGCGCGCCGAGATGCTGGCCGAGCTGATGCGCTTTCGTTACGGCATCGCGGTCGCCGGCACGCATGGCAAGACCACGACCACCAGCCTGGTGGCCTCGCTGCTGGCCGACGGTCATCTCGACCCCACCTTCATCGTCGGCGGCAAGGTGCTGGGTGCGGGCTCGAACGCGCGTCTGGGCGAGGGCCCGTATCTGGTCGCCGAGGCCGATGAGTCGGATGCGTCGTTTCTGTTTCTCACGCCGATGATGGCGATCGTGACCAATATCGACGCCGATCATCTGGAAACCTACGGCGGCGACTTCGCGAAGCTCACCGACACCTTCGTCGAGTTCCTGCACCACCTGCCGTTCTACGGTCTGGCGGTGCTGTGTGTTGACGATCCGGTCGTGCGCCAGATCCTGCCGGATGTCGGCCGCCCGATTACCACCTACGGCATCGATCAGGCGGCCGATTTCCGCGCCGAGAACCTGCGCTTCGACGGCACGGGCACGCGTTTCACGCTGCGCCACAACGGCGACGAGGGTCTCGACGTGCATCTGAATCTGCCCGGCCGCCACAACGTGCTCAACGCATTGGCGGCAGCGGCCGTGGCCCACGAACTCGGGGTGGACATGGCCTCGATCGGCGCCAGTCTGTCGAAATTTGCCGGCATCGGCCGACGCTGCGAGGTACGCGGCGAGATCGATTTCGGCGGCAAGTCGGCGCTGTTGGTCGACGACTACGGTCATCATCCGCGCGAGCTGTCCTCGACCATCGCCGCCGCCCGCACGGCCTGGCCGGATCGCCGTCTGGTCGTGGTTTTCCAGCCGCATCGCTATACCCGCACCCGCGACCTTTTCGAGGACTTCGCCCAGGTGCTGGCGGATCTCGACGTGCTCGTTCTGTGCGAGGTCTACCCGGCCGGCGAAACCGCGATTACCGGTGCCGATGGCCGGGCGCTGGCGCGCGCGGTGCGTGCCCGCGGGCGGGTCGATCCGGTGTTCGTCGACGACGTGCAGGCCTTGCCGACGGTGCTGGACGGCGTGGTCGCCGAAGGCGATGTGGTGTTGACGCTCGGCGCCGGCGATATCGGCGCCGTGGCTCAGCGCCTGGTCGCCCGCGGCCGGGGGGGGAATCAATGAGCGCGCGCGGCAGCGGTCTGCACAGGCAGCCGGCGGCCGCTGCGCGCGTGGCGACAGCGTTTGACGTGCTCGGTCAGAACAATGATCGGGGAGGACGGACATGAAATGGATCAATGCACGGCGTCTGCGCGACGGTGCCCTCGGCGCCATTGTGCTGCTGGGGGTGGCCGCCTGTACCTGGCAGGGCATCAAGCCCGACAACGCGGGGCCGCGCCGGCTGTATATCAGCGGCAAATCGGCGCATGTTTCGGACCAGCAGATCGCCCGGATGGCCGCGCCTTACCTCAAGGCGTCGTTCTTCGATGTCGACACCGCAGCGCTCAAGGCGCGCATCGCGAGCCGGCCATGGCTGACCGATGTGCGCGTCTCACGCCATTGGCCCGATGGCGTGGTGGTGCATGTCGCCGATCACAGGGCGGTCGCGGCCTGGGGGGACAAGAGCGTACTGGCCGCCGACGGCCAAGTGTTCACGCCGGATACACGTCCGCCGGGGTTGATCCAGCTGAACGGGCCGGCGAAGGACAGCGCTAAAGTCTATGCACAATATCGCCATCTATCCGGTATCCTCGCCGGTCATGGTGTACATCTTGCGTCGCTTGAGTTGAAGGCGAGCGGTGACTGGCAGGCTCGACTCGACGATGGGCTCGAGCTTCGGCTGGGCCGCGATCAGCTGGCGGCGCGCATGCAGCGTTTCGTTCGCTTCGCGCTTGCGCGTCCGCAGGCGCGCCACGCGCTGGCCGGCGCCGGTTACGTCGATCTGCGTTACAGCGACGGTTTTGCCGTGGGCGGCAGTCGCCACGAGACCGCTTCGGCGAGTCATGAGGAGTCAGTCGGATGAGCAAACGGCCTGAACAGAATCTCATCGTCGGTCTGGATATCGGCACGTCCAAGGTCGCATGCATCGTTGCCGAGTCCAACAACGGCGAAATCGAGATCATCGGCCTGGGCACCGCGCCGTCCAAGGGCATGAAGAAGGGGATGGTGGTCAATATCGAGTCGACCACGGACTCGATCCGGCGTGCCGTCGAGGAAGCCGAGCTGATGGCGGGCTGCCGTATCCAGTCGGTGCACTGCGGCATCTCGGGCGCGCATGTGCGCTCGCTGAACTCGCACGGCATTGTCGCGGTCCGCAACAAGGAAGTCACCGAGTCCGACATCGAGCGCGTGATCGATGCCGCCTGCGCGGTCGCCATTCCGGCCGATCAGAAGATTCTGCACGTACTGCCCCAGGAATTCGCGGTCGACGACAACGAAGGCATCCAGGAGCCGGTCGGCATGTCCGGGGTGCGGCTCGAGGCCAAGGTGCATATCGTCACCGGCGCGGTGACCTCCGCCCACAACATCCAGAAATGCGTGGCGCGCTGTGGTCTGGAGGTGTCCAAGCTGTCGCTGGAGCAACTGGCTTCGTCGTATGCGGTGCTCACCGACGACGAAAAGGATCTCGGCGTGGCGCTGGTGGATATCGGCGGCGGCACGTCCGATATCGCCGTTTTCGTCAACGGCTCGATCCGGCATACGGCGGTGATTCCGATTGCCGGCGACCAGGTCACCAACGATATCGCCGTGGCGTTACGCACGCCGACCCAGCATGCCGAGCAGATCAAGATCCGCTATGGCTGTGCGCTGCCGGAACTGATCACCGACGACGACGCCATCGAAGTGCCGAGTGTCGGCGAGCGCCCGCCACGGCGGCTGTCGCGCTACACCCTGGCCGAGGTGATCAAGCCGCGCTACGAAGAGTTGTTCATGCTGATTCACAAGGAGTTGGTACGGTCCGGCTTCGAGGATCTGCTGGCCGGCGGCGTCGTGATCACCGGCGGCTCCTCCAAGATGGAAGGGCTGACCGATCTGGCCGAAGAGGTCTTCCACATGTCAGTGCGCCTGGGCACGCCGCAGAAGGTGCGGGGCCTGTCCGACGTGGTGCGCAATCCGATCCATGCCACCGGCGTGGGTCTGCTGGAATTCGGTCATCGCACACAATCCAAGGGTGGCATGCATGTGCCGGCGCAGGACAACAGTTTTGCCCAGGTCTGGGAGCGCATGAAGGCTTGGTTCCAGGGCAATTTCTAGGACACGGTTTCCGGGGCTATCGTTCGGGGCGCGAGGGATGCAAACGGTTTTCCGCAAGGAAAAGCAGGGCAACGCAAGAGGTGCAACATGCCAGAAGTATTTGAGTTCGCGGATCAGGCCAATACACAAGCAGTCATCAAGGTTATCGGCGTCGGTGGCGGTGGTGGCAACACCGTCAACCAGATGGTCGCCGGCGGCATCAAGGGTGTCGATTTCATCTGTGCCAACACCGATGCACAGCATCTGGAACGCTGTGACGCCGATGTGCTCGTCCAGCTGGGCATGAACATCACCCGCGGGCTGGGCGCGGGCGCGGATCCGGCCGTCGGCCGTCAAGCCGCCGAAGAGGATCGCGATCGCATTCGCGAATCCATCGAGGGCGCCGACATGTTGTTCATCACCGCCGGCATGGGCGGCGGCACCGGCACGGGCGCCGCCCCGGTCGTGGCCGAGATCGCCCGCGAGATGGGGATTCTCACCCTGGCCGTGGTGACCAAGCCATTTCCGTTCGAACGCGGCAAGCGCATGGAAGTGGCGCAACGCGGTATCGACGAACTCGGCGGCTTCGTGGATTCGCTGATCGTGATTCCGAACGAAAAGCTACTGACCGCGCTCGGCAAGTCGATCACGCTGAAGAACGCCTTCCAGGCCGCCAACAACGTGTTGCACAACGCAGTGCAGGGCATCTCCGACCTGATCACGCGCCCGGGCATGCTCAACGTCGACTTCGCCGACGTGCGCAAGGTCATGAGCGTGCAGGGCATGGCGATGATGGGCCGGGCTTCGGCCAAGGGCGAGGATCGGGCCCGTGAAGCCGCCGAGGCCGCGCTCGCCAGCCCGCTGCTGGATGATCTGTCGCTGCATGGCGCCCAGGGGCTGCTGGTCAACGTCACCGGCGACGAGAATCTCGGTATTCACGAGTTTCAGATCGTCAACGAGGTCGTGGCCGAGATGGGTGGTGACAACGCCGAAGTCATCATCGGCATGGCCGAGGACCCGGAAGCCGGCGACGAAATTACGGTCACCGTGGTCGCCACCGGTCTGGGCCAGCAGCAGCTCGAACAGCGCGAAGCGCCCCAGGCGATCAAACGCGATGCGGCGGGGCAGATGCGTTACGAGGACCTGGATCGTCCGACCGTGATCCGGCAGTCGCCGCGCCAGGGCAACCGCGAAAGCACGGCGGTCGATATGGATTACTTTGACGTGCCGGCGTTCTTGCGCAACCAGGCCGACTGACGGACGGGCGCCGCACGACCGACATTGCGTTGCCGCGACGCCGCCGCCGATCTACAGGATCGGTCGGTGGCGGTGCGTCGCCGGGTGTTATATTGGCCGGCTTTGCGCGCGGTCTTGCGTTGAAACGGCGGAATTAAGTCGGAGTTAATACACCGATCATACACTCCGGCGCAAGATAACAACTCATTGTGACGGAAAGGTTACGGTCGCCCCGGCGCGGCCCGACGAATGCCAGGGAAGACGCTCATGCTTCGACAGCGCACGCTCAGGAACCCGATCCGCGCCACCGGCGTTGGGCTGCATACGGGCCGCAAGGTCTATATGACGTTGCGCCCCGCCGAGGCGAATCAGGGCATCGTCTTCCGGCGCAGCGATCTCGATCCCGCCGTGGACGTGACGGCCAGCGCTTTTGCCGTGGGTGATACCACCCTGGCGACAACGCTCGTCAATGGCGACGGTGTGCGCATCAAGACGGTCGAGCATCTATTATCGGCCATGGCGGGCCTCGGTATCGATAATGCAATTGTCGAATTGTCGGCCGACGAACTGCCCATTATGGATGGCAGCGCTGGCCCTTTTGTGTTTTTGATCCAGTCGGCTGGTATTCAGGAGCTCGACGCAGCGAAGCGTTTCATCCGCGTCAAACGGCCAGTGGAAGTGACCGACGGCGACAAGTGGGCGCGGTTCGACCCCTTCGATGGCTTCAAGGTGAGCTTCGCCATCGACTTCGATCATCCGGCCTTCGCCGAGGAGACGCAGTCCGCGACCGTCGACTTCTCGACCACGTCCTTCGTTCGCGAGGTCAGTCGTGCGCGTACCTTCGGTTTCATGCGCGATATTGAATATCTGCGCTCGAACAATCTGGCGCGCGGCGGGTCGATGGATAATGCCGTCGTGCTCGACGACTATCGCGTGCTCAATGCGGACGGCCTGCGCTACGACAATGAATTCGTGCGGCACAAGATCCTGGATGCCATCGGTGATCTGTATCTGTTGGGCCGTGGTTTAATCGGCAGCTACTCCGGCTACAAGTCAGGCCATGGTCTGAACAACAAGCTGGTTCGTGCGCTGCTTGAGCAGGAACATGCCTGGGAGGTGATCACCTTCGAGGACAGCGCGGCCTTGCCGATCTCCTATATCAATGCGCGGCCGGCGACCGCGGCCGCCGCGGCGTAGCGGCCGCCCGGCGTCTGACTTGCTGTACCCATCGAGCCGGCCTTGCGCCGGCTTTTTTTTGGCCACGGCGCCGGGTTGGTCGGTGCGGCGCGATCGTTGCGCTTGCGGGAGACTCTAGGCCCGGCTGCCCGGGCGCGGCGGCGAGGGCGTTGTGCTCGCTTTACGCGAGAAAACGGCGACAGGCCGTGATGCGCAGCGGCCCAGTCGGCGTTAGCGCAAAACGCCGTCGCGATACAGCCGCCAGAGTATCGGCCAGGCATAGATGAGCGGGTGGCGCCGCAGCCGCGGGCTGACCTCGATCGCGACCCCGGTGTGTCGCTCCAGTTTCCAGGCGGCGTAGTCGATTGCGTTGTCGAAGGTGAAGCAGGCCTTGGCCAGCCGCAGGACCGAAACCGCGCGTCCCGCCGGCGCCCGCAGCCGCCAGGCGCGAAGGGCGTGCTGGCGCTGGGCGGCGCTTGGCCGCCAGGCAATACGACCGTCCGCGCATTGTTCGGTCTCGAACCCCAGATGGTCGCGTGCCATGAGCAGGCGGCGGGCGTATTCGGGACGATCGTGTTCGGCGATGCGCAAGCCGCGCTCGCCCCCCTCGGTGCGCAACTCGCCGCCGTAACTGAGCGCGAGTGCGGCGCCAAACGCTTGGGCGGGCAGCATGGGGGGTGTCAGTGCCGGCAGGCTCTGGTCGAGCAGGGTGATCACGGCCTGGCCGCAACAGGCGCGCACCGCCTGGCGGATGGCGTCATTGGCGGCGTACACGATGGCCACGGGTTGCGCGAACCGGCCCCACAGACTCGACAACCAGCCGCGGGCGACGCCGTCGCGCAAATCGTCGAGGGTGACCACCGCGTACTTGCAGCGCAGCGTCGCGGCTGCGGTCCCGCACTCCAGGTAATAGACATTCGGCGGCAGCATTCGGTTGGCCGCGGCAGCAGCACGACTGGCGTGTGCCGCGCGGTAGCGATCGACCACCACATAGAAATCGACCAGCCCCGCGGTCGGGTCGCCGCCGCGCAGGCAGGAGCCGTAATACACGATCGCGCGCACGGCTTGTCGATGGCGCCGTCGCACTGCCTCGATCAGCGGCCGGAGCGCGTCGGCCTGCCCGCTTTCGCAGGGGCCGGCTATGGCCTGGAGGGCGGCGGCATCGGCGAGCGGTTGATCCATGGCGCGGTCAAAGACTCAGAAAGGGGACATGGCCGGCCACGGACAAGCGGACCGGGCCGTCGTCGGGGCGACTGCGGTAAAATTCGCCATCGACGATGAATCCGTCGTCGAACGCCAGTCGGAGCTCGTGGCTGTTGTGGCTGACGTAGCCGGCGCCTTCCGCAGCCTTGAAGCCGCGCGACCAGCCACGCGCGACAAAAGGCAGGCGCAGCAGGAAACGCGAGGCATTCTGGCTGATCGTGGTCCAGGCGATCGGGGCCTGTTCGCGGCCCCAGAACGGGTGGAAACTCAAGACCAGCCGATCAAGGGTCGAGGCCACCATCAGCAAGGTGGGATCGTCCACCGTGCGGCCTGCGTCGTCGACCAGGCGAATCCGGGTCGGGGCGAAATGCCGGCGGTCCTGCAGAGCCACCGATTTGAGGAAACGCAGGAACGCCAGGCCCGGGCCGGCCTCGCCCCGAAGGCCTTTGCTATGCAGGTTCTGCTGGGTGTACTGAACGGCGTGGTGCACCGCGCCAACACCGAAAAACATCCCGCATACGGGGGGCTGGCTGTCCGAGGCCTGGATGCGCAGCACGGCGCGATCGGCGATCGTGGCCCGGCTTTGCCGGCCGCCCGAGGCCGCCCAGTCGAGCAGGGGCTGCCAGCCGCGGCGCCGCACATCGACGAAACCCACGTCGCGGGCGGTCATGTTGGTGCTGCCCGTGGGTACGAGGGCGAGTACCGGCAGCGTATCGAAAAGATCGTCGAGCAACACATGGCTGAGCACGCACTGCACGGTGCCGTCGCCGCCGGCCACGGCCAGTGTATCGACGCCGAGCGCGGCCAGCTCGGTAACCGCGCGCGCGATCTCGTCGGGTTGCTTGGCCTCGATGGCGGGGACATCGGTCGGCACCGGATGTCGCCCCCAGCGCCGCCGGTGGCGACCGCTCTGCGAGTTGTAGATGATGCCCAGTCGCCGCGGCGCATGCTGCGGATACGACGCGGACAGACCTTCGGTTTCGGCCATCGGCGGATCGACGTTCAGTAAAAACGCTTAGTCTATCTTAGTTGCCGGCGGGCGCTGGCCGCGGGCGCGGCCGAAGACTCAGTTGCCGGCGCGCAGAATCGCCTCGACCTGGCGCAGGTCGGCGACTGAATCAACGTCGACGGCGGCATTGGGCTCGTCCAGCAGTACCGGCCCGGCCTTCAGGCCGTGGCGTTTCGACAGCCTGTTGAAGGCGGCCTCGAGTGACAGTGCGCGCGCGGCATAGCGCGCCAGCGCGACCCAGCCGAGCATGCCGGCGACGATACGCGCGGGATGCTTGCGTTCGCTCTCGACCCGGCGCCAGCGTTCGACCAGGCGGCGCCCGGCCGGGCGGTATACGGCGAACAGGTTGCAGCCGCAGTAGGCATCCGGGCCCAGCCGGGTCGCGGTGCGCCGGCTGGCGGGATAGGCCGCCCGCACGCGCGCGTAGTCCACCAGGCCGACGCCGAGATCGAGATCGCGATCCGGTCGACACATGGCGGCGACCATGCCGGGAGTGAGTAACGCGTGGTCGGCCGTGGTGATGAGCACCGGGCGTCCGGCGGCAATGGTGTCGAGCGCGGCCATGGCGCTGGCCACGGGGGAGGGCCCGGGCGCGATCCAGCGCGCATCGGCCGCGGCGATCAGCGCGCGCAATGCGGGATTGGCATCGACGATGGCGGTATCCGGGCCGACCACGCGGCATTCGCTGATGTCGTCGCAGCGCGCCAGCGTATCGAGTACGCGGCCCAGCAATGGCCGGCCGGCCACGTCGGCCATTGCCTTGCACCCGGCCCCGGTGGCGCGGGCCACGGGATCGTCGGCGCCGCGGTCGCCAGCGAGGACGATGGCCACCCAGCCGCGGGCATCCGCGTCCGGCCCGGTCACAGTGCCTTCCGGTAGATCCGATAGGTCTTGTAGGCGCTGGCGCCCAGGCGCTCGATGATATCGCGCATGCCCTTGTTGTCCTCGAGAATCCACGACAGCTCACAACCGGTGGCGCCGTGCTTGCGCAGACTGGCCTGCATGGCGGCGATCACGCCGAAGGCCAGGGCGGCACCGAGCGGGCCGTCCTGGTAGGCCTGGCGCACGCCCATCAATGGCACCCGGGAGGTCTGCGGGAACCGCACCTTGAGCCGCCACAGCAGTTTCGCCACCGCGACCGGGGACAGGCGCCCGTCGAGATCGCGCGAGGCCTCGTTGAGGTTGGGCAGGCCGACGATGAAGGCGGCCGGCGTTCCGTTCACCTCGGCGATCTGCACCAGGTCGTCGGCGATCAGCAGTTTGAGCGTATTGCCCATGTCGCGGAATTCGGCCGCCGTGAACGGCACGAACCCCCAGTTGTTGGCCCAGGCGTCGTTGAAGATATCGCGCAGGGTGTCGAGCTCTTCGGTATAGCGCGAGCGGTCGATCGGCCGGATGCGCATGCGGGACTGGTAGCGCGCGAGCAGCCGCTGCATCGCCTTCGGGTGCTCGAAGGCCAGGTCGACCCAGTAGGCGAGCGTGTCCACGGCCTTGCTGTACCCCTCGGCTTCCACGTGGGGCGCGTAGTAGTCGCGACCGTGTCCCATCATCATCATGGGGGGCGTGTCGAAGCCGTCCACGAGCAGGCCGCATTCATCGTTGATGGTCAGATTGAAAGGGCCGTGTACGGCTTCCATGCCACGCTCGGCCAGCCATGCTTCGGCGGTCGCGAGCAGACCGGCGAACACCCGGGGGTCGTCGATCGCCTCCAGCATGCCGAAGTAGCCGACCCGGTCGCCGTGTTCGCGTTCGCGCAACGGATCGATCTGGGCGGTGATGCGGCCGACCGGCCGCCCGTCGATCCACGCCAGCCAGGCCTGCCAGTCCAGGTGCTCGAACGCAGGGTTGTGCTTCGCCGACAGATGCATGCGCCGTTCGATATGCAGTGGCGCGCGCCATTCCCTGCGATCGGCATAGATGGCGTGCGGCAGGCGTATGAAGCGCTTGAGATCGCGGGTCGACGCGATCGGCGTGATGGTGACGGCGGAGGGTTGTTCGCTAACTGCCATGAGTGGGTCCCGGTCGGTCTCGCGCGGGCAATATACGTCAGGATTATGTCCGGCGACCAATGCACGCCCGGTCGCGGCGCGCCGGCCGTGCCGCATTAATGCCGCGGCACTTCTATATTAACGAAAAATTCATGTCAGCTCTGGCAGCATCCGCGCGCAGTCGAGCGGCGTAAACCCCGTTGTCGGTGACCCGGCAGCCCGCGGTGCCCTCGCATCCACCCGCTCACAAGCTCGTCGGCGCTACGTGCCTAGTGCAAAAGCCGCCGATTTGCAGTAAAATTTGAGGATTGATGGCACGTGCAACAATGGTCGATCGGGGGCCGGGCCGTTCAGGCTGCGTGCCGGTGCGGTTCTCGACAATAAATGCGTCGGTTGGAGTGTCTGTCAGCCAGTCTGGCGGCCAGTCGAATTTTGTCGGCGGGCAGTCGGTGGCGGCCATGATGCCGACGTGGGCCGTCCCGTCCCACGCTTGCGATATGACAACGCCACTTACGTTTGGGGTTGCCCCACGTTCGTTCAGAAAACAGGTAAATCGATGATCAAGCCAACGCCCACGGAACAGTGGCTATCGATGCGTCGGGGCGATTTCGCCTCGCTTGGAGACGCGCTCGACTATGCGGGCGAAGGCGAGACGGGTTTCAATTTCTACACCGGTCGCGGTGAATTGTCCGACGTGCTCAGCTATGCCGATCTGCGCCGCCGTGCGCGCGACACGGCGCAGCGACTGATGTCGCTCAATCTGGGCGAGGGCGCGCGTGTCGCGCTCGTTGCGGATACGGTGCCCGGTTTCATGGTGTGTTTCTTCGCTTGCCAGTACGCCGGCTATGTGCCCGTGCCGCTGCCGGTGATCGTGGGCCTGGGCAGTCGAGATGCCTACATCCGCCAGCTGCGTTCTCTGCTTCTGGGGTGTCATGCCGACGTGGCCCTGGCGCCCGAGGCGTTCATGAGTTTTCTCGAGTCCGCTGCCGATGGTATGACGTTGTCGTATCTCGGCAGTTACGACTCCCTGGATACGCTGTCGCCGGCCCAGGCTGAATGGCCGGCACCGGACGCCACGCGGACGGCCTACCTGCAATACACCTCGGGCAGCACGCAGTTTCCGCGCGGGGTGGTGATCTCCCAGGCCCAGGTCATGCAGAATCTGTCCAGTATCCTGGAGCTGGGCGTGCAGATGCGCGCCGACGATCGGCTGGTGTCGTGGCTGCCGTTGTACCACGACATGGGGCTGGTCGGTTTCATGCTGGCCGCGCTGACCTCGCAGCGCTCGGTCGATTATCTGGCGACGCGCGACTTCGCGATGCGTCCGCGTCAGTGGTTGTCGCTGATCAGCCGCAATCGCGGCACGATTTCGTTCAGCCCGTCGTTCGGCTATGAGCTGTGCTCGCGTCGCATCCGGCACAATGCCGACGATTTCGACTTGTCGAGCTGGCGGATTGCCGGTGCCGGCGCGGAAACGATCCGGCCGGACTCGCTGGATCGCTTCGCCGATACGCTGGCACCCGCCAAGTTCGATCGTCGCGCGTTCGTGGCGTGCTATGGCATGGCCGAGTGCTCGCTGGCGATCAGTTTTGCGCCGCTGGACCGGGGATTGGCGGTTGATCATGTCGACGCCGAGGCGTTGGCTGAGTCCGGAGTCGCCGTGCCGGCCTCGTCGGCAAGCGATCAGCGGGCGGCGCGTTTTGTCGAATGCGGCGAAATCCTGCCTGAATACGACTTCGAGATTCGTGGCGACGCCGGTGAGGCGCTCGGTGAGCGCCAGGTCGGCACCGTGCATGTGCGCGGCCCGAGCGTCATGTCCGGCTACTTCGAGCAGCCCGAGGAAAGCGCGCGCGTGCTCTCGGACGACGGCTGGCTCAATACCGGCGACCTGGGTTATCGCATCGGCCGCCGCATCGTGATTACCGGTCGTGCCAAGGATCTGATCATCGTCAATGGCCGCAACATCTGGCCGCAGGATCTCGAGTGGCTGGCCGAATCCCAGCCCGAGCTGCGCCCGGGCGATGCACTGGCCTTCGCGGCGCCGTCCGAGTCCGGCAGCGATGGCGCGGTGCTGGTCATCCAGTGCCGGGTGCGCGATCCGGCGGACCGTGAGGCCTTGATCAAACGGCTGGAAGGACTGATGCGTCGCGAGTGCGGCGTCGAGTGCCTGGTCGAGGCGGTCGAGCCGCATACCCTGCCGCGAACGTCGTCGGGCAAGCTTTCGCGTGCCGGCGCGCGTCGTGACTACATCGAGCGGCTGGCTGAGCGACTCCGGCGTCGACAGGCGGTTTCGCCCGCCGAGGCGGCGGTGGTCGAAAGCGATCGACAGGCCGGCTAGACCCCCGTGGCGGTTGTAGCAGTCACCGGGGCCACCGGCTTTATCGGTCGCGCCACGGTCGGCGCGTTACGCGCCGCCGGGCATCGGGTCCAGGCGCTGGCGCGCTCGCCGGAGGCCGCCGGCGCGGTCCGTGCCATGGGCGCGATCCCGGTGCGCGGCGATCTGTGCAGTCCGGGGCGGTTGGCCGAGTTGGTATACCGCGTCGATGCGCTGGTGCATTGCGCCGGCCAGGTTCGCGGCGTGTCGCATCGGGATTTCGCCGAGGTCAATGTGACCGGTAGTGCCCGCCTGTTTGCGGCCGCGCACCGGGCCGGCTGCCCTGTGCTCGCCTTGTCGTCCCTTGCCGCGCGCGAGCCCGCGCTGTCGCACTACGCGCTGAGCAAGCGCACCATGGAGTGCCTGCTGGCCGAATCCGATGCGCCGGCGCCGGCCTTCGTGCTGCGCCCGCCGGCGGTCTATGGGCCGGGCGATCGTGAGCTGGCCCCGTTGTTCGAGGCCATGGGGCGGGGCTTCGCGCCGATTCCCGGTAATCCGCACGCCCGGGTTTCGCTGATCCACGTGCATGATCTCGCCGCCGCGATCGTGGCCTGGGTCGATGGCGGCGCGCGCGCGAGCGGGATTTTCGAGATTCACGACGGCCACGCCGGCGGCTACAGCTGGGACGAGATCGTGGCCATCGCGGGGCGGCTGCGCGGCGCGCCGATCCGCCGCATGGTATTGCCGCTGAGCGCGCTGCGGGCGACGGCGGCGCTCAACAGTGGTTGGGCGCGCCTTGCGGGGCAGGCGCCCATGTTCACGCCGGGCAAGCTGCGCGAGCTGCGTCATGCCGACTGGGTGGCCGACAATGCCTCGCTGGCCGGCGTCATCGACTGGCAACCGCAACTGGATCTGCCGGCGGGCCTGGCCGCAACCTGCGACTGGGCCGGCGCTTCGCCCGACAACGGATCAAACGATGAGCAACCGCTACGACGAAATCTACGCCCATCTGAACGAATTGCTCGTGCCTTTCGTGCCTGCGGGTACGACGATCGAGCCCCAGACCCGGCTGGTGGACGACCTGGGGCTGGACTCGGTCCAGGTGATGGAAGTCCTGATGGAGCTCGAGGATCGGCTGGACGCCTCGATTCCGATGAACTTCCTGCCGGACGTCGAGACGATGGACGACCTGGTGAAAGCGATGAACGACAGTCTGGCGGCCTGAGTCTGTTCGACAAGTTCGAGCCGATCGCCCGCGTGCGTCGCGACATCGAGGCCTCGGGCATCGATCCCCTGGGTGTGCCGATCGAGCGCGTCATTTCGGCCAGCGAGGGCGTGATCCGCGGGCGTCGCATGATTCTCGCCGGCACCAACAATTATCTCGGCCTGACCTTCGACGACAACTGCGTCGAGGCGGCGGTCGCTGCCGTGCGGTCCCAGGGTACCGGCACCACCGGCTCGCGCATGGCCAATGGTTCCTATGACGGCCATGTTGCGCTTGAAGCGGAGCTCGCCGCGTTCTACGGCATGGGCCACGCGGTCGTGTTCTCCACCGGTTATCAGGCCAATCTCGGCATGCTGGCGGCCCTGGCTGGCCCGCGCGATACCGTGATGCTCGATGCCGATTGCCACGCCAGCATCTACGACGGACTCAAGCTCGGCGGCGCCCGAACGCTGTTGTTCAAGCACAACGACCCGGCCGATCTCGACAAACGGCTGGGGCGGCTCGGCGATGCGGCGGCGCATACGCTGGTGGTGGTCGAGGGTATTTACAGCATGCTCGGCGACATGGCCCCGCTGGCCGAAATCGTCGCGGTGGTCAAAAGGCATGGCGCGGCCATCCTGGTCGACGAGGCCCATTCCATGGGCATCGTGGGCAAGCGCGGGCGCGGCGTGGTGGAGGCCGCCGGTGTGATGGATCAAGTGGATTTCGTGGTCGGCACCTTCAGCAAGAGCCTGGGCGCGGCCGGCGGGTTCTGTGTGAGCCCGCACCCGGAACTCGACATGATTCGTTATGCCAGCCGCCCGTATATCTTTACGGCGTCCCCGGTGCCGTCGGTAATCGCCTCGGTGCGCGCGGCGCTCACGCGCCTGCGCGACGACAACAATCTGCGCGACCGCATCTGGGACAACGCCAATCGCCTGCATCGCGGTTTGTCACGCGCCGGCTTCACGCTCGCGGCACCGCCGGGCCCGGTGGTGGCGGCGGTATTCGAGTCGCGCGCGACCGCGCTCGGCTTCTGGCAGGGTCTGCTGGATCGCGGCGTTTACGTGAACCTGATGCTGCCGCCGGCCACCCCGGCCGGAAAATGCCTGATTCGGGCGAGCCTCAGTGCGGCACACAGCCGTGGGCAGATCGATCATATCGTGGCGGCGTTCAAGGATATCGGCGCGCCGCTGGCCAAGGCGGTGTAAGCGTCCGTGGGCCGCCCCTTCCCGCCGTTTTTCCACGCCGATAGCGGGCGCCGTAGCCCATGAGCCGGCCACGTCCGGCGAGTCCGGAGGTGACGCTGATAACGGGCGCCTCGCAGGGGATTGGCTACGCCCTGGCCCTGGAGTTGGCGAGGCGTGGCGATACGGTCGCCGTTCTCGCGCGTCGCCGGGCCGAACTGGATGAACTGGTCGGACGCATCGCCGCCGAGGGCGGGCGTGCACTGGCGGTGACCGCCGACGTGACCGACCGGGCGGCACTGGCCGCGGCGGCGGATCGGGTACGGGCCGAGTTCGGCCCGATCACGCGTCTGGTTGCCAATGCCGGCGGCGGGTCCTCGACCCAGGTGAGGCACTACGACGCGCAGGCCGTGGAAGATACGGTCCGGCTCAATTTGATGGGCACGGCCAACGCGGTCGGCGTGGTGCTCGACGATATGCTCACCGCCGGGCGCGGGCATCTGGTGGCCATGGGCAGCCTGGCGGCGATGCGCGGATTGCCGACCGCGGCCGCGTACTCGGCGGCCAAGGCGGGCGTGGCGAACTTCATGGAAAGCCTCGCCATTGATCTGCGTCATAGCGGCATCGACGTAACACTGTTAGAACCGGGGTTCGTGGCCAAGCCAGATTCGAAAAAGCGTCGAATGCGCATGCCGTTGTCCATCGCCAGCGCCCGGATGGCAACGGCCATCGTCGCCCGTCGGCGCTACTGGCGCGGCCCGACTGGCCTGGTATTTGCGGCCAATATACTGCGATTGCTACCTTTTTCCGTCTACAGTCGAGTGCTGGCCGGGCGAGGTCGGAGCGCCGATTCTTGAACACGCATTTCGACTACAACAGCGAGGCAACCTATGAGTGCTGATTCGTCCGGTATCGCCGGATTTCGACGCAAGGCCGTCAAGCGTTTCGGCAAGAAGCTGTTCCGCGGCACGCTGATGGATTTTCTTTCCGCCCAGTCCAAAATCCCGGACGAGCCGGTGCTCGACAACGCCTTGTTCCCCTGGGCCGAGGGCGTACGCCTGCAGTGGACGGCCATGCGTGACGAACTGGATCAACTGCTGGAGCGGCGCAACGCGCTGCCCAGCTTCCAGGAAATCAGCCCGGATCAGTCGCGCATCTCCACCGACGATCAGTGGAAGACATTCTGGCTGCATGGGTTCGGTGAGCGCATGGAGTTCGGCCGCAAGCTGTGTCCCGCCACATCGGCCGCACTCGATCAGATTCCCGGTCTGTCGAATGCCTTCTTCTCGATCCTCGGGCCCGGCAAGCATATTCCGCGTCATCGTGGCGTGACCAAGGGGCTGGTCCGCTGCCATATCGGGCTGCGGGTGCCCGATTCGCCCGAGCCATGTCTGATTCAGGTTGAGGACGTAGACTGCCACTGGAAGGAAGGCGGTATGTTCTTTTTCGATGACACCTATCGGCATGAAGTCTGGAACAAGACGGACGGCGAGCGCGCTGTCCTGTTGTTCGATATCGAGCGGCCCATGGGGCTGCCGGGCCGGGCCGTGTCGCGGGCCATGATCGCGGCGCTCAAGCGCACCGCGTATTTTCGTGATGCCATGGCCAACCAGCGGGCATGGGAAGCGCGCTACCGGGCGGCCACAGGCTAGATCGATGGGGAGCACACGTCGATCCGGACGCTAAAGGCAATCGATCGATGAGGGGATGATTCATGGCGCGATTCTATTTTTCGGGCCGGCGTAGTCACGAAGTCGGCACATGGCGACGGCGCTTGATGTGGTGGAGCGAGGCGGCGTTGCTGAAAAGCCTCATCGGCCTGTTGCGCGTACTGCCGTTGAAAGCGGCGTTTGCGTTCGGCGCAGTGCTCGGGGAAGGCTTCGGGCGTCTGTCGCCGCGGGTCGAAAAGGTGCGCCGCAACCTGCGCGTGGTGTTCCCGGAGGCCGGCGGCGAAGAGCTGGATCGGGTCACCCGTGCGTCGTTTGCCAATGTCGGCGTGGCCATGGCCGAGCTGGCCAATCTCGACCGGTTGTGGCGCGATCGCGATGAGCGGATCGAGTTCAATGTGCTGCCCGGCGCCCACGTGCCGCGCCGCGACCGGCCGAGCGTGTTCGTGACGGCGCATTTCGGCCCGTGGCAGCTGACGCCGCTGATCGGGCGTTATTACGACGTCCCGCTCCCGGTGATCTATGCCCCGGAACAGAACCCCTATGTCGATCGCACACTGAATCGCCTGCGCGCGGCCTTTGCCAATCCGCTGGTCTCGCGTGATGGCGGGATGCGCATGTTCATGCGCTCGTTGTCGCGGGGGGAGTCGATCGGCATGACCGTCGACACCCGCCTGGACAGCGGTGAAGAGGTGTCGTTCTTCGGGCAACCGGCGATGACCAACACCGCGCCGGCACGACTGGCGTTGCGCTTTGATTGCGATTTGGTGCCGATACTGGCCGAACGCCTGCCTGGCGGGCGGTTTCGTGTGAACATTCACCCCCCGATCATGCCGAGCCAGCCCGAGGCCAGCCGCGACGACAAGGCGCTGGACATGAGTCGCCAGATCAACGCGCTGTTCGAAAGCAAGATCGCGCGGCAGCCGGACCAGTGGCTCTGTCTCAGGCGGCGCTGGCCGGAGACGGTCGAGCAGCAGCACGCTTAGGCCACGGCCGGATCGGCCGGGCCGTGACAGATACGACAATCGGGTATTGCAGAGGTAGAGCGCGTGGCGATTCGAACCAAACGGGTGGTTGAAACGTTCCTGGCGGGAGATCTGCGGCACGCAGAATCCGTTCAGACCCGCCCTTTATGTCTGAAGCTGCCGCCCAAGCCGGGCGTCACACCCAGCGATAAACCGGCCGTGCGCATTTTTCTTGGCACCGAGGCCGTCCAGTTTCGTGCCGAGCGCGCCTTCGTGTGGTCGGTCGAGCGGGTCCGTGATCCGTCGCGGACCTACGAAATCCATCTGATGAAGGATTTCGCCGGGTTCGAGCGACGGCTCTGGCTGACGGGCTTCACCAACTATCGCTTCATGATCCCGGAGCTGGCCGGCGGTCGTGGGCGCGCGATCTATAACGACGCCGATCAGATCTATCTGCGTGACCCGGCCGACTTGTTCGATCTGGACATGGAGCAGGCGGGCGTGCTGTCGATCAACGACCGCGATACGTCGGTCATGTTGATCGACTGCGCGAAGATGATCGATCTGTGGAATGGCAGCACCGCCCGCAAGATCGGCAATCGCGAGCTGGAAAAACGCATGCGCGAGGCCGGCTTGTGGGGCGATCTGGATAACAGCTGGAATGCGCGCGACGCCGAGTACGTGCCCGGTGAGTCCGGGCTGGTGCACTACACCACCATCCATAGCCAGCCCTGGCGCCCGACGCCGCAGGACTTCGTCTATCGCGCGAACCCGGCCGGCGAGATCTGGTCGAGCATCGAGCGTGAAGCCGATGCCGCCGGTTTCCAGGTGTTCGGCCCGCGTCATCCCACGCCGGATTTCGCCGCGCGGGCGTCGCAGCGGCGCTTCGAGAGTCCCTCCGCGGCGCGCCTGGCCGATTTCAAACGCCTGATCGAGGATGCCGAGGCGGGCTCGATGGCGTACTACGGATACGATCGCCCCGAAACCCTGACCACACTTGGCGATATACCTGCCCGCATGGCGCGGCCGGAAAGCCTGGCCGACGGCGCGGCGCGTGAGCCGGTCGATGTCGTGGCCGCCGATGGGCTTGCGCAGCTCCCGGATCCGGACGTGGCGTGGGTGCTGGATTCGTTGTTCGCGCAGGCGCGTCGTGCGGTGATTGTTGCCGTGGCCCTGGATGATAGCGCGCAGCGCGCCACCCCGGCTGATCCGCTCTGGTGGTATCAGCAGCTCGAGGCGGCCGGCCGGCGTGCCCCGACCCGGCATTGGCGCCTGGTCGTACGCAAGCCGCGCCTCGCGCGTGCGCCGAAGGTGTGGCGCTGGTCCGGCGGGGCGCTGCTGTCGACCACGCCACGGGTATGGGCGCTGCTGCACTACAAGACAGGGCATCGCAGTCAGACACTGGGCCTGGCCGAAGCGCTGGGCTGGCGCGTCGAGCGCAAGGAAATCGTGCGGACGCCGCTGCGTCACGGCCTGGCGATGGCGCGCGACGCGGTTGGTCTGGGTGGCCCGGGGTGGCCGGGCGACCTGAAGGCCCCGTGGCCGGACGTGATCGTGGCATCGGGTTGGTTGCCGGCGGTGGCAGCCCGCGCCGTGCGCAAGCGCAGTCGGGCTGCCTCGCGGCTGGTTCTCATGGGCCGCCGCGGCGGCCGTGTCGGCGAAACC
Organism: Salinisphaera sp. RV14; assembly: GCF_052044135.1. Lineage (NCBI taxonomy): Bacteria > Pseudomonadati > Pseudomonadota > Gammaproteobacteria > Salinisphaerales > Salinisphaeraceae > Salinisphaera > Salinisphaera sp. RV14. The sequence goes on from NZ_JBQDYF010000002.1 coordinate 118,560, forward strand.
CAGGATATCGCGGTGGTCTGCCGTCATTTCCGCGTGCCGCCCAGTCCGCGTCAAATTGAAACGATCCTGCCGCCGAACAAGGTGGCCGCGAACCAACTCGCGCCGGCGCGCGAGCGCTGGCCCGACCTGTTTCCCGCCGATCGTACGCCCCGGGTGGTCTGGCTGGTCGGCGGCGATAACGCGCAGCATGCGCTGGATGCCACCACGGCGGGCGCACTCGCCGCACGGATTCAGTCGCAGACGGCCGCGGCCGGCGGGGCGTTGGCGGTGCTGACCAGTCGTCGCACCCGGGGCGAAGCGGCCGAGGCGATACGCGCCCGGCTGGACGAGACGGCGCAGTTTCTGCCCTGGCAGCCCGCGGGCGAGGATGAGAATCCCTATATCGGGTATCTGGCCGCGGCCGATATCCTGGTTGTGACCGGCGAGTCGGAATCGATGATTGCCGAGGCCGTGGCCACCGGCAAACCGGTCTATATCGCACCACTGCCCGATGCCCGGCCGAATCTACGGCGGCGTGTGGCGGACTGGGTTGTGCGCCAGGCCGAGCGCGATCGGTTCAATGCGCGCGGTTCGCGCCGGCCCCAGGAAGGGTTGCAGTACGCCTGCGCGCGTCTTGTCGATCGGCGCGTGTTTCTGCCGCGGCGTGATATGGCGGCCTTGCACGAATCGTTGGTGGCCCATGGCGTGGCGCGCATGCTTGATCAAGCGCTGGAGTGCTGGCGTCCGTCGGCCTGGCACGAGACCCAATGGCTCGCCCAGCGTATTCGCGCCATGTTGCGACTTCCGGATGCTGCCGGCCAAGCGGTCGATGTCGAGGCCGAGCCGATTGCGGCCGTCCATGCCAGCTAGCGGGCACGCCACCGAGCTGCCACGGGTCTGGGTGCTGCTCGGCGAGGGCGCCGGCGGGAACGCCCAGATGATCGCGCTGGCCGAGGCGCTCGGCTGGCCCTACGAGACACGCCAGTTGTCGTGGAACCGGCTCAATCATTTGCCCAACCCGATCATCGGCGCCCGGGCCTGTACGCTTGATCGGGCCGCCGATACGCTGGCCGCACCATGGCCGGATCTGGTCATCGCGGCTTCGCGCCGCTCGGCGCCGATCGCGCGCTGGATCAAGAAACAATCGGGCGGGCGGACGAAACTCGTGCATCTGCTGCATACGCAGATGCCATTGCATCATTTCGACCTGGTGGTCACGCTGGCCCAGTTCCGTGTGCCGGATGCGCCCAACGTGCAGCGCAACACGCTGCCGCTCAACGTGGTGGCACCCGAGCGTCAGGCCGAGGCTGCCGATCGCTGGCAGGGCCGGCTGGCCGCGTTGCCGCGCCCTTGGATCGCGGTGCTGGTCGGCGGCAACAGCTCAAGCTACAGGCTGGATGCCGCCACCGCGGCGCGCCTTGGCCGGCAAGCCGATGCCGCGGCGCGCGAGGCGGGGGGCAGTCTGCTGGTCACGACCAGCCGGCGAACCCCGGCCGCGGCGGCCGAGGCCCTGGTGGCGGCGATTGACGTGCCGGCCGAAATCTATCGCTGGCAATCGCGCGATGCCGATAATCCATACGGCGCGTTCCTCGCGCTGGCGGATCGCTTCATCGTCACCGGCGACAGCGCCTCGCTGCCGGCCGAGGCCGCGGCCACCGGTCGGCCCGTGCGTTTGTTCGAATGGCCTGCGAAAAAACAAGTCAGGCGTGGATCCGGCACGCTCGCACGCTGGCATCAACGGCTGGTGTATTGGGGCTGGGTGAAGCCTCGCCGCGATTTCGGCGCCTTTCATGCGACGCTGAGGGAGGCCGGTCTGGTCGATAACCCGACCCCGGCCGCCGTGCCGGACGACATGGCGGCTACCGTGGCTCGCATCCGGGCGCTGTTCGCGAATTGAACGCATCTGGACGTGGCCTTATTCTTTCTTCCCCCTGACGCGAATTGGCGTGTAAGTGATGCAATATCTCGACTTCGAACGACTGTCCCGGATCGAAACCAGCGAGTTCCGGAACGCGTATCCCTATCCCTGGCTCAATCCGGCGGCACTGTTGACCGACGCGGCCTACGACAAGCTGTACGAGACCCTGCCGACGGTCGACCAGATGGTTCCCAGCTTCGGCGTGAAACGCTCGCACGGGCAGAAGCCCCATGATCGCTACGCGCTGGAATACGACGAAAGCCTGAATATCGACCCGGCCTGGCATCAGTTCGTCGCGGAACTGAAGAGCGAGGCATATCATGCGTTTATCAAGCGCATGTTCGGTCGCGGCCGTTTTAAGCTCAATTTCCACTGGCACTATGCCCCGACGGGCAGTTCCGTGTCGCCGCATTGCGATGCCACGCGCAAGCTGGGCTCGCATATTTTCTATTTCAGCCCGCCGAGTGTCTGGAAACCGGAATGGGGCGGCGATACCGTCATTCTCGATGACCACGGGCGCTTCAGCCGCAAGTCGGCGCCGGATTTTTCGGATTTCGACCAGGCGTTCGCCGGCGAGAGCATCGGCAACTACAGCCTGCTGTTCCAGCGCCAGGAACGCTCCTGGCACGGGGTGCGCGAGATCACTTGCCCCGAGGGCATGTATCGCAAGGTATTCATCGTGGTGATCAATGATCGTCTGCGCGCCGGCATCCGGCGGCTGAAGGGGCGCCTGGCCGGGGAAGCGCGTCGGGATGTCTGAGCCGGTACAACGCGGTGACGGCACCGGCGCGGCAGCGCCGCCGCCCGATCCGCAGCGCTCCACCGTCGTCGTGGTACTGGGCGCCGGTCGGAGCGGGACCAGCGCGATCACGCGCGGCCTGGCCGCGCTCGGCGTCGATCTCGGCGATAAGCTGCGCGCGGGCAGCGGCAAGAATCCGACTGGTTTTTTCGAAGACCTGGACTGTCTGGCGATTGCCAAGAAGCTCAAGCAGCGGCTCGGTATTCGCGGCCACAGCCTGCGCCTCATCGATGAGGCCGAATGGCACGAGCCCGGGCTGCAATCGCTCGTCGCCGAGGCGGCCGGACTGTGGCGGCCGCGCTTCGGCGCCACGCCGCTCTGGGGCTATAAATACGCGCGAACCCTGCGCACGCTGCCCTTCTGGGCGCAGGTGCACGACGCACTCGATCTGGACGTGCGCTATCTCGTCGCGCTGCGCAACCCGCTGTCGGTGGCGCGGTCGCGCGCCCGGATCAACCCGCAGCGCGGTCGCCAGGTCTGGTCCGACCTGGAGTGGCTGGTCAACGTCGTTCCGTATTTCGCGACCGTCATGGAGCGGCCGTGCGCGGTGGTTGACTTCGACCGGATGATGGCCGCGCCGCAGGCCCAGCTCGCCCGGGTTGCCCGCGATCTGGGATTGCCGACGGGCGCGGCCGAGCGTGCCGGCGTGGAAGAGTACGCCACCCGGTTTCTGCAGCAGGACAAGCCCAGCACGCGTTTCACGCGCGACGACCTGTGGGCCGACCCGCAAGTCAACCGCTGGACCGCCGAGGGCTACACCTTGCTGAACAAGGTGGCGAACGACGAACTGCGCCTCGACGATGCCGAGTTCGTCGATCGATGGTCGCAGGTGCGTGCCGCGGTGGCCGACCTGGGCCCGCTGTTGTCCGAATTCGATTACCTGCGTGGCCAACTCGTGCGCGCGGGTTGGAATCCGGCGAGCCCGGTTCAGCAGGCACGACAGGTCTGGCGGGATCTGCGGAGTCGTTAGGTGCCCGGTTCCGCCAGCAAGTCGTTGGGCGGAAAAGGAGTGGCGCCGGATTACCATGCCGCTCGCGCGTGAAAAGCGAACGGATTTCGTCCATTCAACGCCTCGCGTTTTGCCTGGAACCGTAAGCAGTCGGGCGCGACGACGGCGGGCGAGACCGTCCGCGGTCGGCCGTGCCCCGCTGGCGCCCCGTGTTTCGCTTGCCGCCGGATTTTTCGTTGATCAGCTCCGGGCGCGTTCAACATGGACGGCAGCTGGCTTACTTTTTGGCCCCAGACGCCATGCGTATTGCCATTGCTGGGTTTCCGGCGAACGAAGTCTCCTGTAGTCGATATGCCGGCGCTCCGAGGCGCTGGCGTTTTCGGCATTGCCGCGGCGGTTCAATGCAGGCCATGTCTTCCGGGTTAAACTATGCGGTAATTGCAAGGAACAAGTGACGGATACTGTGATAGAGCAATTTGTATGTATAATACAGATATTATGTTGGTAGGCTTAACCTTGTGCGAATAATCAAAGACCTTTTCAAACGCTACCCGGGACAGTGCCTGATCGTTTGGGTCTGTCTGGTGGTGTCGAGCATTGCTGAAGGTCTGAGCCTGTCGACCCTGCTGCCGGTGCTGACGATTGCCACCGGCAACTCGTCGCACATGGTGAACGGCAAGACTCAGGATTTTCTCAGCCAGGGACTCCACTGGCTGTCCATCAACCCTACCGTTGCGGCCATGATCGCCATCGTGCTGGTGGGTCTGTTGTTCAAGGCCGCCCTCACCCTCCTGGCCTATCGGCAGGTCGGCTATACCGTGGCTGCGATCGCTACCGAGGGGCGGTTGAAGTTTCTGCGCGCGCTATCGTCCTCGCGCTGGGAATACTTTCTCAGCCAGCGTACCGGTCGACTGTCGAACACGATTTCGACCGAGGCCTCGAACAGTGCCGACGCCTTTCAGAGCATGGCCAATCTGGTCTCACTCGCCTCGCAATCGGCCGTGTTCCTGTTGGTTGCGCTGCTGATCAACTGGAAGGTTGCTGTGCTGGCCATGCTCATTGGCGCGGCTATCTTCGGTCTGCTCAAGATCATGGTTTCCATATCGCGCGATGCCGGCGCGCGCCAGACGAATTCGTTCCAGCAACTGATGGCATTGTTGACCGATTCTCTGGCCTCGCTCAAGCCGTTGAAGTCGATGGCGAGAGAAGGCCAGATCGATCGCATGCTGGAGCGCCAGACGCGTGATCTGAACAGCGCCCTGCGGACACGGGTCATGGCCCAGGAGGCGCTCAAGGCACTTCAGGAATTGCTGATCGGGGCGGTCCTGGTCACCGGCGTCGGGGCCTCGCTGCTGATCTGGAAGTTGCAGCTGTCCGAGATCATGGTGCTCACCATTGTGCTCGCGCGCATGCTGACGCGTTTGAGCAAGGTGCAGCAGGAATACCAGAAGATGGCATCGCGTGAGGCGTTTTACTGGGCCATGTACGAGCAGATCGAAAATGCCCAGGCGGCCCGGGAGATGCCGTTCGGCAGCCGTCAGCCGAGCCTGGAGCAGGGCATCACGCTGGAGGACGTGGGTTTCGGCTACCAGGGCAAGCAGGTTCTCAGCGAGATCAATCTGCAGATCCCGGCCGGCGAGTTCACCACCCTGATCGGATTTTCCGGTGCCGGCAAGACCACGCTGGTCGATTTGATCATCGGGCTGTTGCGTTCCGGCGAGGGCCGGATTCTGATCGATGGGGTGCCGATCGACGAGATCGACATCCAGGCCTGGCGTTCGATGATCGGGTATGTGCCGCAGGACACGATTCTGTTGCACGATACGATTTACAGCAATGTGGTGGTCGGCGACGAGAGCCTGTCCGAGGAGGCCGCCATCGAAGCACTCAAGCGCGCCGGTGCCTGGCGCTTCATCAGCGCTCTGGCCGACGGTATTCACACCAATGTCGGCGAGCACGGCGGGCGGTTGTCGGGCGGTCAGCGTCAACGCGTGGTCATTGCCCGTGCGCTGGTGCATCAGCCCCGCCTGCTCATACTCGACGAGGCAACCAGCGCGCTCGATCCGGAAACCGAGGCGGCGGTGAGCGCCACGCTGGCGGATTTGGGCAAGGATTACACGGTCCTGGCGGTGTCCCACCGCACGGCATTGACCGAACGTTCGAACCGGGTGTACCGCCTGGATCAGGGGACGGCGCGTCTGGATACGGTGCCGGCTCGCGCCAGCGCCTGACAGCGCGCGGGCGGTTTCAGCCCGGCGGCTCGCTGCGCCCGGCCGCCGCCAGTCGCCGCAAGGCCTCGGCCAGCGCGTGGTCGTCGATATAGGCCGCGGTCTGTTTCAGGTGTCTCTGCGTTTCGGTCGACAGATAACGCGCGCGCTGTACGGGCCGGAAGGGCCCGAGATTGACCGGACGCACCTTGATGCGGATTCCGTTCACCTGCAGTTGCATGCGCTGAGCGAGCGCGCGTGCGAGCTGTTGTTCCATGTAGCGAAGACGCGTCGCCCAGGCGGCGCTGGCGACATGTAGCCGCAGGTGATGGCTCTCGTAGGCCGCTACTTGTATGTGCGGCGCGGCCGCTTCGGGCAGGATCTCGAGCAGCGCGGCGCGAATGCGCGCCAGAAAACGTGCCCGCCCGAGAATATCGGCCACGTCCGGGGCGGCGATGTGCAGCAGGGACTGGATTGATTGCGGAGCCGACCCCATGTCCTGATGTTGTAATGAGCGCTGAGCGCCAATCGTAGCAGTTCGGATCGGCCGAGGCGGGCGGCGTGGCGTCGTTCCGCGGGGCACGACCGTGCGGCGAGTGCCGCGGGTGTCTTAAAGCGATGCACCGGCTGCGTTATCATCCGTCTTTTGCCGACAATCCGTCGGCCGCCGGCCGGGCCAGACCACGAGGGTTCATGAGCAATTTTCTGACCAAACTGATCGGCAGTCGCAACCAGCGCGTCGTCAAGCGCATGCGCAAGGTCGTCGACGCCATCAATGCCCGTGAGGCCGACTTCGAGGGCGTGTCGGACGAGCAGCTGGCGGCCAAGACCGAGGCGTTCCGCCAACGGCTGGCAGACGGCGCGAGCCTTGACGACCTGCTGGAGGACGCGTTCGCCGTGGTGCGCGAGGCCGCCAAGCGTGTGCTTGGCATGCGTCATTTCGACGTGCAGTTGGTCGGCGGTCAAGTATTGCACCAGGGCAAGATCGCGGAGATGAAGACCGGCGAGGGCAAGACGCTGGTCGCCACGCTGACCACTTACCTGAACGCGCTCGAGGGCAAGGGCGTGCACATCATCACGGTCAACGACTATCTGGCCTCGCGCGACGCGGAGTGGATGGGCCGGCTGTATCGCTTCCTCGGCTTGAGCGTCGGCGTGATCTATTCGGGCCAGGACACCGAATCCAAGCGGGACGCCTACGCCTGCGACATCACCTACGGCACGAATAACGAATTCGGCTTCGATTACCTGCGCGACAACATGGCCTTCACGCCGGAGGACCGGGTTCAGCGCAAGCTCAATTACTGCATCATCGACGAGGTCGACTCGATCCTGATCGACGAAGCGCGCACGCCGTTGATCATTTCCGGCCCGACCGACGACGACCCGGAAACTTCCCAGCGCGTCGACAAACTGGTCAAGCATCTCACCGAGCAGGAAGAAGAGGATGGCCCCGGCGACTATGCCAAGGAAGAGAAGAACAAGCAGGTTCATCTCACCGAGGAGGGCCACCAGAAGGTCGAGAACCTGATGCGCGAAGCCGGCCTGCTGGCCGAGGACGAGTCGCTCTACGACGCCAACAACGTCGCCCTGATGCATCACATGAATGCGGCCCTTCGGGCGCACGCGCTGTATACCAAGAACATCGAATACATCGTCGCCGACGATGAAGTGGTCATCGTCGATGAGTTTACCGGGCGGACCATGCCCGGCCGGCGCTGGTCGGACGGCCTGCACCAGGCGATCGAGGCCAAGGAAGGTGTGCCGATCCAGAAGGAGAACCAGACCCTCGCCTCGATCACCTTCCAGAATTTCTTCCGGTTGTACGACAAGCTCGCCGGCATGACCGGCACGGCCGACACCGAGGCGTTCGAATTCCAGTCGATCTACGATCTGGAAGTGGTGGTCATTCCGACCAACCGCCCGCTGCAGCGCAAGGATCGCCCGGACCAGATCTACATGACCGGGCGCGAGAAGTTCGAAGCGATCGCCGACGAGGCCCAGCGTGCCAGCCAGGGCGGCCAGCCGGTATTGATGGGCACGGCCTCGATCGATGCCTCGGAAGTGCTCTCGCAATTGCTCAGGCAGCGCGGCATTCGGCACGAGGTATTGAACGCCAAACAGCACGAGCGCGAGGCCGAGATCATCGCCCAGGCCGGGCGCCCGGGCGCGGTGACCATCGCCACCAACATGGCCGGCCGGGGTACCGATATCGTGCTCGGCGGCAATATCGAGGAAGCCATCGAAGCCCTCGATGAAGACGACGAGGCCGGCCGCCAGCGTCTGCGCGACGAATGGCAGAAAACGCACGACGCGGTGATCGAGGCGGGCGGCCTGTACGTCATCGGCTCCGAGCGGCACGAATCGCGGCGCGTCGACAACCAGCTGCGCGGCCGCTCCGGCCGTCAGGGCGATCCGGGTGCGTCGCGCTTCTATCTGTCGCTGGAAGACAGCCTGATGCGCATCTTCACGCCGCCGCGGCTGCGCTCCATGCTGCAGAACCTCGGGCTCGAAGAGGGCGAGGCGATCGAGCACAAGTGGGTGACGCGGGCGATCGAGAACGCACAGCAGAAAGTCGAGCGTCATCACTTCGATATCCGCAAGCAGCTGCTGGAATACGACAACGTGGCCAACGACCAGCGCCAGGTCGTCTACGAGCAGCGCAACGAGATCATGGACGCCGAGGACATCTCGGACCTGGTCGAGAATATCTGGGCGGATGTGGTCGACGAGGCGATCTCGGAATACATTCCACCGGCCAGCCTCGAGGAGCAATGGGACATCGAGGGTCTCGAACACGCCGTGACGCGTGATTTCGGCGCGGAACTGCCGATCCAGAAATGGCTCGACGAGGACGATCATCTCGACGAGGAAGGCCTGCGTGAGCGCGTCAGCGAGCGCCTCAAGGTGGCCTACGAAGAAAAGCGCGAGGCCGCGGGCGCGGAGAACATGGCCCAGATCGAAAAGGCTGTGGTGCTCCAGGTGCTCGATTCGCTCTGGCGCGAACATCTGGCCGCGATGGACTACCTGCGCAAGGGCATCCATCTGCGCGGTTATGCCCAGAAGGACCCGAAGAACGAGTACAAGCGCGAAGCGTTCGAGATGTTCAACAACATGCTCACGCGCTTGAAGCACGAGGTCGTGACGGTGCTTGCGCGCGGCCGCGTCGACAGCCAGATTACCGAGGAAGCGCGCGAGGACCGGCGGCGTCAGATGGCGGACCTGCAGTTCCAGCACGAAGAGGCCGCGTCGGCCGCCGAGCAGGCCGTCGCCCAGGCGCAGGCCGCGGGCAGCGCGGCGCCGCCAGACATCGAGCGCGAGCCCGCAGCCCGGGCCAACCTGCCGGGTTCCGGCCAACCGGCTGGCGCCGGCCCGGCGGCGGGCGAGGACGAGCCATTGCGGCCGGATACCTTCGTTCGCGACGGTCGCAAGATCGGCCGTAACGAAGCCTGCCCGTGTGGCTCCGGCAAGAAATACAAGCACTGTCATGGCCGCGATGTATGACGCCACGCCCTGTTTTTTCGCGCCACTGTTGACCCGCGAGCGCTGACCATGGCTGTGAATCTCTCCGAGCCCGGGGCGCTGGCCCCGATTACCGGCGTGCGCTGGGCGACCGCGGACGCTGCCATCAAAAAGCCGGGCGGGGACGACCTGGCGCTGCTCGTGCTCGACGAGGGCGCGACCGTGGCCGGCGTGTTCACGCGGAATGTGTTCGCGGCCGCTCCCGTGGTGCTGGCCCGTCGGCACATGGCCACCACGGCGCCGCGCGCGCTGCTGATCAACAGCGGTAACGCCAATGCCGGCACCGGGCGTCCCGGCGAGGCCGACGCGCTGGCCTGCTGCCAGCGCGTGGCGGATTCGCTGGGCGTGGCGGCCGAGCAGGTATTGCCGTTCTCGACCGGCGTGATCGGGCAGAGACTGCCGATGTCGCGCATCGAGCCGCTGATTACCGGCCTCGCCGAGGCGTCCACCGAAGATGGCTGGCGCTCAGCCGCGCGCGCGATCATGACCACGGACACCGTGCCCAAGGGGGCGAGCCGGCAGCGGGTGCTCGACGGTGGCACCGTGACCCTGACCGGTATCGCCAAGGGCTCCGGCATGATCCGGCCGGACATGGCCACCATGCTGGCGTTTGTCGCCACCGATGCGGCGGTGCCCGCGGCCGATCTTGACGCCGCCCTGCGCGAAGCCGTGGGGGTATCGTTCAACAGCATCACGGTCGACGGCGATACCTCGACCAATGACGCGGCCATGCTGTGCGCGACGGGCGCCGGGGTCGCGATCGATCGTCGCCGGCCGGGCTGGGCTGCCTTCGTCGAGGCGCTGCGCGACCTCATGACCGAACTGGCCTGTGCCATCGTGCGCGATGCCGAGGGCGCCACGCGCTTCATCACGCTCGCAGTCGATGGCGCGAACAGCGTGGACGAAGCGCGCGCCGTGGCGTTCACGGTCGCGCATTCGCCGTTGTTCAAGACGGCCGCATTCGCCGGCGATCCCAATTGGGGCCGTATTCTGGCGGCCGTGGGGCGGGCGCCGGTCGCGGATCTGGCCATCGACGGTGTGGCGATCGCGCTGGACGACGTGGCCATCGTGGCCGGCGGCCAGCCGCTGCCCGACTATCGCGAAGCCGATGCCGCCGAGGTGATGAGCCGGGCCGAGTTCACGGTACACATCGGGCTCGGGCGGGGCGATGCTGCGGCCACGGTGTGGACGTCGGATCTGTCGTACGACTACGTTCGCATCAACGCCGAGTATCGAAGCTGAGATGACATCCCAAGCGCGCGATGTACTGGATATCGCGGTCGGTGTGCTGGTCGATGCGCAGGGCCGGGTCCTGATCGCACAACGCCGGCCCGATACCCCCGGTGCCGGCTACTGGGAGTTCCCCGGCGGTAAGCGCGAAGCCGGGGAGACGCTACTCGATTGCCTGGCCCGCGAGCTGGCCGAAGAGATCGGGGTGACCGATCTGCGTGGTGAGCCGCTGATTCGTTTTGCCCACGATCGCGGCCCACGCCCGGTCCGCCTGCATGTGTGGCGGCTCCATGCCTGGACCGGCGAGCCGGGCGGACGCGAGGGGCAGAGCGTGCGCTGGGTCGCGCGCGACGCGCTCGACGAGATCGAACTGCTGCCGGCGACGGATGTCATCCTGGCCGCGCTGGCGCTGCCGCGGCATTATCTGATCACGCCGCGTCTGACCGGCGCCGATCGCGATGCCTGGTTCGCCGCGCTCGACGAAGCGCTGCGGCGGGGAACGCGGCTGTTGCGCCTGCGCGATCCGGATCTGTCGGCTACGCGCTATGCGCGGCTGGCCGCCGCGGTGATTGCGCGTGCGCATCGCCACGGCGCGCTGGTGTTGCTCGATCGCGATGCGGATATGGTCAACGCGCTCGGTGCCGACGGTCTGCACTGGAGTGCGGCGCGCATCGCCGCCGCCCGGGGCCGGCCCGTGGCACGCGAGCTCTGGTTCGCGGCCTCGGCCCATGATGCCTCGGAACTCGACGCCGCGATCGCGGCGGGCGCGGATTTTGCCACCGTCTCACCGGTCGCGGTCACCACGACGCATCGCCAGGCCGAGCCGCTGGGCTGGCCCGGGTTTGAGAACCAGCGCGAGGACCGCGCCTTGCCCGTGTATGCGCTCGGCGGCCTGGAGATCGCCGATGAGGGCGATGCACTGGCACACAACGCGCAGGGCATTGCCGCCATCCGCGGGCTGTGGCCAGGAGCTGCGGACGCCTGAGCGCCGCGCGACCGGCTATTTATTACGCCAGGCTCCCGCCGCCGCGCTTGCGCATGCCTTCAATGCGTGGGCTCGTCCTGGCCGTAACCGGCCAGTTGCAGCGATGTCGTATCGGCCGAGCCGTCCCGGCCCGGAATCCGGTTGGATTCGTCGAGCCAGTCCCCGAGATCGATGAGCTTGCAGCGACGCGAACAGAACGGCCGGTAGGTATTCTGCGGCGTCATGTCGACCGGTTCGCCGCACTGGGGGCAGGGAACGTGTTGTTTCGTAGTCATGACGGAAAGCGTAGCGAACAAAACCCGGCCATGGGAACCCGGCGTTGCCCGTGACCGCCCGGGGCAGGCACGCGCGCCCGGCAAGGCGTGTCGAGCGCCGCGTCAGCGCGCCATTGGCAACGCGGCGCGGCTGCAACGGGCGCGGGGCGACACGGCGCGTGCATATGCAGCCCCTAAAACCGACAGCAGGCCATGCGGAAGGCGACGCTGTGCTCGGTCTGTCGCAAGTGCAGCTGGCTGTCCTGGTAGCGCATGAAACGCACGGTGGCCCGGTGCCGTCCGCCGCTGATCTCGGGAAATACGCCCGGGTCGTCCAGTAATACGCGGATCATCTGCGTGCCGGTGGCGGTGTTGTGCACGAGTACGCCGCCCTCGGCGACCTCGGCGGTCGGCTCGGCGCTGTCGCGCAACAGTCGCAAGAGCAATTGCACGCCACGCTCGACCGGTTCCACGCGCTGGGACCAGCGCGCAATATCGTCATCGATGGCCTCGTCGTCCTGGGCCAGCCAGTGATGATAGGCCGGTAGATCGAAGCTACAGGTGCCGCCCGGGATGGCATGGCGGTTGTTGAGGCTGTTGAGCAATTCGTTGTCGCGCAGTTGATAGGAGGCGAACTGCGGCGGAATCTGCGCCATCTCGCGCGCGATCGTGTCCAATTTCGTCAGAATGCCGGTGAGCGCGCTCTGGTCGATGTCCTCTCGCTCGCTCAGCTGGGACAGGTTCGTGCGGCGCAGTTCGAGTTCCTTGCTCACCTGGCCGCGGATATCGTGACGCGACATGACGTTCAGGATATCGAGCAGTGCATCCAGCGTGGCACGGCGGCCCCAGGCGCTCGCGTCGGCGCGATGGTGGCGCAGGCGGGCGGTCAGGTGCTCGATGCGCAGGAAGGTGCGTATCCGTTCATTGAGCGGTTGTTCGTAACAGAGCACGCCGTCATCGGTCACGCGGGCCTCCCGTGTCCAAATGTCGACGACAAGTCTATGCCGCCGGGGCCGCCACGCAAAGCCGCGACCAGGACCGCGCCGGTGACAGCAGGCCTGCCTACCCCGGCAGGTGCAGCGGCGGCAGGTCGGTGATCTCGCCGCGGGCCAGGCGCTGGTAGCCGGCATGCAGGGCGGCGGCAAGGTCGGCGATGTCCTTGCGCGGCCCGGTGTTGATGAGCACGTCGTCGGCGTATTCCAGCCGCTCGGTACGCGATTCCTGCGCCGCGATCATCTTGCGCGCCAGGCTGTCGTCGATTTCGTCGCGCCCCTTCAGGCGTTCCAGTTGCACCGGCTCCGGGGCATCGATGACGAGCACGCGGTCGACCAGGTCCAGCATGCGCGATTTGACCAGCAGGGGCACCACGAGGATGCAATAACCGGAATCCACGGCATCGCTCTGGCGCGTCAGTTCGCTGCGAATGCGCGGATGGGTGATGGCTTCGAGATCGCTGCGGGCGTCGTCGTCGTCGAACACGATGCGGCGCAGGGCATGCCGCTTGAGCCGGCCCGCCTCGTCCACGATATCCGCGCCGAATCGCGACACAATCTCTGCCAGCGCGGGTTGCCCGGGCGCCACGATTTCGCGGGCGACGGTATCGGCGTCGATGATGGTCACGCCGAGGCGTTCGAAGGCCGATGCCACCACGGATTTGCCGCTGGCAATGCCGCCGGTCAGGCCGACACGAAGTTTACGACTCATACCCGGTCTCCACGAGCGGTTCGAACGAAGTTGCGGCCGGCGGCCGTTTTGTCATCAATCTGTCGCCGATGACCGTTAGCGTCGAACACAGGCACTAGCGCAATCCCGAAAACGTCAAATAGGCGTGCAGGATTGTATCGCCTGCGACCAGTGCCAGCCAGCCGCCGAATGCGAGCCACGGGCCGAACGGCATGGCGGCGCCCCGCGGCAGCCGTCCCGAGGCGATCAGCGCGCCGCCGACCAGCGCGCCGCCCAGCGACGCGGCCAGCAGGGCGAGCGGCAGTTGCGCCCAGCCCAGCCATGCGCCGAGCGCGGCCGCGAGTTTGAAGTCGCCGTGGCCCATGCCGATCTTGCCCGTGGCCAGCCGGAACCCCTGGAACACCGCCCACAGCACCCCGTAGCCGGCTGCCGCGCCGACGATGGCATCGGTCGGCCCGGGTGCGGTTGGCGCCAGCTGCACCACGCTGACCAGCAGGCCCGCCCAGAGCAGCGGCAGGGTGATCGCATCCGGCAGCAGCTGGGTGCGGAAATCGATCGCGGCCAGGGTCAGCAGTGTCCAGGACACGGCGACCATGCAGCCGCCCCAGGCGGTCGCGCCGAAGCGCGCGACCGCGAGCACGGCCAGCAGCGCCGCGGCCGTCTCGATGGCCGGATACTGCAACGAAATCCGCGCGCCACAGGCCGCACAACGCCCGCGCAGCATGAGATAGCTGACGACAGGCAGGTTGTGCGCGGCCCGAATCGACGTTTGGCAGCGCGGGCAATGCGAGCGCGGCACCGCCAGGTCGAAGCGCGCCGCCTGCGGTTCGGGTCCGGGCTGTTCGAGGATGTCCGCGGCGTCGCGGCGCCAGCGTGCTTCCATCATGGCCGGCAGGCGCCGAATCACCACGTTGAGGAAGCTGCCGACGACCAGACCGATAACGGCGACCGCGATATAGACGAACGCGGGCGGCAAGCCGGCCAGGCCCATCAGACCACCGACCCGAGCTTGAAGATGGGCAGATACATGGCAATCACGAGCCCGCCCACCAGCACGCCGATGACCGCCATGATCATCGGCTCGAGCAGGGACGACAGACCGTCCACCTGGGCATCCACCTCCGACTCGTAGAAATCGGCGACGCGGCCGCACATGGCATCCAGGGCGCCGGCCTCTTCGCCGATCTTGATCATCTGATGCGCCATGCTCGGGAACCGGCCAGTGTTCGCCATGGCGAGCTCCAGGCGCTGGCCGGATTCCACCTGCCCGCGCATCTGGTGGATCGCTTCCTCGAAGGCCACGTTGCCCGCGGCACGGGCGACCGAATCCAGTGCCTCCACCAGCGGTACGCCCGCCGCGAACATCGTGGCCAGTGTGCGCGAAAAGCGGGCGACGGCGGCGTTGTCGACGATCGGACCGACCACGGGCGCACGCAGCAGCACGCGATCGAGTGCGCGCCGGAATCGTCGCGATCGCCGGCGCGCGGTCACGAAACCGTAGCCGGCGCCGAACACGACGGCGAGAATCAGCCACCACCAATGCTGCACGGTTTCCGACAACCCGATCACCATCAGCGTAAACGCCGGCAGGTCCGCGCCGAAGCCGCGAAACAGCGACTGGAACTGCGGTACCACGAAATACAGCAGAATGCCCATGACGATAATGGCTACGATGATCACCGCCGTCGGATAGAACAGGGCCTTGCGTACCTTGGTCTTGATCGCCTCGGTCTTTTCCTTGTAGGTGGCGATCTTGTCGAGCAGATCCTCGAGCGTGCCGGAGCGCTCGCCGGCCGCGACCAGGTTCACGAACAGCTCGTCGAAGTAACGCGGATGACGGGATAGCGCCTCGGCCAGCGGCAGCCCCGATTCGATGTCCTCGCCGATGGCGTTGACGAGCTCGGCCAGGCTCGGATTCGAGGCGCCCTTGGCCACGATGTCCAGCGACTGCACCAACGGCACCCCGGCGCCCAGCATGGTGGCGAGCTGGCGCGAGAGAATCGCGATATCGCCGGCCTTGATCTTCTTCTTGCGCTTGCCGCCGATGCCGAACAGTTTCGTCTGCTTGCGTACGCGCAGCGGGTTGATGTTCTGGCGGCGCAGGGTGGCGCGCACCATGGCCTCGTTCGGGCCCTCGGTCTGGCCCTTGACCCGGGTGCCGTTGCGGTCGGTGCCGATCCAGAAGAACGTATGGTTTTCGGTGCGTGTTTCTGCCATGAGGCCTCTTCGCCGCCGGGTATGGCCCGGCTATTCCATGCCCAGTTTGGCCAGGCGATAGCGCAGTGCCCGGAACGTGATACCCAGCCGCTGCGCGGCCTTGGTCTTGTTGTAACGGCAGGCCTCCAGCGCGCTTTGAATGCGCTCGCGCTCCAGGGCCTCGAGCTGGCTTTCCAGGTCGACGGATTCGTCGGGCGCCATGTCGGCCGGATTCGAGGCCACGGCATCGGCCAGCGGTGAGTGCAGCCGCAGGTACTCGCGCTCGATCAGTGGCGATTCGGCCAGGGTCACGGCGCGTTCCAGAATGTTTTCCAGCTCCCGGATATTGCCGGGAAAGTTGTAGCGCATCAGCGCAGCGAGCGCCTCGTCGGTCAGCCGGGGCGTGCGGTCGAGCCGCATCTTGCGTGCCAGGCCGGCGAGGATGCGGTCGGAAAGTGCCGGAATGTCCTCCGTACGCTCGCGCAGCGGCGGCACCTTCACCTCGATGACATTCAGCCGGTAGTACAGATCCTCGCGAAAACGACCGCGCGCCACCTCGATCGACAGATCGCGATGGCTGGCACTCACGACACGAACGTCGACCGCTGTTTCCATGGTCGCGCCCACCGGCCGGATCGAGCGCTCCTGGATCGCGCGCAGCAGCTTGACCTGCATCGCCAGCGGCAGATCGGCGATCTCGTCGAGAAACAGCGTGCCGCCGTCCGCCCGCGCGAACAGCCCCGGCGTGTCGCGTGTCGCGCCCGTGAACGCGCCGCGCAGGTAGCCGAAGAATTCCGATTCCATCAACGCCGCCGGGATCGCGCCGCAGTTCACCGGCACGAACGCGCCGCTCACGCGCGGGCCCTCGGCATGGATCATGCGCGCCACCAGTTCCTTGCCGGTACCGGATTCGCCGGTGATATAGACCGGCGCCTGGCTGCGTGCCAGCTTGGCGATGGTCTCGCGCAGGCGCGCCATCGCCTCGGTCTGACCCACCAGCCGGGGCGACACATCCAGCGAGGGGTGGGGCGGGGCGTCGTGCTCGAGCCCGGCCAGCTTGAGCGCCTGGGCAACCAGGGCCCGCAGCCCGGCGACATCGATCGGCTTGGAGACGAAATCGAAGGCGCCCGCCTTGAGGCTGGCCACGGCCGCCTCGGCGCTGCCGTAGGCGGTGATCACGGCCACCGGGCAGCTCTTGGCCCGGTCATTGATGTGTCGGACCAAGTCGATGCCTTCGCCGTCCGGCAGGCGCATGTCGGTCAGACACAGATCGAAGTGTTGGTCGTCGAACCGGCGCCGGGCCGTGGTGAGATCGGCGGCCGCCACGGTCTCGATGCCCATCCGGCCGAGCGTGATTTCCAGAAGCTCGCGGATGTCGGCCTCGTCGTCGACGATCAGGGCGCGTGCGGCGCTCTGGACTGCGGCGTTCATGAATTCGGGTCCTCGTCAATCGTGCGCGGCAACAATATACGAAAGCAGGCCCCGCGCGCGTGGTTCATTGGGATGAGACGGGCGCCGTTGGCCTCGCAGAGTTCACGCGCGATGTGCAACCCGAGGCCGGTGCCGTCGGCCGCGGTGGTGAAGAACGGTTCGAGGATGCGATCCAGCAGATCGGGGGCGATACCGGGCCCGTCATCGACGATATCCAGCACCAGGTTGCGGTTGGCATCGATATGCGCGTGAAGCTCGATCCGGGGCGCGCGATCACGCCGCGCATGCCGGTTGCTGTTGTCCCACAGACTGAACAGGACCTGGCGCAACTGACTCGGATCGAAACGTATGCGGTGGAATGGCCAGTCGCCCAGTTGCGAAAACTGCGGCGGGTCGTCGCGGGTCTCGCGATAATCGGCGACCATCTCGGGCACCCAGGCGGCCAGTTCCAGGATGCGCGGCTGTTGCGCGGAGCGCCGGGCCAGACCCAGCACGTCCGAGATGATGCGGTCGATGCGCTGACAATGGCGATGGATCATGGCCAGCAGCCGGCGGTCGTCCGCGCCCAGTCTCGGTGATTCGGCCAGCAGCTGCTCGGCGTGACTGATTGCGCCGAGGGGATTGCGGATCTCGTGGGCGATGCTCGCGGTCAGCCGTCCGAGCGACATCAGCTTCATCTGCTGTGCCTGCTCGCTGGCGCGCCGCGCATCGTCGAGAAAGATCAGGGTCGGCGTCTCGTCGCCCCCCAGCGCCGAGAACTGCGGCTGCAACGGACGCCCGGCCACCTCGATCAGCGGCGGGACGGCATGCCGACTGCGCCAGGTGGCGAGTGTTTGGGTCAAGGTCGGCGGCAGGTCGGTAAGCGTTGCCGGGGGCGATTCGGCGTCGGAGTAGTCGAGCAGTTCCAACGCGGCGTGGTTGAGAATCTGAATCCGGTCGTCGGCGTCGACGACGATGGCGCCGGTCTGCATGCGATCGATGATGCGCCGGTTCAATTCGGCCATGTCGCGCGCCTGGCTGGCATGGCTGGCCGCCGATGCATCGCTGACCCGGATGCGGCGGGCCAGGCCGTAGGCCATGAAGGCGGTGGCGAAGTACAACGCCCCGAGAATGCCGGCTTGAACGAAATCGGTAGGGGCGTCGGCGAGCTGCCAGTGCCGCAGAATCTCCTGGCCGATCAAGCCCAGCGCCGCGAGCGCGGCCAGCAGTCCGGACAGGCGCGACGGCAGCAGAATGCCGGCGGCGGCCAACGGTGCCAGCAGCAGCATCGCCAGCCCGCCCGAGGCGCCGTTGCCGCTGAAGCTCGCCAGCACGATCATCACCACATCCACCAGGATCTGGACGAACAGGTGCACCGCCAGCCGGGGCCAGTGCACCAGCGCGGCCCCGGCCAGACATACCGCCAGTGCCAGATAGGTCAGGCAGACGGCGCGGAACAGGCTGGGAAAATCGGGCGCGAACAGGCCGTGGCCATTGCCGGCGCTGAGGGTGGCGACCAGCCCGAAGGCGATCGCGCTGCGATAGAACGACAAGGTGACCGCGGACCGCCAGGTCGTGCCCGTATGCACGACGTGCGCGCGCCGAGCGTCCCGATTCATGCGCTTTCGTCGTGGCTCTGGCAGCAATAGCCCCGGCTATCGTGACGAGCCAGGCGCCGATCGAGGTAAGCGCCGCAAACATGGCAACGCACGGTCGGCGTGAACGCGGCGCGCTTGTCGGCCTTATCATCCACCGGACGGCGCGGCAGCGCGCGACGCAGCACGAGCCAGACGGCGCCGATGGCGCATAGAATCAGAATCAGGCGGGCCATGACCTTGGCGTTGTTGTCGTCCCCACCCGTGCAGCATACCCAAGCCGTGCGCCGGTCACGAGCAATTCATGGCCGGGGTGAACGGCGATGAACCCGCGCCGTATGTCGGGGCCAAGTTGTGATCGGTGCCGCAAGACGCGACAATGCGCGCCGCTTTCTTACGTTTTTCAGTTTGTTTGCAATCGAGGCGATCCCATGAACGTTCACGAATATCAGGCCAAGGAAATCTTCGCACGCTTCGGCGTGCCGGCCGGCGAGGGCAAGGTCGCCCGCTCGGCCGATGAAGCCGTGTCGGTGGCCAAGGAACTCGGCGGCGAACGCTGGGTGGTGAAGGCCCAGGTCCATGCCGGCGGGCGCGGCAAGGCCGGCGGCGTGAAGCTGGTCGACAGCGTGGACGAGGTCAGGAAGGTCGCGTCCGAGATGATCGGCTCGAGCCTGACCACGCACCAGTCCGGCGGCGTGGCACTGCCGATCAATGCGGTCTACGTGGAAAAGCCGGCCGATATCCAGAACGAACTGTATCTTTCGGTGTTGGTCGATCGCGCGACGCGCCGCGTGACCTTCATCGCCTCGCCGGAAGGCGGCATGGACATCGAGGAAGTCGCCGAATCCACGCCGGAGAAGATCACCCAGATCGCCATCCACCCGGCGGCCGGCTTCCAGGCCTACCAGGGACGTCAGCTCGGTTTCTTCCTCGGGCTGGACAAGAAGCAGGTCGGCGAGTTCGTCAAGGTCATGAAGGGCCTGTACGACATGTTCATGGAGACTGACGCCTCGCTGGTCGAGATCAACCCGCTGGTCACCACCGGCGATGGCGGCCTGGTCGCGCTCGACGGCAAGCTGAATTTCGACGACAACGCGCTGTTTCGGCATAAAGAGTTTGCCGACATGCGCGACATCACCCAGGAAAACGAGCGCGAGGCCCAGGCCGCCGAGCACGATCTCAACTACATCCAGCTCGACGGCAACATCGGCTGCATGGTCAACGGCGCCGGCCTGGCCATGGGCACCATGGACCTGGTCAAGCTGCACGGCGGCGAGCCGGCCAACTTCCTGGACGTCGGCGGCGGCGCCACCACTGAGCGCGTCACCGAGGCGTTCAAGCTGATCACCGCCGGTGAAGGCGTCAAGGCCATTCTGGTCAATATCTTCGGCGGCATCGTGCGTTGCGACCTGATCGCCGAAGGCATCATTACCGCGGCCAAGGACGTCGGCATCAACGTACCGGTGGTCGTGCGCCTGGAAGGCACCAACGCCGAGGAAGGCCGCAAGCTGCTGGACGAATCCGACTACGACCTCATCGCCGCGCAGGACCTGACCGACGCGGCCAAGAAGGTGGTCGCCGAGGCCCGCGGCTAGGCCCCGGCCCGTCATCGATCGTCCCAGGATTTACCGAGCAGGATTTTAAGACATGAGCATTCTCGTCAATTCCGACACCAAGCTGATCGTCCAGGGCTTCACCGGCAGCCAGGGCACCTTCCACTCCAAACAGTGCATCGAGTACGGCACGAACATCGTGGGCGGCGTCACGCCCGGCCGCGGCGGCGAGACCCATCTCGATCTGCCGGTGTTCGACACCTGCGCCGAGGCGGTTCGCGAAACCGGCGCCAACGCCACGATGATCTACGTGCCGGCGCCGTTTGCCGCCGATGCCATCCTCGAGGCCGAGGCCGCCGGCATCAAGACCATTATCTGCATCACCGAGCATATCCCGGTGCTGGACATGCTGCGTGCCCGCGCCGTGCTGGATGATTCCGAATCCGTGCTGATCGGCCCCAACTGTCCCGGCGTGATCACCCCGGGCGAGTGCAAGATCGGCATCATGCCGGCGCATATTCATCAGAAGGGCAAGATCGGCATCGTCTCCCGCTCCGGCACGCTGACCTACGAGGCTGTCTTCCAGACCACCCACAACGGGCTCGGCCAGTCGACCTGTGTCGGCATCGGCGGCGATCCGATCCACGGCCTCGACTTCACCGACGTGCTCGAAATGTTCGAGAACGACCCGCAGACTGAAGGCGTGGTCATGGTCGGCGAAATCGGCGGCACTGCCGAGGAAGAGGCGGCCGAGTTCATCAAGCACCACATGAAAAAGCCGGTTGTGGCTTATATCGCGGGTGTGACCGCGCCCCCCGGCAAGCGCATGGGCCATGCGGGTGCAATCATCTCGGGCGGCAAGGGCACGGCCGACGACAAGTTCGCCGCACTCGAAGCCGCCGGTGTCGCCACCGTGCGCTCCACCGCCGAAATCGGCACCAAGATGGCCGAAGTACTGGGCTGATCGCCCGGGCGCTTCCGCCTCTATCGAGCCGGCATCGCATGCTGCGGTGCCGGCTTTTTTGTGCGTTCGATACAGCGCGGTGGCTTATCGAAAAGGTCAGTCCGCAAATGAACGCGAATGACGCCAATGGCGGCGAACTGGCTTAGAGACTCTATTGAATCGGGGCACCATCGGTATTCGAGCTCTGTTCTCCGGGACTTGTCCGCAGATCAACGCAGATCAACGCAGATGCACGCAGATGGCGGTTGGTCGTTGGGCGCGCCGGATCGCTCAAGGGCGCCAAGTATGTCCTGCGCTCCGTTCATTGACGAAATCTTCGAATATATGAGTTCAGATCAGCTCAACTCTTTGGTTCGCGCCTCGAGTCGTCTACGCCACGAAAGCAAGACCGCATCTGCGTGCATCTGCGTTGATCTGCGGATAGTCTTTTTAAAGGAACAAAATCACCAGGCCCAACCGCGCCCCAGACCAGCCATTTCGAGAATTCCGGACCGCCATTGGCGTCATTCGCGGACCAGATTTCTTCGACGACGATCTACAGGCCGACCGCACCCCACTCGCGGATTTGCGTCCATGTCGGATTATCCGACTTACACGACTTTGCCGGGCTTCGTTCCGCCAAGAACACGAAACGGTCCGCAGATCGACGCAGATGCACGCAGATCGCGGTTGATCAGTGAGAGCGCCGGATCGGTCGCGGGCGCGATAGCCCTTGCAAGCTTCGGTCGTTGATGAATTTTCCACCTATCGGTTCCGGCCGGCTCGGTCGCCGATTAGCGTCTCGGATCATCCATGCCACGAAAATTAAACCGCATCTGCGTTTATCTGCGTCGATCTGCGGACAAATGTCTTAAAAAAACTAAGCGATCGACGGGTAACGCCCGACATGCTGTTGCACCCACGGCATGCAGTGATCGGTAGAATATGCGGCCTGTTATTTCGGTACGGATCGGCGGGCCCGGTATTGTGCCGGGGCGACGCCGCGCCGGTGGGCCCCAGACCTGCGCGGTCCGATGCCCATACGGAGCTTTTTCCTTGGCGACCGTCTACGAATTATCCTGCGACTGCGGTGCGACCCGCCTCGTTGCGCGCGGCGCACCGAGCCGCAGCACGTTCTGCCACTGTGAGAGCTGTCGCAAGCTCTACGGGGTGGAACTCCTGTCGGCCAGCGCCTGGCCCAATGAATCGGTCAAACGCACGGTCTCGGACGATGCGACGCTGATCGGGCATCGGTTGGCCGGCCGGCGCATGTGGCGCTACCACTGCTCCCACTGCGGCCGATTGATGCACGGGCGCAACCGGCGCGGGGAGATCGTAATCCCCAACGAACGCTTTCGCGACGCCGCCGGCGGGCGCCTGCCCGATGCGGTGAAACCGGTCGCGCACCTGTTCTACAACCAGCGCGTGCTTGATATCGCGGACAATCTGCCCAAACATGCCGGCGACAGCGGGGATGCCGTCCCCGAACCCACCGAGGGATAGAGGACTGACAATGAGCGATTCTTCGCTACGCGTGGCCATGGCCCAGCTCAATGTATGGGTCGGGGACATCGACGGCAATGCCCGCCAGATCATCGAGGCCGCCGAGACCGCGCGCGATCGCGACGGGGCGGATATCGTGGTCACGCCCGAGCTGGCGCTGCTCGGTTATCCGCCGGACGATCTGCTGCTGCGCCGCGGGCTGCCGGCGGCGATCGACGCCGCGATCGAGCGGCTGACCCGTGAGCTTTCGGGCATTACCGTCGTGATCGGGTATCCCGAGTATGTGGACGGTGCGATTTACAACGCGGCGCTGGTGGTGCGTGACGGTGAACGCATCGGGAATTATCGCAAGCAGTGTCTGCCGAATTACGGCGTGTTCGATGATCGTCGTCACTACGAGCCCGGCGATGCCGCCTGTGTGTTTGACCTGGCCGGCCATCGGGTCGGCGTAACGATCTGCGAGGATCTCTGGGAAGAAGGCCCGACGGCGCAAGCCGCGGCAGCCGGCGCCGACATTCTGGTCAATCTCAATGCCTCGCCATTTCATGTCGACAAACAGAGCGAGCGCGAGACGTTGCTGGCCCGGCGGGCGCAGGCCAACGGTCTGGCGATCTGTTATATCAACAGCGTCGGCGGCCAGGACGAACTGGTTTTCGACGGGCGCTCCTGCGCAGTTGATGCCCAAGGGCGGATCATCGCGCGCGCGCCGGCCTTCGAGGCCGGTGTGTTCGGCGTCGATTGGTCGCCGGTCAACGCCCGCGGCGAGATTGCCGAGCTGCCGAGCTCCGAAGCCTTGATCTACGATGCGCTGGTGCGTGCGACGCGCGATTATGTCGATCGCAACGGTTTTCCCGGCGCGTTGATCGGTTCCTCCGGCGGCATCGATTCGGCACTTGCGCTGGCCGTGGCCGCCGATGCGCTGGGTGGCGATCGGGTCTGGGCCGTGTCGATGCCGTCGCGCTATACCGCCGACATCAGCAATGTGGATGCCGCCGACCAGGCCGAGCGCATGGGCGCCCGCTACGACGAAGTGCCGATCGAGCCGGGATTTGCCGCGCTGCTGGAAACGCTCGGCCCCATCTTCGGCGATCGGGCGGCCGACACCGCGGAGGAGAATCTGCAGTCGCGCATCCGCGGCGCGTTGTTGATGTCGATGTCGAACAAGTTCGGGCATGTCGTGCTGGCCACCGGCAACAAGTCGGAGATGGCGGTCGGCTATGCCACGCTGTACGGCGACATGTGCGGCGGGTTCGCACCGCTCAAGGATGTCTACAAGACCTGGGTCTACCGGTTGGCGAAATTCCGCAACACCCGCGGCGAAGTCATCCCGGCGCGCGTGATCACGCGCCCGCCCTCGGCCGAGCTGCGCGACGATCAGGCCGATACCGACACGCTGCCGGAATACGATGTGCTCGATCCGATCATCGAGGCCTATGTCGAGGACGGTGCCTCGATCGAGGATATCGTCGCGCGCGGCTTTGCCGAAGACGACGTGCGCCAGGCCGCGGGGTTGATCCGGCGTAATGAATACAAGCGCCGCCAGGCGGCCCCCGGGCCGAAGGTGACCCATCGCGCCTTCGGCCGCGACCGCCGCTATCCGATTACCGCGGTCTACGGCGACCTGTAGACGCGAGCGCCGATCAGGCCAAAAAAAGGCCGCGCGGGATAACCGGCGCGGCCTTTTTTACGTGCCGAGCTTAGCGTGTCAGCCGTTAGCGCTATCCTGCTTGCTGGAGGAGCCGTCGCCATTGGCCGATTTCTTGCCGACGGCCGGCGGGGCGCCCATGTCCGGCAGTTTGTAGTCCGGCTTGTCGCCGGCCTGCTGGCGATAGAATTCCTTGCGATGGAGCAGGTAGTTCGGATAAGAGACCTGCAGAACGGCGCGGGTGTCCTCTGCCAGATCGGGCAGGTTCAGCTTGGCGTAGGATTGCTCCAGGATCTCCAGTGCGCGCGGCACCGAGTCCGAACCCTGATAGTGCTTGACGATGCCCGCGGCGCGGCGGCTGGAGGCCACGTAGGCGCGGCGTTTGTAGTAGTACTCCGCGATATGCAGGTCGTGCGCTGCGACACGATTGCGGATATTGATCATGTGCAGCTGCGCATCCTTGGCGTAATCGCTGTTCGGATAGTTCTTCAGCAGCAGGCTGAAATCGTTGAATGCCTGCTTGAGATACTGGACGTTGCGCTTGTCCGGATTCGAGCCCAGCAGGCCCGGATTGTTGCGCGCATAGTTCGACAGCCCGCGCATGTAGTAGACGTAGTCGATGTGCGGATTGCGCGGATGCTGCTTGATAAAGCGATCGGCGGCGTCCACGGCCTGGTCGTAGTCATGCGCGTCGTAGTGCGCGGTGACCGTTTCCAGCTCCGATTGTGGCGCATATTTGGAAAACGGGAACCGGGCGCTCACCTCCGCGTACAATGGCAGCGCCTGGCTGGGCTGCCCGTGCATGAGAAAATCACGCGCCGACTTGTAGAGCCGCTTCGCGTCCGCCGATTTGAGCTTGTGCCCCTGGCGGTCGGTCAGTGGTTTCTTGCTGTAACCGGTTTCGTCGATCCCCTTGTCGGAGGCGCAGCCGGCCATCACCAAGGTGACGATCACGCCCAGCGCGAGAACGATTTTTCGCATGCGAGCCCCGAAGCGCGTGACAACCGCGCGTTTTTGATATGCAAAACAAGGCCGAAGTATACCTATGAACCCGCGAATGAGTCATACGAATGCGAACCGCGGCCCCGCGCCGGCTGCCGCTTGAGCCGGCATGACGGGGCTGACCATGAATAACCACGCTGCCGATGCGCGCATCGAGCTGACCATTCCCGCCGAATATGCCGGCACGCGTCTGGACAAGACGCTCGCCGAGCTGTTGCCCGACTATTCGCGTTCGCGGCTCAAGCAGTGGCTGACCGGTGGTGACCTGACGGTCGACGGCGCCTCGCCGGCGCCCAAGACCGCGGTGGCCGGCGGCGAGATCGTGCGCCTCGCCGTGCCGGACGAGCCGCACGACGCCGAGGTGGCGCCGGAGCGCATCGCGCTCGACATCATCCACGAGGACGACGCGATCCTGGTGCTCAACAAGCCGGCCGGGCTGGTCATGCATCCGGGCGCCGGCAATCGCGACGGCACGCTGCAGAACGCCCTGGTGGCCCACGACGCGTCGTTGGCGGCGCTGCCGCGCGCCGGCATCGTGCACCGGCTGGATAAGGACACCTCCGGCATCCTCGTGGTGGCCAAGACCTTTGCCGCGCACAAGCAGTTGGTCGACGATCTGGCCGAGCGCACGGTCAAGCGCGAGTACGAAGCCGTGGCGGTGGGCGTGATGACGGCCGGCGGACATGTCGATGCGCCCATCGACCGCCACCCGGTGGATCGCAAGAAGATGGCCGTGCGCGAGGCCGGACGGGAGGCGGTGACCCACTACCGTGTGATCACGCGCTATCGCGCCCATACCCATATTCGCTGCCAGCTCGAGACCGGGCGCACGCACCAGATCCGCGTGCATCTGGCGTACGCTCGTTATCCGCTGCTGGGCGATCCGGTTTATGGCCGCCGGCTCAGCGTGCCCCGGGGGTCCAGCGACGGGTTTGCCGAGGCGCTGCGCGGGTTTCGCCGTCAGGCCCTGCATGCGGCGACCCTGGGCCTGACCCACCCGGCAACCGGCGAGGCCATGCAATGGAGCGCGCCGCGGCCGGCCGATTTCGAGCGTCTGCTCGCCGCCCTGGCCGCGGACGCGGCGGAGCACGGCCAGTGAACCCGATGCGCGATTTCCTGGCTGCGGACTGGCCCGCCCCCGGTCATATTCGTGCCGGAACCACCTTGCGCACCGGCGGGGCGAGCGCCGCACCGTTCGCCAGCCTCAACCTCGGCGCGCATACCGACGATGCGGCGCGCGCCGTGAACGACAATCGCGCGCGCCTGGCCACCGCACTTGCACTGCCGGCCGAGCCGTCCTGGCTGGCACAGGTCCATGGCACCACGGTGGCCGATCTGGATGCCGGTCATGCCGGCCCGGCGGACGCCGCCGTGACCTCCCGCGCCAACCGCGTGCCGGCCGTGCTCACCGCCGACTGTCTGCCGGTGGTGCTATGTGATACGCGCGGCACGTGTTGGGCCGCCGCGCATGCGGGATGGCGCGGGTTGGCGGCCGGCGTGCTGGAAGCCACCGTTGCCGCGATGGCGGCAGAGCCGGGCGATCTGCTGGCCTGGATGGGCCCGGCGATCGGCCCGGAAAACTTCGAGGTCGGCGCCGATGTGCGCCAGGCTTTCGTCTGTCGGCATGCCGAATCCGCGCGCATGTTTGCGCCAAAGGCGAAAGCGGGTAAATATCTAGCTGATATTTACGGGCTGGCCCGGTTGCGGCTTGCATGCGCGGGCGTCACACGCGTGTTCGGGGGCGGGCTGTGCACGGTGGCGGCGCCGGAGCGTTTCTATTCCTACCGACGCGACGGCGCAACCGGTCGGATGGCGACGCTGATCTGGTCGGCCCGCTGATATCGGGCGGGGCCGCATGCACCAGACCCATATCGGGTGAAGCTGCAGTTTTCCGCCGCGAGTCGGCCCGACGCGATTCCGCCGCCGGCGCCTGCGGCCGGCAGCGGATGACGGCCCGCGTCAGCTGGCGGTGGCGTTGTTTTTCGGCCGGCCGGGCGACTTTCGGGTTTTCTTCTGTTTTTTCGGCGGCAGCGCCAGGTCGCGCTTGTCGCCGGCGGTGTTGTGGCCGGTGCCGGGCCGTGTATCGCCCAGCATGGGTTTGAGGAACTGTCCGGTGTGCGATGCCGCAACCTCGGCCACATCCTCCGGCGTGCCGGTGGCGATGATCTCGCCGCCGCCCGCGCCGCCTTCGGGGCCGAGGTCGATCAGCCAGTCGGCGGTCTTGATCACATCCAGATTGTGCTCGATCACGACCACGGCGTTGCCGGCCTCGCGCAGGCGCAGCAGGACCTCCAGCAAATGCTTGATGTCGTGGAAGTGCAGGCCGGTGGTCGGTTCGTCCAGCAGATAGAGCGTGCGGCCGGTATCGCGCTTGGACAGCTCGCGGGCGAGCTTGATGCGCTGGGCCTCGCCGCCTGACAGCGTGGTCGCGTTCTGGCCCAGCTTGACGTAGGACAGGCCGACGTCGATCAGCGTATCCAGCTTGCGCTTGAGGCTCGGCACCGGGGCGAAGAACTCGGCGGCTGCCTCGACCCGCATGTCCAGTACCTCGGCGATGGTCTTGCCCTTGTAATGGACTTCCAGCGTTTCGCGGTTGTAGCGCGCGCCGTGGCAGGTCTCGCAGGTGACGTAGATATCCGGCAGGAAATGCATTTCCACCTTGATCACGCCGTCGCCCTGACAGGTTTCGCAGCGCCCGCCCTTGACGTTGAACGAAAACCGCCCCGGCTTGTAACCGCGGGCCCGGGCTTCCGGGGTGTTGGCGAACAGCTCGCGGATGGTGCCGAACAGGCCGGTATAGGTGGCCGGATTGGAGCGCGGTGTGCGCCCGATCGGCGCCTGGTTGATATCGATGACCTTGTCCAGATGCTCCAGGCCGTCGATCGCGGTCACCGGCGCGGCGCGCGCCACGGCCCGATTGACCTGACGCGCGGCGGCCGGAAACAGGGTCTCGTTGATCAGCGTCGACTTGCCCGAGCCGGACACGCCGGTCACGCAGGTGAGCTGGCCCATGCAGAATGCGGCATCCACGTTCTTGAGATTGTTGCCGCGCGCGCCGCGAATCCGGATCTGGCGTTGACTGTCGTAGGCAATGCGTTTTTCCGGAATCGGAATGGTCAGCCGGGACGACAGATACTGGCCGGTCAGCGAATCCGGGTGCGCGGCAATCTCGGCCGCCGTGCCCTGGGCGATGAGCTGGCCGCCGTGATCGCCCGCGCCCGGGCCCATGTCGACCACGTAGTCGGCCTCGCGGATGGCGTCCTCGTCGTGCTCGACCACGATCACGGTATTGCCGAGATCGCGCAGGCGCTCCAGCGTATTCAGCAGGCGGCGGTTGTCGCGCTGATGCAGGCCGATGGACGGTTCGTCCAGTACGTACATCACGCCCACCAGACCGGCGCCGATCTGGCTGGCCAGGCGAATACGCTGGGCTTCGCCGCCGGATAGCGTCTCGGCGGATCGTGACAGCGTCAGGTAATTGAGGCCAACGTCCAACAGGAACTTCAGCCGCTGGTTCACTTCCTTGAGGATCGGCGCGGCGATTTCGGCGCGATGGCCCGGAATGTCGAGATTCTCGACGATTTCGTAGGCGCCGGAAATGCTGGCCGCGTTGATCTCGGGCAGGGTCTTGTCGGCCACCCGGACATGCCGTGCCGCCTCATTCAGACGCGCGCCGTCGCAGGTCGGGCAGGCCTTGTCCGACAGATACTTGGCCAGTTCCTCGCGTACCGCCAGCGAATCCGTCTCGGCATAGCGGCGTTGCATGTTGTCGAGCACGCCCTCGAAGGCATGCTTGCGCACGCGGGTGCGGCCGCGCGCATTGACGTAGCGGAACTCGATCTTCTGGCCGCCGGAGCCGTTCAGGATCACCTTGCGGGCCTGGTCCGGCAAATCGCGCCAGGGCGTGTCCACATCGAAGCCATAGGTTTCGGCCAGCGACTCGATCAGGCCGAAGAAATACGGGTTGCGCCGATCCCAGCCGCGTACCGCGCCGCCGGCCAGGCTCAGCGTGTCGTCGGTGATCACCCGATCCACGTCGAACACGCTCTGCGAGCCCAGGCCGTCGCAGGTCGGGCAGGCGCCATGCGGCGAGTTGAAGGAAAACATCCGCGGTTCCATGTCGTTGATGGAATAACCGCAGACCGGGCAGGCGAACTGCGAGGAGAACACCTCGGGCTCGCCATCGCCGCGCCAGGGCATGATCCAGGCGATGCCTTCCGACAGGCGCAGCGCGGTCTCGAACGACTCGGCCAGGCGCTGCTGGATGCCGTCGCGTACCTTGAAGCGATCGACCACGACTTCCAGGTCGTGTTTCTTCTTCGGATCGAGTTCGGGCACGTTCTCGTCGAGCTCGATGACCTCGCCGTCGACCCGCATGCGCACGAAGCCCTGGCCGCGCATCTGCTCGAAGATCTCGCGATGCTCGCCCTTGCGCGAGCGGATCACCGGGGCGAGCAGCATCCAGGCCGATTCGGCCGCCTTGGTCAGCGTCTGGTCGACCATTTCCGACACGCTCTGGGCCGCCAGCGGCTCGTCGTGGTGCGGGCAGAAGGGTGTGCCGGCGCGCGCGAACAACAGGCGCAGGTAATCGTGGATTTCGGTAACCGTGCCCACCGTCGAGCGCGGGTTGTGCGAGGTCGACTTCTGCTCGATCGAGATCGCCGGCGACAGCCCCTCGATGGAATCCAGGTCCGGTTTTTCCATCATCGACAGGAACTGGCGGGCATACGCCGACAACGATTCGACGTAACGCCGCTGGCCCTCGGCATAGATCGTGTCGAAGGCGAGCGACGACTTGCCCGAACCGGACAGGCCGGTGATCACGATCAGCTGATCGCGGGGCAGGTCGACGTTGATGTTGGCGAGATTGTGCGTCCGCGCGCCGCGGATGCGGATATGACTTTCCATTAATGGCTGCATCGGACAAGGTCAACCGCTGAGTATACCCAGTGCGGCAAGCGCGTCGTAATTCGGGCAACCCCGACGCTGTGCTATCTTTCGCGGCCCAGGGGGCGCCGACGCGCCTCAGTCGCCGGACGCGTTGGGCACGACGCGCCACGGTCCGAATGCCAACCGTGCCGCGAGGCCTCCCGAGGGGGATCGGGAATCGGCGGCGCGGCCAAACCACGGGCGACGTATGAACCAGTTCGAAAAACGCGCGGCCATGGCGCTGGCGAGCATCTTTTCCTTGCGGATGCTCGGCCTGTTCATGATCTATCCGGTGTTCACCTTCTATTCGAAGCAGCTCACCGGCTCGACGCCGATCCTGGTGGGTCTGGCGCTGGGCGCCTACGGGCTGACCCAGGCCTTGCTGCAGATTCCGCTCGGCTTTGCCTCCGATCGTTTCGGCCGCAAGCACATCATCGCCGGCGGCCTGGTGATTCTGGCCATCGGCAGCGTGGTGGCGGCGTTGTCGACCTCGATCTACGGCGTCATTTTCGGCCGCATCCTGCAGGGATCGGGCGCGGTCGGCTCGACCATTCTGGCGCTCAATGCCGACCTGACGCGCGAGGAAACCCGCACCAAGGCCATGGCCATGATCGGCATCAGCATCGGCCTGGCCTTTGCCGTGGCGATGGTGCTCGGCCCGCTGATCAGCGGCTGGGTCGGCGTGCCGGGCATCTTCTGGTTCACGGCGCTGTTGTCGCTGCTGGGTCTGTTCGTGCTTTACGGCGCGACCCCCGAGCCCAAGGCGGCCCGCTCGCATCGCGACGCCGAGGCGGTGCCGGCGCTGTTCAAGCGTGTACTCACCAACGGTGAACTGCTGCGGCTGGATTTTGCGATCTTTACCCTGCACACGATCCTGACGGCGAGCTTCATCGTGCTGCCGCGGCTGCTGCATAACGTCGGCGGCGTGCACGAGGACTACCAGTGGGTCGTCTATTTGCCGGTGCTCGCGGTCTCGGTGGCGCTCATGCTGCCGGTGATCATCGTCGCCGAGGCCAAGCGGCAGATGAAGCCGGTGTTCGTGGGCTCGATCGCCGCGCTGCTGGTCAGCCAGGTCATCCTGACGTTCTACCATGCCAGCCTGGCCGAACTGATCGTGATGATGGTCGTGTTCTTCACCGCCTTCAACGTCATGGAGGCGACGCTGCCGTCGCTGATTTCCAAGGTCGCACCGGCCGATGCCAAGGGCACCGCACTCGGCGTGTATTCCAGTGCGCAGTTCTTCGGCATTTTCGTGGGCGGTGCGGTCGGGGGCTGGACCTACAGTGTCGGCGGTGACGCCGGCGTGTTCGGTTTCTGCGCGCTGGCCGCGCTGGTCTGGCTGCTCGTGGCCGCGACCATGCCCAAGCCGCGTTTCGCGCGGACGTTCATGGTGCATGTCGGCGATGTCGACGACGACGCGGCGCGCCGGCTGGCGGGCGAGATCGAAGCCATCGACGGCGTGTTCGAGGCCGTGGTGGTGCCCGAGGACGGCGTGGCCTATATCAAGTACGACGGCAAGGTCGTGGGTACCGAAGCCTTCGAACCCTTCAGCACGCACACTGCGGCGACCGCGTCCTGAGCGATCGGCCGTCCCTGGCGCAGCGCGTGGCCCGGGTCGGGTCGTGAACGACGCGGTGGCGCGTGTTGCGCCGAGTCGGGCATCACGAATTGCCGGCGCCATGTAGAATCGACGCCGATCGAATCTTTGCATCGCGTAATACGGCACACGTACGGAGTCCTGTCATGGCAAGTCGAGGCGTCAACAAGGCCATTATTATCGGTAACCTCGGGGCCGATCCGGAAACGCGCTATACCGCGGGCGGTACGGCGGTCACCAACGTCAATGTCGCGACCTCCGAAAGCTGGCGCGACAAGTCGTCCGGTGAAATGCAGGAACGCACCGAATGGCATCGCGTGGTGTTCTTCGCGCGCCTGGCGGAAGTGGCCGGCGAGTATCTGCGCAAGGGCTCCAAGGTCTATGTCGAGGGCCGGATCCAGACGCGCAAGTGGCAGAACAAGGACGGTGTCGATCAGTACACCACCGAAATCGTGGCCAACGAGATGCAGATGCTCGATTCCCGCGGTGCCGGCCAGGGTGGCAGCGCGCCGTTCGGCGGCGGCGGGGGCCAGCGCAGCCAGGGCGCAGGCCAGGCTGGCGGCCAGAACTACGGCGGTAACCAGGGCGGTAACCAGGGCGGCGCGCCGCAGTACCAGCGGCCGCAGCCGGCCGGCGGCGATCCCGGCTTCGATGACGATCTGGACGACGATATTCCGTTCTAGGGCCGCGGCGCCCGAGCCCTGCGGCTGAGGCCCGTTGCGCAACGTCGGAGCTAGCAATGACCGATCTGGCACATACCGCGAACGACCCGGAGTGGGAATCCAACAAGGCGGCGCTCGTGCGCCGGCTCAAGCGGATCGAGGGTCAGGTGCGTGGTCTGCAGACGATGATCGAGCGCGATGCCGAATGCGAGGATATCGCCGTCCAGATGTCGGCGGCGCGCAAGGCGCTGGACCGGACCTTCTACAACATGCTGTCCTGCGTGATCGAGCATGAGTTGAACTGTCATGGGCTGGACGCCGAGGATGCCCGCCAGCGGCTCAAGTACGCCACCGAACTGCTCGCGCGCTACGGTTGAGCGCCGCCGGCCTCAACGTGCCAGCCAGCCGGCGACATGGCCGCCGATGACCAGCGCGGCCACGAAGATCAATGCTTCGTGCGGGTTGAAGGTGAGTGCCGCCAATGCCGGGCCGGGGCAGTAACCGCCCAGCCCCCAGCCGATGCCGAACAGCGCTGCGCCCAGCACCAGCCGGTGGTCGATATCGGTCGCGGTCGGCCAGTGCATGGCCGTGTCCGCCCACGGGCGGCGCCAGCCGCGCAAGACGGCAAACGCCGGGAAGGTCACCAGCAGCGCGCCCCCCATCACCAGCGCCAGGCTCGGGTCCCAGCCGCCGGCCAGATCCAGGAATGCCAGGACCTTGTCCGGGTCCGCCATATGCGACAGGCAGAGTCCGAAGCCGAAGACCAGGCCCGCCGCGATCGCGATCAGGTGCTGTTTCATGACGATACCCCCAGGCCGTGACGCAGTATGATGGCGGTGATGATGCCGCAGGCCATGAACACGGTCGTGGCCGTGAGCGAACGCTTCGACCGGCGGGCGATGCCGCAGACGCCGTGGCCGCTGGTGCAGCCCGAGCCGAGTCGGGTGCCGGCGCCCACCAATAACCCGGCGAGTATCAGCAGCCATACCGGAAACCCATGGCGAACCGGGATATCGCCGGGCCAGAGCGCCACATAGACCCCGGCTCCGGCGACCAGCCCGACGAGGAAGCTGGCCCGCCAGCCATGGCCGGGTTGGCCCGAAAACAGGCCGTGGACCATGCCCGAGATGCCGGCGATGCGGCCCAGCCCGGCCATGAGCAGGACGGCGCCGGCGCCGATGAGCAGTCCGCCGCCGAGCGCGATGCCGGGGGTAAAGTTCGTGATGGGGGTCAGCACGGCGATCCTCTTGTGTGATGGTCAGGCGGTCAGGTCGGCACGCCGCTTGGGTTTCGGCAGAGACCACGGCTTGCCCTGAAGCATTACGTGCCAATACAGCCATGGGAAGAAGCGCGTCTTGAGTGGCCAGTAAATCCGGCGCGGCTGGGTTGGATCGAGCGGAAAGCTCGATACGACTTCGCCGCCGTAGCGGAACTCGGCCAACAACATCCGGCCGTGGGCGACCGTCAGCGGGCAGGCGCCGTAGCCGTCGTATTCCTGGGCGGTGGCCGCGGCACCCATGGCCTTGCGCAGCGCCGAGACCACCACCGGGAACTGCCGGCGTACGGCGGCCATGGTCTTGGCATTGGGCGTGTCGGTGCAGTCGCCCAGCGCGAAGACGTTGTCGTAGCGCGTATGCGTGAGCCGGTTCTTGTCGACCGTTACCCAGCCGGCCTCGCCGGCCAGCGGGCTGTTCTTGATGACATCGGGCGCGGACTGCGGCGGCACCACGTGCAGCATGTCGAAATCGGCGGTGACCGTACTGCCCCCGGTATCGAACGTCGCCTGCTGTGCGGGACCGTCCACGGCCACCAGGTTATGGCCGAACCGGGGTGTGGCGCCGTAGCCGGCGATAACCTTGTCCAGTTCGCGCGCGTAGGCGGGGACGCCGAACATGGCGCCGCCCTGGTTGTAGAAGTCGATGCTCGCCTTCACCCCGCGCCGGCGCAGGGTGTCGGCGGTCAGATACAGCGCCTTCTGGGGCGCGCCGGCGCATTTGATCGGCATCGCGGGCTGGGTGAACAGGGCGTGGGCGCCTTCGCCCAGGCTTGTAGCCAGCTCGTGCGTATAGGGCGCCAGGTCATAGCGATAGTTCGAGGTCACGCCGTTGGCGCCCAGGGTGTCGGTCAGCCCCTCGATCGCGTCCCAGTCGATCTGCAGGCCCATGGCGACTACGAGGTAGTCGTATGCCAGTGTGGTTCCGGACCCCAGCGTCAGGCGATTGTGATCGGGATCGAAGCCGGCCACCGCGTCCTTGATCCAGGTGGCGCGATTCGGCATGACATCCGCGGTGCGCGCGCGCGTGTCCTCGGCGCGCATGTCGCCGCCGCCGACCAGTGTCCAGCCGGGCTGGTAATAGTGTGTTTCGCTCGGTTCGACGATGGCCACGTCGAGATCGGCATCGGCGCGCAGCAGGGCTGCGGCCACTGGAATGCCCGCCGTGCCGCCCCCGGCGACCACCACGCGGTGTTTTTTCTGGTTTTCATCGTGGTCGCTCATGCTCCGCTCCTGATGGTTGAAAGCATACCCCCGAGGGTATAAATTAAATAAAAAGTATATGCAAATAAGTAAAAGGCATATGCAGCCGGCGACCCGCGGGTCGTGCGACATCATATTCTCCATGATCGAGGAGCGTTCAATGGCCAAGGCCAGCCCGGAAGTCGCAGGCTTCCACGATGACAAGACCGGCAGCGTGCAATACGTCGTGATCGATCCGACAACGGCTCGATGTGCCATCATCGACCCGGTCTGGAATTACGAAGAGGCGTCGGCGCGAACCTCCACTGAATCCGTCGACGCGATGACTGCCTTCATCGCGGCGCGCGGCTTGACCGTGGACTGGATTCTGGATACTCATCCTCATGCCGATCATTTCTCGGCCGGCGTGCTTCTGGGTGAGCGCTACGGGGCGCCGCGCGCGATCGGCGAGAAGGTCGTCGAAGTGCAGAAACTGTGGCAGACGATCTACAACTTCGGTGCCGGCTACGCGACCGATGGCCGGCAGTGGGACCGGCTGTTCGCCGATGGCGATGCGTTCAATGTGGGGGCTCTGGAAGGCCGCGTCATGTTCTCGCCCGGCCACACGCTGGCTTCGATCACCTATGTGATCGGCGATGCGGCGTTCGTGCACGACACTCTGTTCATGCCCGACAGCGGTACCGCGCGGGCGGATTTCCCCGGCGGCGACGCGCGCACGTTGTACCGCTCGATACAGCGCATTCTCGAACTGCCGGATGCCACGCGCCTGTTCGTGGGCCACGATTACCGGCCCGGGGGGCGCGAGGCGCGCTGGGAGTCGACCGTGGCCGAGCAACGGGCGCGCAACAACCATCTGCGTGACGCGCCCGACGAGGACGCGTACGTTGCCATGCGCGAGGCGCGCGACGCCACGCTGCCGCTGCCGGCTTTGATGCTGGCTGCGTTGCAGGTCAACACGCGCGGCGGGCATTTGCCCGAACCCGAGGACGATGGACACTCGTATCTGAAAATCCCGCTCAATCGGTTCTGAGGTCGCTTGCCGCGATGATGGCCGGTGCCTGCGACCCTGTGTCGCGACCGTCCGGTCTACGACTATGGTATTATTCGCATTCGGTGAAACCGCTAGAAAAGGTTGATGCGACATGGAAAGTGCAACCGCGATCATGCTGTCCCGTCTGGATTTTGCGTGGGTGGCGAGCATGCACTTTCTCTACCCGCCGCTGACCATCGGCATGGCGCTGCTGCTGTTCTTCGCCGAATGGCGCTGGCTGAGAACCGACGACGACATGTGGTACCGGCTGACCCGGTTCTTCGAAAAACTGTTCATCATCAATTTCGGCGCCGGCGTGGCGACCGGCGTCACCATGGAGATGGCGTTCGGCATTCTGTATGGTCCGTTCTCCCAGGCCGCCGGGCCTTACTTCGGCAACGTGCTCGGCTACGAAACGATCACCGCCTTCATGTACGAGGCCGGCTTCATCGGCCTGATGATCTTCGGCTGGGGCAAGATCAGCCGGCGCATGCATCTGTTCGCGACCTTCAACGTGATGCTGTCGTCGACGGTGTCGGCGTTCTGGATCATGAATGCGAACGCCTGGATGCAGACGCCGACCGGCGTCGAGTTGCGTGACGGCATATTCCACGTCACCGACTGGGGCGCGGCGATTTTCAATCCCAATTTTCTGCCGTCATTCGCCCATATGTGGGTGGCCGCGGTGGAACTGGCACTGTTCGTGGTGATCGGCGTCAGTGCCTGGCATTTGCTCCACAAACGGCACGAGAGTGTATTCAGCCGCCCGCTGGCCTACGCGTTGGTGGCGGCGGCCCTGGTCGCTCCGCTGCAGGTGTATCTGGGCGACGATCTCGGGCAGGTAGTCGCCGAGCACCAGCCTGCTGCGCTGGCCGCGATGGAAGGCCATTATCATACCTACGCGCCGGACGGCAGCGTGAACACGGGTTGGCACATCGTGGCCTGGCCGGACGACGCGGCCGGCGAAAACCGCTGGGCGATCACCATACCGCACGCGCTCAGCCTGATCGAGACGCATACCTGGAGCGGCAAGGTTCCGGGTCTGGATCAGACCCCCAAGGCCGACCGGCCGCCGGTGTGGGTTCCGTTCTACGCCTTCCGTGTGATGCTGGCGATCGGTTTCTTCCTCGTGCTGGTGGCGTTCTGGGGCGTCTGGATGGTTTATACCCGACGCCTGTTCTCGGCCACTGGTCGCGCGCGCCGGTGGTTCCTGCGGACAGCCGTATTCAGCGCGTTCCTGCCGTTTCTGGCGATATGGACCGGCTGGTGGACGCGCGAGGTCGCGCGCCAGCCCTGGCTGGTCGATGGCATGATGCGCATCGAACAGGGGGTGAGCCGCATGACCGTGGTCGAGGCTGCCATCTGGCTGGTCGGCTTCATTATCTTTGAGCTCGTGGTGTGGTTTTTCACCTGGTACTTCATGGCCAAGGTGATCCGCCAGGGCCCCGACCTCGAAGCGCCGGTGCTACGCGGCGGGGACGAAGCGATCGGGCATCTCGAATCCCATCCGGGCGCTGACGACGCGCGCCCGGCCTACGAACGGCCGTAGAGGAAAGACGTCATGCCTGCGGATATCGGAGAACTGCACCTGTTCGTAATCTATGCGTGGTGGTTCGCGCTGGGTTTCAGTCTGCTGCTTTACATCATGCTCGACGGGGCGGACCTGGGCGCCGGGGTGTTTTCGCTGTTCGTGCGGGACCCGGATGAGCGCGGCGGCATCATGGCCGCCATGGCCGGCACCTGGGATGCCAACGAAACCTGGCTGGTGGTCGCCGGCGGCGTGTTGTTCGGCACCTTCCCGCTGGTTTACGGCTCGGCCTTCCACTATCTGATGCTGCCGCTGATCATCGTGCTGTGGAGCATCATGATGCGCGCCATCGCGCTCGAGTTCCGGCATCATTCCGAGCGCAGTGCGCATCTCTGGGATGGCCTGTTCGGTGTGGCCAGCCTCACCACGCTGTTCTTTGCCGGCATGGCGATGGGCGCGGTGCTCGAAGGCTATCCGCTCACCGATGGCAACGTGCCGACCTATGCCGGCGGCATGTTTCGTTTCATCAGCCCGTTCAGTCTGTGGACCGGCGTGGGCGCGGTGGTGGCGGCATCGCTGGCCGGCAGCCTGTTCATCCGGGCCCGGTTCGAGCGTACCGAGGCGATCCGTCGGCATGCCGCGCACTGGGTCGATCGTTCGTTCTATGCCTCGCTCGTGGCCGTGGTGGTGACCGTGGTCTGGAGCCTGCTGAAATTCCCCTGGGCGGCGGACAAGTGGCTGGGGCCCTATTTCTGGGTCTGGGGGCTGGTGGCGCTGGCGGTGGTCTATGCCGTGGTTCGCATGCGGCGTTCGTCACGCCTCGGTCGCGATCTGTTCGCCATTCTGTGGCTGAACGCGGCCATCGCCATCATGTGGCTGGCGATGATGTTCACCATGCTGCCCTGGCTGGTGCCCAACACATGGACGATCTACGACGCGGCCAGCCCGTCGGTGTCGCTGGTGACGTTCACCATGGCCATGGGCGGCTTCCTGCCGGTGATGTTGATCTACAACTGGTATCAGATCTGGGTGTTCCGGGCCCGCATATCCAAGCTGACCGGCTACGGTCACCACTGATGGGCCGGGCGCGTCCCGAATTGCAGGGCCGACGCGGCTGGGCCTGGTGGCCGGTGGCGCTGGCCGCTGCATTTCTCGCGCCGCCGGTCGCGGGGCTGGTTCTCATCGCACAGTTCTTCGGCGGCCTGGGCCCCGGTCTGTGGCTGATGGCGGGCGTGGTGTTCCTGTTCGCGGTCACGCTCGTGGTGGGCCTGGCGCGCGCCGAGCGGGCGGCGCCGAAGTCGCGCCGCTGAGCCGCGGAGCGCGGCACGAGGCGTCAGTTGCCAATGTCGGCCAATACTTCGAACAGCAGGCGGCGCGGCACGGAAGGATGGCTGCGCGCGCACCTGGCCGGTCAGCGGTCGTTGTTGTTCGGTGCGGTCGCGGTCGGGTTGATCGATGCACCGCTATTGATCGCCCAGGCCTGGCTGCTGGCGCTGATCATCAATGCCGTGGCCATAGACGGGCAGGGGCTGGCCGCGGTCATGCCCTGGTTGTGGCGTCTGCTCGGTGTATTCGCGGCCCGCGTGTTGACGGGCATACTGCGCGACGGGCTGGCATTCGAAGGCGCGGCCCGGATCAAGCATCGCCTGCGCGACGCCCTGTTCGAGCACTGCATCGCACTCGGGCCCGACTGGGCGCGCGGCGCGCGCAGCGGCACGATCTCGCATCTGCTGGCCGATGCGACCGAGGCCATGGACCGCTACTACCGCGATTATCTGCCGCAGATGATGCTGGCGGCGATGCTGCCGCTCGTGCTGTTGCTGGTGATCTTTCCGAACGACTGGGTTTCGGGGCTGATCCTGTTGGTTACGGCTCCCCTGGTGCCGTTGTTCATGGTCCTGATCGGCAAGGGCACGGAAGCGCTCAACCAGCGCCAGTGGCGCCGACTCGCACGCCTGAGCGCGCATTTCTTCGACGCCATCGAAGGCCTGACCACGCTCAAGCTGTTCGGCGCCAGCCGGCGCGAACTGGGTGCCGTGGCTGCCCTGTCGGAAGGCTATCGGCGTGAGACGCTGGCGGTGCTGCGGCTGGCCTTCGTGTCGTCGCTCATCCTCGAGTTCCTGACCACGCTCGGCATCGCCATGGTCGCGGTGTATATCGGCTTCCGGCTGTATTACGGCGAGATGGCGTTCTGGCCCGGGCTGTTCGTGCTGCTGCTCGCGCCCGAGTTCTATCGCCCGCTGCGCGACATGGGCGCGCAGTATCACGCGCGCATGGAAGCGATCGGTGCTGCCGAGGGGTTGATCGAGATCTTCGCGCGGCAGCGCCCCGAAGACACGGCCAGCCGCGCGGCGGCTGAGGCGATCTCGCGCCCCGAACGCATCGAATGTCGCGATCTGGCGTTCGCCTATGCCGACGGCGCGCCGGTGTTCAGCGGCGTGGATCTCGCGCTGCGCCGCGGCAAGCGCATTGCCCTGGTCGGCCCCAGCGGGGCCGGCAAGACCACGCTGGCGCATCTGCTGCTGGGCTTCCTGCGGCCGCAGGCCGGCGCTATCCGGGTCGACGGCGTGGATCTCGCGAGTCTGGCGCGCGGCGTCTGGCTGCAGCAGGTCGCCTGGGTGCCCCAGCGCCCGACGCTGTTCCACGGCACCCTCGCCGACAATATCCGGCTCGGCCGGGTCGAGGCCGATGACGCCGAGGTGGCGCGGGCCGCCCGCCAGGCCAATGCCGACGCCTTCATCCAGGCCTTGCCCGACGGTTACGAGACCGTGATCGGCGATCGTGGCCAGGGCCTGTCCGGTGGGCAGATCCAGCGCATTGCGCTGGCGCGGGCTTTTCTCAAGGACGCGGCGCTGGTGGTGCTCGACGAGCCGAGCGCCAGTCTCGATCCGGCCAGCGAAGCGGCGATCACCGACGCCGTGGCGCGGCTGGCCGCGGATCGCATGCTGCTGATCATCGCCCATCGGTTGGATACGGTGCGCGAGGCCGACGAGATCCTGCTGCTGGCCGAGGGCGCGATCGTGGAGCGCGGCCGGCACGACGCGCTGATGGCCGCCAACGCCGGCTATGCGCGGCTCTGGTCGTTGTACCGCGCCGACGATGCCTTCGGCGGGGTTCGGTCGTGAACGACTGGCGCCGGCTGCTGGCACTGGCACGGCCCTATCGCGGCATGCTGTGGCTCGGTATCGGGCTCACCATGGCCGTGGTGCTGGCCAACGTCGCGCTCATGGCGCTCGCCGGGTGGTTCATCACCGGTATGGCGCTGGCCGGTCTCGGGCTCGGCACGATCAATTATTTCGCGCCGGCGGCCGGTATCCGCGGGCTGGCGATCGTACGGGCGATGGGGCGATATCTCGAGCGCCTGGTGACGCACGATGCCACGCTGCGACTGCTGGCGCGGCTGCGCGTGACCTTCTATGCCGGGCTCGAACCGCTGGCGCCGGCCGGCCTGCAACGCTATCGCGGTGGCGATCTGCTCAGCCGCATGCGCGCGGATATCGACACGCTCGACAATTTCTATCTGCGCGTGATCGCGCCGAGCCTGGCGGCCGCGGCCAGCATCGTGCTGGTCAATGGCTTCGCCGCCTGGTTCAGCCCGGCGGTGGCGCTGGTCAATGCGATTGGCCTGCTCGCGGCCGGCTTCGTGCTGCCCTGGGCTGCCTATCGGCTGAGCCGCGCGGGCGGGGCCGAGCGCCGCCGCGTGCTGGCGGACCTGCGCGCGACCGGCGCCGACAGTATTCGCGGCCTGGGCGAACTCTGGGTGTATCAGGCCACCGCACGCCAGGCTGGGCGCATCCGTGGCCTGTCGCGCCGGCTGCTGACGGTGCAACGACGCGACGCCTGGCGCGAGGCGGTCGCCGACGCGGCATCGGCCGGCATCGCCCGTGCGACGCTCTGGATTGCCCTGGTCGCGGCGATACCGCTGGTCGGGCGGGCCGCAATCGACGGCCCGGCACTGGCCATGCTCGTGTTTCTGGTCATGGCGAGCTTCGAAGCCGTGGCCCCCTTGCCGGCGGCGTTTCGTGCGCTGGCCGAGACGCGCGCCGCGGCCCGGCGGATCTTCGAGATCATGGACGCCGAGCCGGCCGTGTCGGATCCGCCGGCCGATGCCGCGCCGCCCGAGCGCTTCGATATCGTACTGCGTGGGGTATCGCTGCGCTACGACGAGGCCGCGTCATGGGCGCTGGACGGCGTGAATCTCACGCTCACCCCCGGCCGCACGCTGGGGCTGGTCGGCGCCAGCGGTGCCGGCAAGACCAGCGTCGTGAACGCGATCCTGCGGTTCTGGCCGTATCAGGCCGGACGGGTGGAAATCGGCGGTACGGCGATCGAGCGCTATACGGCCGGGACGGTGCGCGGCTGGTGTGCCGTGGTCAGCCAGCACACGCATCTGTTCAATGCCAGCGTGGCCGATAATCTGCGTATCGCCCGGCCCGAGGCGAGCACGGACCAAATGCAGGCGGCCCTGGCGCAGGTCGGCCTGACAACGCGGGTGGCGGCCATGCCGCAGGGGCTGGATACATTCATCGGTGAGGCCGGCGCGCGCCTGTCCGGCGGCGAGGCGCGCCGGCTCGCGATTGCCCGCGCCGTGCTGAAAGACGCGCCGATCCTGATCCTGGACGAGCCCACCGAGGGGCTCGATGCCCGATCCGAGGCCGATGTGCTGGCGGCGTTGTCGCCATTGATGACCGCGCGGACGACGCTCGTGATCACGCATCGGCCGTCGGTGCTGCGTTATGTGGACGAGATCGCCGTGATCGAAGCCGGCCGGATCGTGGAGCAGGTCGATCCGCGCGCAGCGCCCGCCGAGGCGCGGTTCTGGCGCCATCTGCGGCTCGCCTGAGGCGCGCATCGATGCTGCCCCCATGCTTGCAAGTGCCGCCCGGCGCTGTCACCGGAGCTTGTTTCGCGTGGCCTCGTACAGCGGTGATTGTGGGTCCAGGCCGGTGCTCAGGCCGATGTCGAGGGCGTGCTCGGCGCTCTCACCGTGCAGATGGCGGGCGCGGTAGGCCATGAGCGCGCCGACGCGATTGCTGCTGGCACAGTGCACGAGCGCCGGCGTGCCGCCGGCCGCGGCGAGGGCGTCGTCGAGGTCGCGAGCATGGCGATCGTCGATGTCATCCGCCACCGCAACCGGGATATTGACGTAACGCATGCCGGCATCGGCCACCACGCGGGCTTCGTCGAATTCGCCGAATTCGCCGGCCGGGCGCAGGTTGATCACGGTCTTGACCCCGGCCTGGCCCGCGGCCACGAGTTGTGCCCGGCTCGGTTGCCCCGCGGTCACGATATCGGCGCCGAAGCGGCGGGCGTTCTTCAGATCATTCGGATAATCGGACATGGTGCACTCCGGGTGCTCTGTCGGTTGCAACGATAGGAGCGCTGCCGGCGGTTTCGGCCGACAGCGCAAAGCCTGCGGCCCCAGACTACAAGGTATCCAGCGGAATTTTCAGGTAGTGCACGCCGTTGGATTCCGCTGGCGGCAGATGGCCGGCCCGCATGTTGACCTGAACCGAGGGCAGGATCAGCCGCGGCATGCCGAGCGTGGCGTCGCGCGCCTCGCGCATGGCGACGAATGCGTCTTCGATCACGCCTTCATGCACATGGATATTGTGGTGCCGCTGTTCGCCCACGGTCGTTTGCCAGCGGTATTCGCGCCGTCCCTCGGGCAGATAGTCGTGGCACAGGAATACGCGGGTTTCGTCGGGCAGGGCCATCAACTTCCGGATCGAGCGATACAGCGTGCGTGCATCGCCGCCGGGGAAGTCACAGCGCGCGGTGCCGTAGTCGGGCATGAACAGGGTGTCGCCCACGAACACCGCGTCGCCGATGATGTGGCTCATGCAGGCCGGGGTATGGCCGGGCGTATGGATGGCCCGGGCCGTTATCGAGCCGATCGTATATTCGACGCCGTCCGCGAACAGCTGATCGAACTGGCTGCCATCGCGCGCGAATTCGGTGCCGGCGTTGAAGATCTTGCCGAATACTTCCTGCACGGTCCGGATGTGTTCGCCGATGGCGAGTTTGCCACCCACCTGCTGCTGGATCCATGGCGCGGCCGACAGATGATCGGCGTGGGCGTGGGTTTCCAGCAGCCAGTCCACGGCGAGGCCCCGTTCGCGTACGGCATCGACGATGCGTTGGGCGTTGTCATGACTGATACGCGCGGCATTGGGCTCGTAATCGAGCACGGAATCGATGATCGCGCAGTGGTCGGTTGCGGGGTCGTTGACGATATAGCTGATCGTATTCGTGGCCGAATCGAAGAAGGCCTCGACCTGGATCTCTTCGGTGAGTGCCGATGTCGTCATGACGCACCTCCTGTCATAAGCGGGTGAACCGCAATAGCGCCACGATAGGTCGCTGTCGAGACCCGCGCTTGATCTGAATCAATCCGGCGCCAAGGCGGCGTTGCCGTATTGCCAGGGGTTGGTGGCGGGAAAGCTCAGAGTCCGCTGGCGGGTTGCTGGCGTGGCGGAGTGCTGCGCCCGATCGGTTGTCCGACGGCAGCGGGCGCCTGCTGCCGCGGTCGCTTGATGGTCGGGGAGATCGGCGCACGATCGCCGGCCTGGTCATTGGCCTGGTCATTGGCCTGGTCATTGGCCCGGGCATTGCTGCCGGGGTGCGCCGCGATCTCGGCCAGCTCGTTGAGTGCGGCGGGTGGCAGATTGCCGGTCAGCGCATAATCGCGCCCCCGCGCCTGCCAGCGGGCCAGGGCAACGCCGGAGGGCGAGATCATGTCGGGTGCGGCCTGCGTGGTGCCGGACTGCGGGCGTGTATAGATCGTCACCCGTTTGCCGGCCGCATTCCGATATTCATAGGCGGTGAGCGACTCGCCGCCCGCTGTGGTGACGACGTGTCGATCGTTAAAGTGGTAG
Source organism: Salinisphaera sp. RV14 (assembly GCF_052044135.1). Lineage (NCBI taxonomy): Bacteria > Pseudomonadati > Pseudomonadota > Gammaproteobacteria > Salinisphaerales > Salinisphaeraceae > Salinisphaera > Salinisphaera sp. RV14. The sequence goes on from NZ_JBQDYF010000002.1 coordinate 163,033, forward strand.
CCCGCGCGCGACAGATCGGGATGCGCCGGTCGGTTGGGGCTGCGCGCGGCCGTGTTGAGCGCGGGCTGGCGGTCGGCCAGACGCGCGACCTGCTGGCCGAACGTGTCCGGTACGACGCCCGGCGGCGCGGATGCCGACGCCAGCCCGCGCAGCCACCAGCCGCCAGCGGCCGACAGGCCGATCACCGCGACCAGGCCGGCGCCCGCCAGCCAGCTTGCGGGTGAGGCATTGTGGCCGTGCAACAGGCGCGGCGGGATGGGTTCGTCGAGCACCGGATCGTAGCGCTGCGCGAGCGCCAGGTCGTGCTCGGCGTCGCGCGCGGCGCGCTCGGCGATGCGCGGGTTGGCGGTCAGATAGCGTTCGATCGCCGCGGCGCCGGTGATGCGACGGCCGGTGCGGTAGTACATCACGCATTGTTCGTAGTCGATCGCCACGGCGGTTGCGCTCATCCCCGTGCGGCCGCCACGCAGGGCGGGCCTTCGTCGGCCTGCATCAGTTCGTTGAGCCGCTGACGTGCCCGCGACAGGCGCGAGCGGAAGGTGCCGACGCGAATACCGAGCATGCGCGCGCCATCGCGATAGCTGGGCTGTTCGAGCGCGGCCAGCATCAGTATGGCGCGATGCTCGGGCGACAGGCGGTCCATCGCGGCCAGCACGTCGCGACAGTGCAGCCTCAGGCCGTTCGAGGCGCTGCGGTCGCGCGGGTCGAGCCCGAGCGTATCGAGCGCGATCAGCTTGTCGCGGTCGCGCGTGGGCGCGGGGTGGCCGTCCAGATACAGCCGATACAGCACCCGGAACAGCCAGCCGCGCAGCCGGCCGTGCGGGCGCCAGAGATGACGCTTGCGCCAGGCACGCTCTAGCGTGTCCTGCACCAGGTCGTCGGCGGCTTCTCGATCCCGCAGCAGCGCACGCGCATAGCGCCGCAAATGCGGGATCTCGGCTTCGATCATGCCGGGCTCGATCATAGGGCCTCGTTCATAGCGCGCTCGGTCACGGTTCGGCGTGATTCAAGAATCAACGACGATGAGCGCGATCGGTTCCATCACGACGCATTATGGAACCAGGCGGCCGTGGACGCCGTTACATCGAGCAGGCATCGGACAGGCCGCGCCGCGGCCAATCGAGATTCGTTCATGTCCCGTTCCTCGTCACGCATCCATGCGTTCGATTCGCTCCGCGGGCTGGCGGCCTGCAGTGTGATCATCGGCCATCTGTTCATGGTCATGCGGGGCCAGCAGGATGCGATCTACGATCGTTTTTTTCACTGGACCCGCATCGCCAAACAGACACCGGTGGACGTGCTCTTTCAGGGCCATGCCGCGGTGGTGCTGTTCTTCGTACTCAGCGGTTTCGTGCTGTATCTGCTGCTCGCACGCGCGAAGTTGTCGATGCCGGCGTATGTGGCCAAGCGGGTCGTGCGGCTGTACGTGCCCTATCTGGCCGCGATCGTGCTCGGCATCATCGGCGCGTATGCGGTGTCGGGCGATACCCTGGATGGCTTTAACAGCTGGATCAACAAGTTCTGGTCGTGGCCGGTGACCTGGCCCTCGATCGGCGAGCATCTGTTGTTCATCGGCCAGTTCAACGCCGATCGCTACGACTTCACGATCTGGACGCTGGTGCACGAGATGCGGATCTCGCTGGTGTTTCCGCTCATCTTGCTCATGGTGCGCCGCATGCGCTGGTGGGCCGCGCTCATGCCGTTCGTGGTGGCCAGCGCGACGATGGTGGTGCTGCGCCAGCCAGCGGTGCGCGAGAGCATGAATATCGCCGGCTTTGCCGCCCACGGCGGCCTGACCGCCTATGTGCTGACGGTGCACTACATGCTGGCTTTCGCCATCGGCGCGAGCCTCGCGCATCATCGCGAGAGCCTGTTCGCCGCGTACGGCCGGCTGCCGGGGCGTACCCGGATTCTGCTTGGGGTGCTGACCTTCACGCTCTATGTCTACGGCGGCAAGGCGCTGCATATCATCGGGCTGGCGACGATGATGCCCTACGACTGGCCGATGATGGCCGCGGCCGCGCTGCTGCTGGTCACGGCCGCGGCCGAGCCGGGTTTCCGGCGTGTGCTCGAAACATCGCCCTGTCAGTATCTGGGGCGGATTTCCTACAGTCTGTATCTGTTCCATCCGATCGTGTTGCTGGCAATGCTGCACGGCTTCGCCGGGCGGATGCCGCTGGGCTGGCTGCTGATCTTGACGTTTGTGCTGTGTTTCGTGGTCAGCGATCTGGCGTATCGCACGATCGAGCAACCGGCGGTCCAGCTGTCGCGCGTTGCCGCCGATCGCGCCGGGCGCGCCTATCAGGCGCTGCGGCGACGCATGCGCCGGGCCGAAATACGGCGCTACGGCATGACCGGCCGAATGGGTTAAACTGAGCGGTCAATCCTCGATCTCAACCAACGGTTCGATCGCGATGTCGGAAACGGTGGACAACAACAGCGCGCCGAAGGTGTTCGTGGCCACCTGGGGCTGCCAGATGAACGAGTACGACTCGGCCAAGATGGTCGACGTGCTGGCCAGGAACCGCGGCGCAACCCGCGTGGGCACGCCCGAAGAGGCCGACATCATCCTGCTCAACACCTGCTCGATCCGCGAGAAGGCGCAGGAGAAGGTGTTTTCGCAGCTCGGCCGCTGGAAGCCGTTGAAAGACGCGAATCCGGATCTCGTAATCGGCGTGGGCGGCTGTGTCGCCTCGCAGGAAGGCCACGCCATTCGCGAGCGCGCGCCGTTTGTGGATATGGTTTTCGGCCCGCAGACACTGCACCGGTTGCCGCAGTTGCTGGACGATATTGCGGATAACGGTGCCGGTATCGTCGATATCGCCTTCCCCGAAATCGACAAGTTCGATCACCTGCCGCCGGCGCGCGCCGAAGGTGCAACCGCGTTCGTGTCGATCATGGAAGGCTGCTCCAAGTATTGCAGCTTCTGTGTCGTGCCCTACACGCGCGGCGAGGAAATCTCGCGGCCGTTCGACGACGTGATACTGGAAGTCGCCGAGCTGGCGGCGCAGGGCGTGAAGGAAATCACACTGCTGGGCCAGAACGTCAACGGCTATCGCGGGCCGATGGAAGACGGCTCGATCTGCGATCTGGCGATGCTGGTCGAGTTCGTGGCCGAGATCGACGGCATCGAGCGCATCCGCTATACCACCAGCCATCCGCTGGAATTCTCCGACGCGCTGATCGAGGCCTATGCCCGCGTGCCGAAGCTCGCCAACTATCTGCACCTGCCGGTGCAGTCCGGCTCCAATGCGGTGCTCGAGGCCATGAACCGCGGTTACACGGTCGAGCACTTCAAGGAGCGTATTGCGCGCCTGCGCGAGGTGCGGCCCGATATCAGCCTGTCGACCGACATCATCGTCGGCCACCCGGGCGAGGGCGAGGCCGAATTCGAGGCGACCATGGATATGGTCGAACAGATCGGCTTCGACGCGGCGTTTTCCTTCGTCTACAGCCCGCGCCCGGGCACGCCGGCGGTCGACATGGCTGACGACGAACCACGCGACGTCAAGAAAGCCCGGCTCAAGCGCCTGCAGGATCGCATCGCCGACTTCAATCGTCAGTACATGGCGAACATGGTGGGCACCACCCAGCGTGTGCTGGTCGAGCGCGAATCCAAGCGCGGTGGCGGCCAGATGGCCGGACGCACCGACTCCAATCGCTGGGTGAATTTCGAGGGCCATCCACGCATGGCCGGCCATTTCGTCGAAATCGAGATCACCGAGGCCTTGGATAATTCGCTGCGTGGCCGCATAAAGATGACAGAGTCGGCGGTCGCGACCGCGGATCCGCCCCCGGGGCTGGCCGCGATCGAGTGATCCCGCGATCGTCCCCATGCGCCGCAACCACGCCGAGGCAATTTGGCCGACAACACCGTAAGAAGGACACTGGAGCTCGAGCCGCTCGACATGGAACGGCTGGCGCATTTGTGTGGACCGCAGGACGAGCATCTGCGCCTGATCGAAAAGACCCTGAACGTGGCGGTGCACAACCGCGGCCATCTGTTCCAGGTCGACGGGGCGAACGGCGCCGCCGAGGCGGCGATCGATACGCTCAATGAGCTCTATGCCGCCACCGCCGGCGGGCCGATCGCGACCGATCGCGTCCACGTCGTCGCGCGTACCGCGGAACAGGAGCGCGAGGATGCGGCCGCGGTCGCCTCGGGCGACGACGAATCGCCGCGCGAGGTGATGATCAAGACGCGCACCGGGCTCGTGCGCGGGCGGGGTCCGAACCAGCGCCGCTATATGGCGCGCATGGCCGACAACGATCTCAACTTCGGCATCGGCCCGGCCGGCACCGGCAAGACCTATCTGGCCGTGGCCGCCGCGGTCGATGCGCTGGAATCCGAGCGGGTACGCCGGCTGATGCTGGTGCGCCCGGCGGTCGAGGCCGGCGAGAATCTCGGTTTCCTGCCAGGCGATCTGGCGCAGAAGATCGACCCTTACCTGCGCCCGCTTTACGATGCGCTCTACGAAATGCTCGGCTTCGACCGGGTCAGCCGGCTGATCGAGCGCCAGGTGATCGAGGTCGCGCCGCTGGCCTATATGCGCGGGCGCACGCTCAACGAGGCCTTCATCATTCTCGACGAGGCACAGAACACCACCGTCGCGCAGATGAAGATGTTTCTCACCCGCATCGGCTTCGGCTCGACCGCGGTGGTCACCGGCGACATGACCCAGATCGACCTGCCACCGTCGAAGCAGTCGGGGCTGTCGCATGCGGTCGGGTTGCTCTCGGGGATCGACAACATCAGCGTGACCCGGTTCGTCGGCCGCGATGTGGTGCGCCACCCGCTGGTCCAGCGCATCGTGGCGGCCTACGAGCGGGATGCCGAGAACGACGGCGGGGCCGGCTGACGGTGATCGATTTCAATCTCGTCGCCGCGCCCGGTGTACGGGCCGAATACGACGAGCAGGCATTGATCGACGCCGTGGCGGCCGTGCTGGACGAGGCGGGCATCGAGCGCGAGCACGATGAGGTCAGCGTGGATGTGCGCCTGGTCGACGAGGCCGAGTCCGCCGAGTTGAACGGCCGCTTTCGCGACAAGCCGCATGCCACCAACGTGCTATCGTTTCCGGCCGATGCCCGACTGCCCGGTTTCTTCGCGCTCGGCGATCTGGTGATCTGCACGCCCGTGGTGGCCCGGGAGGCCGCCGCGCAGGGCAAGACCATCGAGGCGCATCTGCTGCACATGGTCGTTCACGGGGGCTTCCACTTGCTGGGCTTTGACCATATCGGCGACGATGAGGCCGATATCATGGAAGCGGCCGAGCGCCGCGTCATGGCGCGGCTGGGCCATAACGACCCATACGCGGCCTAGCCATCGCCAGGCGCGGATAGCGGCCGGCGATCACACAACACGGATTTGAGGAGGCGGCTCGGGCCGCGTTTACCATGAGCGACGACGACGACAGCGATCAGTCCAGTCGGGGCTGGCTGCGCCAGATCGGCATGAGCCTGGCGGGCCCGCCACGCGATCGCGATGAACTGATCGAGGTGCTGCGCGAAGCCCAGGAGAACGCGCTGCTCGACGTCGATGCCCTGTGGATGATGCAGGGCGTGCTCAAGGTTTCCGAACTCCAGGTGCGCGACATCATGGTGCCGCGCTCCCAGATGGTGGTGATCGACTCGGATGCGGACGCCGCCGAGATCCTGTCGGTGGCCACCGAATCCGGCCATTCGCGTTTTCCGGTGATCGGCGAATCGCGCGACGAGGTGGTGGGCATCCTGCTGGCCAAGGACATGCTGAGCCTGACCGAGTCGGACGGCGCGGATAAAGCCTTCGATCTCACCACTGTGCTGCGCCGGGCGGTGTATGTGCCGGAAGCCAAGCGGGTAAATGTGCTGCTCAAGGAATTCAAGGCCTCGCGCAACCACATGGCGGTGGTGGTGGATGAATACGGCGGTGTGGCCGGGTTGGTCACCATCGAGGATGCGCTCGAGCAGATCGTCGGCGAGATCGATGACGAATACGACCAGACCGAGGGCGCGAATATTCTTCGTCAGGAGAAGAATCGATATCAGGTCAATGCGCTGACGCCGATCGACGAATTCAATCGCTACTTCGGCACCGCGTTCTCGGACGACGAGTTCGATACCCTCGGCGGCCTGGTCATGCACGAGTTCGGGCATATGCCCAAGCGCGGTGAAACCACCATCATCGACCGCTTCCAGTTCAACGTGCAGCGCGCCGATTCGCGCCGGATTCATCTGTTCCAGATGACGGTGTTGCCCGAGGCCCCGGAGTAGGCGGCGGGCCGGGGCGGGCATGGCCGTGATGTCTGTTGCCGTTCCATACAAGACCGCGCCGTTCGGTGTGCCTCGCCTTGACCGGGGCCCGCCGCGGCCGGCGGTCGCTTTTTTGCCTGGCGCGGGCCCCAGGTCGGGCCTGCGTGGCGTGTGCGCCGGCCTGCCGTGAAACAGCAGCCGACCCCGGGCCTTCGTTGCGTTGTCGATTTATTGATCCCGGCCGCACTCGGCGGCCTGGCCACGCTCGGCTTCGCGCCCTGGAATCTGTATCCCGTCACCCTCGTGGCGCTGGTCGGGCTGATTGCGCTGTGGCGCCCGGTCGGGCCGGGCCGGGCGGCCTGGCGTGGCTTTGTGTTCGGCGCGGCGCATTTCGGCACCGGCATCTACTGGGTGTATGTCGCGGTGCATGGGCATAACGGCGCAGCGCTCGCCGGTCTGAGCGTTGCGTGTCTGGTGGCTTATCTGGCCTGTTTCCCGGCGCTGGTGGGGGCCGTCGCCGGCGCCACCCATCGGCTGGCGCCGACGCTCTGGGCGCTGGCCGCGGTCCCGGGCGCGTGGTGCTTCGCCGAACTGCTGCGCGGCTGGCTGTTTTCCGGTTTCCCCTGGCTGTCGCTGGGTTATATCACCATTGCGGCGCCGCTCAACGGTCTCGCGCCGATGGTCGGCGTGCACGGGCTGAGCGCTGCCTTGATGATCGCCGCCGGTGTGCTCTGGCTGTTGTATACCGGCACACTGTTCGCGCGCCTGGTGGCGCTCGTGCTGATCGCGATCCTGCCGCTGGTGGTGTGGTCCGTGCCGTCGCCGGCCCACTGGACCCGGCCGCTGCACAAGACACTGCGCGTGGCGGTGATCCAGGGCAACATCGCCCAGGCCGGCCGATGGCGCCCGGCCACGCTCGGGCCGGCGCTACGCCGCTATCGCGCCATGACACGGCGCACGAACGCGGACCTGGTGGTCTGGCCGGAGGTGGCGATCCCGGCCTCGGCGGCGCGAATTGACGGCTATCTGTCGCGGTTGAACGCGGGCGCGACAAAACGCGGCCAGATGGTGCTGGCGGGGCTGTTCTGGCCCGCGGATCATGGCGGGCGTCGGTACAACAGCTTGCTGGCGCTCGGCATCGGTCAGGGACGCTACGACAAGCGTCGCCGGGTGCCATTCGCGGAAACGATGCCGGGCCCTTCGTGGCTTGCCCGGTGGGTGGCGGGGCCGGGCGGGCGCACGGTTGCCGGGGCGCCCGACCAGCCGCCGATTCGGGTCCACGGCATCGCGCTCGGGGTCTCGATCTCCTTCGAGGACGTGTTCGGGCGCGATATCCGCCGTGAACTGCCGGGGGCCGGGCTGCTGGTCAATGCGACCAACGACGGCCGGTTCGCCGGGACCACGGCACTCGCGCAGCATCTGGAAATCGCCCGCATGCGGGCCCTGGAGACGGGCCGGCCGCTGGTGCGTGCCGCCAACACCGGCATCAGCGCGATCATCGGCTTCGACGGTCGGGTGCTACACGCGGCGCCGGTCGATCAGGGCGCCCGTTTGATCGGCGAGCTTGCGCCGCGCGCGGGCGCCACGCCCTATGTGGTCCATGGCAACCGCCCGTTGTGGTGGGCGAGTGCGGGCGTCGTGCTGCTCGCCCTGCTGGCCAGCGCCGGTCTGCGCTGGCAGGCGTCACGTCGCCGACGGCCGGCGGAAAGACGCCGCGCGTTGCGCGAAAGAGTCTGAAAAACAGGCGGGCAAGGCTGGGTGGGGCGGACAGGTGCCGGCCAAGACATTACACTTGCGCTGCTCTGCAACTGACTCACGTAGGACCGATGGATCGCAGCTACCGTTTCGCCGACATCGAGGCCGACGTCCAGCACCGCTGGGACGAAGCCGACGCTTTTCGCGTGGCCCGCGACGACCGCGAGAAGTTCTATTGCCTGTCGATGTTCCCCTATCCCAGCGGCAAGCTGCATATGGGGCACGTGCGCAATTACACCATCGGCGACGTGATCGCGCGTTACCACCGCATGTGCGGCAAGAACGTGCTGCAGCCGATGGGCTGGGATGCCTTCGGTCTGCCGGCGGAGAACGCGGCGATCAAGAACGGCGTGCCGCCGGCGAAATGGACGCGCGACAACATCGCCGCCATGCGCGAGCAGCTCAAGCAGCTCGGTTTCGCCTACGACTGGTCGCGCGAGATCGCCACCTGCGACCCGTCCTATTATCGCTGGGAGCAGTGGCTGTTCACTAAGCTGTTCGAGCAGGGCCTGGTCTATCGCCGCGAATCGGTGGTCAACTGGGACCCGGTCGACCAGACCGTGCTCGCCAATGAGCAGGTGGTGGACGGGCGCGGCTGGCGCTCGGGCGCGATCGTCGAGCAGCGCGCGATCCCGCAGTGGTTCGCGCGCATCACCGATTATGCCGACGAACTGCTGGACGACCTGGACAAGCTCGACGGCTGGCCGGACGCGGTCAAGACCATGCAGGCCAACTGGATCGGCCGCTCGACCGGCCTGGAGATCGATTTCTCGGTTGCCGGCCAGGACGAACCGCTGACCGTTTACACCACGCGCCCCGATACGCTGCACGGCGCGACCTACATGGCGCTCGCCGCCGACCACCCGCTGGTCGCGGCCGCCGCCGATACCGATGCCGAACTGGCGGCCTTCGTCGAGGAATGCCGGGCCGGCGGTACCGCCGAGGCCGGGCTGGAAACACGCGACAAGAAAGGCTATCGGCTGCCGGTCGAGGCTATTCACCCGCTGTCGGGCGAGAAACTGCCGATCTTCGCCGCCAATTTTGTGTTGATGGGTTACGGCACCGGCGCGGTCATGAGCGTGCCGGCCCACGACCAGCGCGACTGGGAATTCGCCCGCGCCTATGACCTGCCGATCGTGTCGGTGATCGCCGACGAATCCGGGGCGCCGGGGGACGTGACCGCGGCCGCCTTCGTTGACAAGGGCGGGCTGGTCAACTCGGGCGAGGATAACGGCAAGGATTTCGAGACGGCGTTCAACGACATCGCGGACCGGCTGGAAGCACGCGGCGCAGCGCGGCGCAAGACCCAGTATCGACTGCGAGACTGGGGTCTGTCGCGTCAGCGCTACTGGGGCGCGCCGATCCCGATCATTCATTGCGACGACTGCGGCGCGGTGCCGGTGCCGGAAGCAGATCTGCCGGTGGTGCTGCCCGAGGATGTCACGCCCGAAGGCGCCGGTTCACCGCTGCCGAACATGCCGGAATTCGTGAACACCACGTGTCCGAAATGCGGCAAGGATGCCAGGCGCGAGACCGATACCTTCGACACCTTCATGGAATCGTCCTGGTATTTCGCCCGCTTCACCTGCCCGGACGCCGATGCGATGATCGACGACCGGGCGCATTACTGGATGCCGGTCGATCAATACATCGGCGGCATCGAGCACGCGATCCTGCATCTGCTGTACGCGCGTTTCTTCCAGAAGCTGATGCGTGACGTCGGGCTGGCGAAGGCCGACGAGCCGTTCAAGGCGCTGCTCACCCAGGGCATGGTGCTGAAAGACGGCGCCAAGATGTCAAAGTCCAAGGGCAACACGGTCGATCCCCAGGCGCTGATCGAAACCTACGGCGCCGATACCATGCGTTTGTTTTCCATGTTCGCGGCCCCGCCGGACCAGTCGCTGGAATGGTCGGATGCCGGGGTGGAAGGCGCGCATCGCTTCCTGCACCGGCTGTGGCGGCTGGTGGCCGCGCATGTCGAGGCTGGCGTGGTGGCGCCAGCCACCGCGGCGACGGGTGAGGCCGGCGAGTTGCGCCGCAAACTGCACGAGACCATCGCCAAGGTGGGCGACGACGTCGGCCGGCGCTATACCTTCAATACGGCGATCGCGGCGATCATGGAACTGGCCAACGCGCTGGGCCGGGTCGACGACGCGCCCGAGCCCGAGCTGCAGGCCGTGCGCCAGGAAGCCCTGGAGGCGATCGTGCGCATGCTCGCGCCCATCACGCCGCACGTATGCGATGTGCTCTGGCGCGCGCTCGGCCGTGACGGGCTGCTGCTGGACGCGGCCTGGCCGGTCGCCGACGAGGCCGCGCTGGTGCGCGATACGCTCACGCTGGTGGTGCAGGTCAACGGCAAGGTCCGCGCCCGTATCGAAGTGCCGGCCGATGCCGATCGCGATACAGTGGCCGAGACCGCGCTGGCCGAGCCCAACGTGGTGCGTCATATCGAGGGCAGGGACCTGAAGAAAACCATCGTCGTGCCCGGCAAGCTGGTCAATCTGGTGGTCTGAGCCGCGATGGATCGCCCAAGCAGAGAGCACGAATAATGGGTCACGTTTGCTTATCCGCCACCATTCGCGCTCGCGCCGCCCGGGCGAGCGTCATGCTGGCGCTGCTTTCGCTTGCGGGCTGCGGCTTCCACATGCAGGGCGCTTCGCCGTTGCCCAAAGGCATCTCGTCGATGCGCGTGTCATACAGCAATGCCTATCAGGTGGGGGATCCGCCGGTCGTGACCGCGCTCAAACAGCGTTTGCGCCGCCAGCATCTGCTCGGCGACGCCGATGCCCCGGCCCAAATCGACATCGTGAGCGTCGGCAACAGCCAGCGTATCGTCTCGGTGAGCCCGGTCGACGGGTATGCGGCGGAGTACGCGCTCACGACCCGGGTGGTCTTCAATTACAGCGTCCATGGCGCCAAGCAGCTGTCGGGCGAAACGCTATCGGCCACGCGCGACTACAGCGTGTCGGACACCCAGCGGTTGTCGTCCGAGGGCGAGCGCGACCAATTGCTGAATGAAATGCAGAAGAATCTCGCGAACCGTATTCTCGATCGCATCGCCCAGGCCAACGACAAGCTCGGCTCGAGCCGTGCCAAGGGTAACTGAGGCCATGGCGGATCGCGCAACACTGACAGACAGCCCGGTCTCGCCGGCGGATGCCGCCGCGCTTATCCGCGGCCGGCGCACGATCGACCGGTTCAAGCCGGGCCAGGTGCCCGAGGCCGCACTGATTTACGAGGCGATCGAGCTTGCGCGCTGGGCGCCGAATCATCACCGCACCGAACCCTGGCGCTTCTATCTCATCGGCGAGCGCACCAAGGCCGGTATCATCGAGCTCAACAGCCGCCTACTGGCGGCCAGCCGCGGCCCGGACGTGGCCGAAGCCAAGCGCGAGCGGTGGCAGAGCATGCCCGGCTGGCTGGCCGTCAACTGTTGTCCCAGTGACGACCCGATCACCGCGCGCGAGGACTACGCCGCCTGTGCCTGCGCGGTCGAGAATCTCATGCTCTACCTGCACAGCGCGGGCGTCGGCACCAAGTGGGCGAGCGGGGCGGTCACGCGCGAAGCCGCATTCCTCGAACTGCTTGGCGCGCAATCGGGGGAATACTGCGTCGGGCTGGTCTGGTACGGTTATGCCCAGCGGCGCCCCAGGTCCCAGCGCCAGTCGGTCGATCACATCGTCCGCGCGCTGGACTGAAGCCGACGGCGGCGATTCGAGTTCCGCGTCAAAGGGCATTGCAAAAACCCCGAGACAGATATAGAATTGCGCGCTTTCGCAGCCCGGGTCGCTGGTCTCCCGCTACGGCTTGCGACCTCCTACGGTATAAGAGTTGCAATGAAGACGTTTTCCGCGAAGAAAGATGAGGTGCCCGGCGACTGGTACGTCGTGGACGCGACCGACAAGACGCTCGGTCGACTGGCCTCCGAGATCGCTTTTCGCCTGCGCGGCAAGCACAAGCCCGAATATACGCCGCACATGGATGTCGGCGACCACATCGTGGTGATCAACGCCTCGAATGTGAAGACGACGGGCAAGAAAGCCGAGCAGAAGAAGTACTACCGGTTCACCGGGTATGTCGGCAACCTGAAGGAGATCACGCTCGGCAAGCAGATGGCCAGCCATCCCGAGCGGGTCATTGAGCACGCCGTCAAGGGCATGCTGCCGAAGGGGCCGCTCGGCCGCCAGATGTTCCGCAAGCTGCGTGTCTATCCGAGCGCCGACCACCCGCACACCGCACAGCAGCCGCAGACGCTGGAGATTTAAGACATGGCAACCGAACAGTCGTACGGCACCGGCCGCCGCAAGACCGCTTCCGCCCGCGTGTTCATCAAGCCGGGCTCCGGTCAGATCACGGTCAACAAGAAGACGCTGGACGAATACTTCGGCCGGCCGACCTCGCGCATGATCGTGCGCCAGGCGCTGGAAGCCACCGAGTCGACCGACCGCTTCGACATCACCGTTACCGTCAACGGCGGCGGCCCGAATGGTCAGGCCGGCGCCATCCGCCACGGTCTGGCGCGCGCCCTGGTCGACTACGACGAAGGCATGCGCCCCGCGCTGCGCGCGGCCGGTTATCTGACCCGCGACGCCCGCAAGGTCGAGCGTAAGAAGGTCGGCCTGCACAAGGCCCGCAAGTCGCCGCAGTACTCCAAGCGCTAGCGACGGCTGCCGGCTGGCTGCGTTACAATACGCAGCCAGCCACTCCAGGTTACTGGGGATTCGTCTAATGGTAGGACTACGGACTCTGACTCCGTCAGTGGGGGTTCGAATCCCTCATCCCCAGCCAGACCAAAAGCCCGCCTTCCGGCGGGCTTTTTTTTGGTCTGGCTGGGGATGAGTATCTGGTTCGAGCCCCTCGGTTCGACGAGCGGCCGTAGGCCGCGAGAACGCTGGAGCGAAGCGACGGCGGCCCCGAAGGGGTGAGCGGCGAAGCCGCGAATAATCCGAGCTACAGCGGTCCCGTATTACCCGTATTAATTGATCGAAGGCGGTCTTTGGGGTTTTGCTGGGGATGAGTATCTGGTTCGAACCCCTCGGTTCGACGAGCGCGCAGCGCGCGAAGACAGTCGAGCTTGCCCGGCTGGACCCGGAGGGCCGAGTGGCGGAGCCGCGAGCAATCCCTTTTCCTCAGCCAAACAAGAGCCCGCCTCGCGCGGGTTTTTTATGGCCGGCGTCGCGGATTTGATAAGACGCTCGGTTCGACCGCGGCGTCGGCAATCCCTCGTTGCTGGCCGAACCAAAGCTCGCTTGTCGGTGTTCCTGATCACGCCGACGAACAGCCTCTTGAGTGAGAACAGCTCGGTTCAACCAATGCACAAAACAGGCGCTGGGCGGTCTGTATTTGTTCGGAGAGCGAATCCCCTGCTTTATATAGAGCGGTTGTCCGCCATCGATCGTGTAGCACTCATAGCATGATTCCGGTATACATATAAATACAGGAATCAGGCGTATGTCTGCTAAAGACAGGGAAGGCAGAGTGTTTGTCGGAAAACGATCAGGGGCCGGGCGTGGTGAGCATAGCGATCAGAGCCCGGATACGATCGGTCTCGGGATGGTCGGGGTAAGCCGTATGCTGGCCAGCGGTGAGCCGTTGCTTTTGCGCGGCAGGCGAACGCGGCACCCACATCCGTTATTTTGGGGTTGTTGTCTGGTAGCGATCGCGGTCTGTGCCTACGCCGCCAATCCGGTGATGGCCGTGCTGGCTTTTCGTGACGGCGCAAGCCCGCTGGGTATGGTGGTTGCCCGCAGTGTGGCGTTGCTCGTGTTACTCGGTTTCGGACTTATCCGGGACCGGCCCGCTCGGGCTGGCCTGCTGGGGTCGACCTTGATCCCGGGCTTGTTCATGGGCCCGATATTTGTATTGCAGAGCTACGGCATTTTCGCAGCCGTTGCGAAAGCCCCCGTCGGCCTGGTCATGCTGATTTATGGCTTATTGCCGTTCTGGATACAAAGCGATGCATTGTCACCGCGCGACTGGAGGTGGTCTTTGCGCGTATTGGTAGCGATTACGGCAATCGCGCTGGCTTGGTCGCAGTTGGTAAACGAGCCGCGCATCGACGGCTTGCTATGGGCGATTGTTAGTGTCGTTGCTGCGCGGACGTTATGGATAGGCTGCCGGTTTCATCGATACAGCTTGTCGACGGCCCATGCCAAGCCGCTTTTGTTTTGTATGGCTATCTCGGCGCTGGCTGTGTCGCTTATGCTGGGATTGACGCTGGGCCACGATATGCTTCCGAAGCATTACGCGGGGTGGTGCGATGCGTCCGTTCTCGGAGCGACCTATGCGCTTGCCACACTATTGTTGTTGCGTGCGTTGCCTTTACTCGAAACGGTAAGCGTGGCCTGGGTGGTTCGCCTGGAATGGCCGGTTTCCATGGCGCTGGCGATAGCATGTCTGCATGAGCCGGCCAGTTTCTGGCTCATGTCGGGTGCGGCGGTGGTCTGGAGCGTAAGCTTGCCAAAGCTTGACCGATGGTTACGCCCCGGAATTCTTGTACGTAGACCGCGTAATCGGGAAACTGCGCATTCAACGATCATGTCAGGGCATTATGGGCGTCGAAGACCTTCCTCTGGTCGGTGAGGATCCGGTACTGGATTTCGTTAACACCGTGGACGATCCGGGAGCTGAATCCGAACTGGATTATCTCACCGACTATCAACAGGTCGTCGACATATGCTGTCGTGCGGGATTGCTTTCTTCTGATATCCGTGCGCGGCTGTGGGTGGAAATGCAGCGTAATGCCGCTCGGGCGAGTGAAGCGTTCGACGAGGCCATCGCGCTACGCGATCGACTGCGTTCACTTTTTTTGTCGATACTTGGGCGGCCCACATTGCAGGAGGCTGCAATTGCGCACCTCGATAACCTGGTACGCGAAGCGATTCAGCATCGAGTATTGGACATCCCGGATGGCCATCGGTGTGCACGCCTGCGTTGGCAAGCCACTGACGACTTTGTCAGAGTTCCATTGTGGGAGATCGCGACGAACGCGCTCGATCTGCTGTGCAACGAAGATAAGATGAATCGACTGAAGGTTTGTGCCAACGACCCGTGTCAATGGCTATTTCTTGATTACTCGCGTAATGGCAAACGGCGCTGGTGCAGCATGGCCGAGTGTGGCCAGCAAGCCAAGGTCAAACGTTTACGAGAGCGACGACAGGCCGGAAAGCAATGAATTGGCGCCAGTCTGCGGTTGTGCGGCTGCAATTGGCGAGTGTGTAAATCGGGCAGGTCTCGTTCCGAGCATGGCGCGCCGAGCTACTCGGTGGATGCCACCCTCAGCCTCGAAATAAGCGGCTCCGCCGGGGCGAATGCTACGTTCACAACTCGGACAGACGAATAGATCGAAGCGCCATGACCAAGCCCCATGCCAGCGGCCGATGCCTCTGCGGCAGTGTGCACTACCGCATTACTCAAGCACCGGTCCACACCTTCTATTGCCACTGCACAGATTGCCAGAAAGAAACCGGCGGACCGTTCGCGGCCGAGATTTATGTGCCGGCCGATTCGGTTTCGTGTACAGGGCATATGAAGGAATACGTCGTTACCGGCGATTCCGGTCGGCCGGTACGGCGCTTTTCATGCGCGACCTGCGCGAGCCCGATTCTGACGGTGTTCGATGACGAGCCCCGCTTTGTATGCGTCAAAGCGTGCAGCCTCGATGAGGCGAGTGGGCTACAGCCGGAATTTCATCTCTATGTGAAATCCAAACAGCCGTGGTATGTGATCGCTGATGGGTTGCCGCAATATCCAGGCGACATGGAATGGTGAAGATACGGCTGCCCAGCCGTCCAGGCGCGTGGAAAATGGGGAGATTACCGTAGCGATTGCCCAAGTGGGTGTCCGACGCGTCGGCGGTGCGAGCGTGGGTTTCAATAGACACAGTGCGGGACCGCGGTACAGCTATTGAAAGAATGTAGCCCACGGGCTACATTTGACCCATGGAGATTAAGGCGACGCCCGAATTCCGAAGCTGGCTCGACGGACTGAAGGACAGGGCCGGTCGGGCTCGCATTCAGGCTCGAATCGAGCGTTTGGCCGAGGGCAATCCGGGCCGGCATCGCCATTTGAAAGGCGGTGTCAGGGAGCTGAAGCTCACCGTGGGGCCGGGATATCGAGTGTATTACACGGTTCGGGCGGAGGTGCTCATCATTCTCTTGTGTGGTGGTGACAAATCGACCCAAAGGCAAGATATCGAGAAGGCGCAATGGATGTCAGGATCGATTTAATGCGTCGGCATGGAGGCGGACATGAGTAACAAAGTAGAGTTGTACGATTACGATGTGGCCGAGCATCTGCGCACGCGCGACGAGATGGCGGCCTATTTGAATGCCTGCATTGAGGAGTCCGAGGGCGATGTAGGCTTCATCGCCAAGGCGTTGGGCGATATTGCACGGGCACAGAGCATGGCGGGTGTGGCACGGGACACGGGCTTGTCGCGGGAGAGCTTGTATCGGGCGCTCTCGGCTTCCGGCAACCCCAGCTTCGACACGATCATGAAGGTCACGCACGCGCTCGGGCTGCGCTTGTCGGCCGTCGCGGCGTAATTCAGCCACAACAGCCACCGGCTGCGCGACCGGGCATGGCGGCCGGCTGCAGAGTGCTAAGCGTGGCTTTGCGGTCGTCGTCCACGTGCTGCAGCGTGAGTTGGAAGTCGATCTGTCTGTCTGGCCGTGCCATCGTGAAAGAACTCGGACTTGTCTGCGCCCAGGCCGGTGACGACGAACACGCCGCAGTTAACGCCCGCGACCGGCGACCAGATGACGTAGCTCTTGTTGGCTGGGTGTGTAAGCCCGCCGGGTTGTTCAGGTCGAGGCCCAGGAACTGGCGGCTCGACCGACTGAAACCCGGTAATCCGGACGACCGCCTAATCCGGATCGTACAGCGCCGCGCGGCTACGGGCGGCGCGTTGGTTGTCGATCTGGCTCGAGTGCTACGCGATCCGCGCACCCATGGTGGATCGATCATGGGTGGATTTTATTGCCGAGTATTGGACGTGGCTCGCTGAAGAAGCGCGAATGCGCCTTGTTCAGGGCACGGCGCCGTATATCAGCGCGGATAATGAATCAGATCATGCGCCCGCGCCGGGCCGGCCCCGGGGTTGTGGTAACGATGCAGCCGGTCGGCCGCGAATTGCAGCACGTCGCCGGCGGCGAGTTCATGTTTTTGGCCGTCGACTTCCACTTCCAATCCGCCGTCCAGCATGACGACATCCTCGATGGTGCCGGCCGTGTGTGGACTGGAAACGCTGGACGCTCCAGCTGAGAACTCGACCTCGAACATTTCAAAGCCAAGTGCCGCGTCGTAGGGCAGCAGCGCTCGGGTGCGCATGCCCGCGCTGTCTTCATGCCAGCCGTCGGGGCTCGGCCGATGGTGCCGGTCGGTGCCGGCATCGGGGGTGCTGGACAGAAAGAAGGATAACGAGACGTCCAGGCCGGTGGCGATCTTCCAGAGCGTGGCGATCGTCGGGCTGGATTCCGCGCGTTCGATCTGGCCGAGCATGGCCTTGCTGATACCGGTGCGTGCGGCGGCACCGTCGAGGCTGAGGCCGGAACGGCGGCGTAATTCTCGAAGGCGGCTGCCGATCGATGGCGCGACAGGTGGGGGAGCGGTCATGGCACGGGCGTCTCGGGATGTCGCCGCATGATACTAAGTGCGATTCGTGCTGGATTCGATATGTGATCGTGCGTTATAACGCACGAAATCCGGCCGCGATGATCGAACATGAACGAGGGTTTTTCCATATCGAGGGTGCTGCCGCCGACGACCGCTGGCGTTGTGGCCGTGCTGGTCGGCTATACCGGGGCGGCAATCATCGTGGTGCAGGCGTTCGAAGCCGCCGGCGCCTCCGCGGCGGTCGTCGGCAGCTGGATGACGGTGCTGGGCTGGAGCATGGCGGCGAGCACGCTCGGCTTGTCGTTGTGGTATCGCCAGCCGATTCTCACGGCCTGGTCGACGCCCGGCGCGGCGTTGCTGGTGGTCGGGCTGCACGGGCATTCGCTCGGCGAAGCGATCGCAGCGTTCATGTTCTGCGGGGCGTTGACGCTCATATGCGGCGTGACCGGTGTGTTCGCGCGGCTGATGGCGCGCGTGCCGCGTTCACTGGCCTCGGCGATGCTGGCCGGTGTATTGCTGGAATTCGGGCTCGGCGCGTTCACCACCGGCAGCAACGATGGCTGGATCATGGCGGCCGCGCTTTCCGCCTGGCTGCTGTGCCGGCGTATGGCGCCACGCTATGCGGTGTTGGCGATGCTGGTGGCGGGTGTCACGGCGGCTTATCTCGATGGTCATCTTGCGATCACCGGGTTTCACGGTGTGATCGCGACACCCACCTTCGTAGCCCCGGTGTTTTCGCTATCGTCATGGCTCGGTATCGGCGTGCCGCTGTTCGTGGTCACTATGGCATCGCAGAACGCGCCGGGCGTGGCGATGCTCGAAAACGCCGGCTACCGGCCGCCCGTCTCGGTGATTCTGGTTGTCACCGGCGCGATGACGCTGCTGCTGGCGCCGGTTGGCGGGTTCGTGCTCTGCCTGGCCGCGATCACCGCCGGAATCTGTTTGACCGACGACGCACATGAAGACCCGGCGCGACGCTATCTGGCGACGGTGGCCGCGGGGCTGGCATATGCACTGGCCGGCGTGTTCGGCGGCTCCATCGCCACCGGGCTACAGGCGTTACCGGCATCGTTGGTCGCGATTCTGGCGGGGCTCGCGCTGTTGCCGGCCATGGCTGGTTCGCTGGCGGCGGCGATGCAGGAGGCGCGTGACCGCGACGCGGCGGCGCTGACCTTCCTGGTCACCGCCTCCGGTATCCATATCGCCGGGATCGGTGCGCCGTTCTGGGGCCTGGCAACGGGCGGGGTGGCACTGGGCGTCTGGCGCATGCAGATACGGCGGACCTTGACCAGCCGCGCTCATGATCCGAGCCGGTCGCAACGGTAAGCCCTCCTGGCATGGGCGCCGGATTTGCCTTACCGTCCGCCGAACAGCAACGGCACGATCAGGCTGGTGAGCAACAGGATCAACGCGCCGCCCAGGCGCGAGGAAATCTGTGCGAACGGCATCAGCTGCATGCGGTTGGCGGCCGAGAGTACGGCGACGTCGCCGGTGCCACCCATGTTGGCCATGCACAGTCCGGCGGTGATGGCCGACTCGATCGGGTAGAAACCCATCAATCGTCCGACCAGACCGGCGCCCACCGCAGCCCCGGCGACCACGGCGAATACGATCAGGACGTAGGTGATCGAGATGGCGTCGATGACCTGGCCGAGATCGGTATAGGCGATGCCGATGCCGAACAGCAGCGCGAAGGTCCAGTTGCGGGCGACGAACTGGAACCACTGGGCGGCCGAGTCGTTGAGGGGCTCGGGCATGAGCCCGCCGACCTTGACCGACGCCACCAGGATGATCATCAGGGCGTAGGGGTGTAGCGGGATGAAGTGGCCCAGGATCTGGCCGGCGACATAGAAGCTGAGTGCTGCCACCAGACCGACGCCCAGTTTATCGAGGCTGGGTTGGCTCTGGGCCTCGCTGATATGCACGCCCGGCATCATCTGGCCGCTGCCGGTGAGGCCGGGAAAGCGGTTGCCGAGCCCGTTGAGCAAGCCGGCGATGATGATCGCGAAGACGTTGCCGAGCGCCAGCGCCGGTACCAGAATCGATATGTAGTAGCTGGCCGGCTGGCCCAGCAGTTGCTCGTAGATCTGGCTCATGGGCACCGCGCCGGCTCCCATGCCGCCGCCCATGATCGGCAGGGTGATGACGACGACGGCGTCCTGCATGGAAAAGCCCAGGCACCAGCCCGCGATCACGGCGAACAGCGCGGCGAAGACCACGGCGCTGATCAGGGGCAGGGCGAAACGTACGCCCACCTTGACCAGAATATGCGAGTCCATGCCGAGAATGCTGCCGGTGATCAACGCGGCGATGTAGAAGTTGAGAAAGCCGCCGTTTTTCATGAACGTGGCGACGTTGTCCGCCACATCCGCGGGCAGCCAGTGCAGATACACCAGCGTGGCGGCCGAGAATATCGCCAGAATCGCACCGCCGCCGAGATAGCTGCGTACGATGGGCAGCCGGTCGCCGATGTGGCCGAACAGTTCGCCGAACAGCATGATCACGATGAACGCGCCGATCATGCTCTGCGGCAGGACATCGGTGGCCATCGCCGCGATCATGATCGCGAAAAACAACGCGAAGATGGGCGGCGTGAGCCCGAAGATTCGGGATTCGGCAAGGGTGTTCCGAAGGCGCGGAGCGGTTCGCGCCGCCCCGGTGACTGTGGTATCGCTCATTATTGTCTCCTCGTTTAGGGTGGGCGTGCCCGGGATCGCGCCGTGTGGCGCGCCGTCCGCGGGATCGGCTGCGAAGCCAGATTAGGAGAAGACCGGCGCAGGGGGAGGGTTTCGCAACTTGAACAATCGTTTTGAAACTTTAGAAAGCGAGCCGCCGTCGGTGGGCGCAGGAAAGGACCGGCGGAAATGACACCTTCGTCGAACGTCGCGACCCCGGCGCAGCCGGGCAGGCGGCGGGGTATCAGCCTCGCGGCGCTGACGGCCTGTCTCGCATTCGCGATGATTCTGTCGTCGCTGGTGCTGGCCTGGTGTCTGTTCAGCAGCCAGCTGACGCGCACGGTGGAGCGCGTGCAGGGCCAGCGCGTCGAGAACGTCGCGATGACGGTGGCCGACATGCCGATGGTGGTGAACGCGTTGTCGGCGCCGCATGACTACGATCCGAACGCGGCCATTCAGCAGCGCATTGAAAGACTGCGCAGGCGGCTTGGCGTCGATTTCATCGTCGTCATGGATACCCGGGCGCAGCGGTTGACGCATCCCGACCCGGCGCGCATCGGGCATCATTTTCGCGGTGGCGACGAAGGCCCGGCGCTGACCGGGCGGCATTATGTGTCGGTGGCCGAGGGCACGCTGGGCCAGAGCGTGCGCGGATTCGCCCCGGTGCTTAGCGCCGCGGGCCGGGTGGTCGGCGCGGTGTCGGTCGGCGTGACGCAATCGCGCCTGGCGCCGCTGCGCGGCGATTCGCGCTCGCGGTTGCTGGCCTGGCTCGGTTTGGTGCTCGCGCTCGGCGGCGGGGGCGCGGCCTGGCTTGCGGCGACCATCAAACGCCGGTTGATGGGCATGGAGCCCGACGATATCGCGCACCTGGTGGCCGAGCATCGCGCCGTGCTTGATGCCATGCACGAAGGCGTGATCGTGCGCGACGCAACCGGCCGGGTACGGCTGGTCAATCCGGCGGCACGGCGGCTGCTGGAGGCCGCGGCGGCGCGTGGCCCGGCGGTGGGCGATATGATGGACGAGCCGCGGCGCAACGCCGGGCGGCGGGGCCAGAACGTCGATCTCGATCTGGAGATTGGCGGCCGGCGTTTTCTGGGCAGCCTGCGGCCCATGGGCACGACATCCGCGGCCGGCAGTGTGGTCACCTTCCGCGACAGCCGTGAATTGCAGCGTCTCGGCGAGGAGTTGACCGGGGTGCGCCGCTATGCCCGGGCGCTGCGGGCGACCACGCACGATTTCAAGAACAAGCTGCACGTGATCCTGGGGCTCACCCAGGCCGGCGATACGGCCACGCTGTCCGGTTACGTACGCGAGTTGGTGGACTTGCGCGAGGCGGCCACCGAGTCGCTGGTCGAGCGGGTGGCCGAGCCGATTCTGGCCGGTTTCCTGGTCGGCAAGCAGAGCGAAGCCCGCGAACAGGCGATTGATCTGCGCATCGCGGTCGACTCGGTCATTCCGCCCGCCGCGGCCGATTACGATCTGCACGGCCTGGTGACGATTATCGGCAACGTGCTCGACAATGCCTTCGAGGCGACGGCCGGGTGCGCGGCGCCGGTGGTGGCGCTCACCCTGGCGCTGGAGGCCGATACGCTGGCCGTGGCCGTGCAGGACAACGGCCACGGCATGGCCGCCGAACTGCTCGATCGCGCCCGCGAGGCCGGAGTGTCGTCCAAGGGGGCACAACGCGGCCTCGGGCTGCATCTGGTGGAAACCCGGCTGGCGGCGCTCGACGGCTCGCTCGCGATCTATTCCGAACCCGATCGCGGCACACTGGTCGAGATCACTTGCCCATACCGGGGGGCGGCATGAACGTGCTGATTGTCGAGGATGACCCGATGGTCGGCCAGCTCAACGCCGCCTATCTGGCGCGCGTGGCGGGCATGCGCCTGATCAGCCGCTGCAGCGATGTGGTCAGCGCCCTGGCCGTGCTGGAACGGGAAACGATCGATCTGGTGCTGCTCGATGTATACCTCGGTCGCCGCAGCGGACTGGAGGTGGCGGGATGGCTCTACGCGCACCGGCCCGAGGTGGATATCGTGCTCATCACCGCCGCCAGCGAACCACAAACCGTACGCGCGGCCCGGCGTCTGGGCGTGACGGATTATCTCATCAAACCCTTCACCTTCGAGCGGTTCGCCGACGCGATCGATGCCACGCGCCGGCGCCGTCACGCGCTCAAGGATCTGGCCGGGCCGGTCGATCAACGCGCGCTGGATGCGTTGTTCCGGACCCGCTCGCGCCCGAGCCTGCGTGCCGACGAGCTGCCCAAGGGGCTGACCGCGCGAACGCTGGCCCAGATCGCGGCCGCGCTGCTGGTGGTCGGCCCCGAGAGTTTCGCCACCGAGGCGGTGACCGAACGCACCGGCATGTCCCGGGTATCGGTACGCAAGTATCTGCGGTATCTGGTGTCCTGCGACATCCTCGACGAGACCTTCGCCTACGGCCAGATCGGCCGGCCGGCATTCGCTTATCGCTGCCTGGATCGCCGCGCACTGGAACGCCTGGCCGGAATCGGCGACGATTGATTGCATCCTTATGACTATGAAACCGCGTATGTCGATAGCGGCTGCACCGCGCGCGCCTCGATTCCAATTTCGACTGTCTGCTTTTGTCCGGATCGCCTCTTGATCGAATTCTCTTCTGTCACCAAACGATTTCCGGATGGCACGGTCGCGGTCGATTCGCTTGACCTGACCATGGCCACCGGCGAGCTCACCGTGCTGGTCGGCCCGTCGGGCTGTGGCAAGACCACCTCGCTGCGCATGATCAACCGGCTCGATGAAGCCAGCGCGGGTGCCATCGCGGTCGACGGCCAGGATGTCCGCTCGCGCAGCCTGACCGACCTGCGTCGTGGCATGGGTTATGTGATGCAGCATTCCGGGCTGTTCCCGCACCGCACGATCGGCGACAACATCGCCACCGTGCCGCGGCTGCTCGGGTGGGACAAGAAACGCATCGCCGCGCGCGTGGACGAACTGATCGACACGGTCGGGCTGGACGCCGACATGGCCGCGCGCTATCCGCACCAGCTCTCCGGCGGGCAGCAGCAGCGCGTGGGCGTGGCCCGGGCGCTGGCGGCCGATCCGCCGATCATGCTCATGGACGAGCCGTTCGCCGCGGTGGACCCGATCGTGCGCAAGCGACTGCAGGACGAATTCCTGGCGCTGCAGGAACGCCTCGGCAAGACCATTGTCTTCGTCACCCACGACATCGACGAAGCCATTCGCCTGGGCGATCGTATCGCGGTGTTCGGCGAGGGCGGGCACCTGGCCCAGTTCGCCACCCCGGATGCGCTGCTCGCGTCGCCGCAAAGCGACTTCGTGGTGGATTTTCTCGGTGCCGAGCCCCAGCTCAAGCGGTTGTCGTTGATCAGTGCGAGCCGTGCCACGCCGATCGAGGCGCCGATCATTGCGCGCGGCGCCGATGCCGAGACCGCAGTCCGGGCGAGCCGGCAGGCGGGTACCGACTGGGTGCTGGTGCTCGACGACGAACGGCGCGTCGCCGGCTGGCACCGGGTCGCGGCCTATCGCGCCGATACCACGCGCCCCGCCGAGCGTTTCGATGCAACCGTGGCCGCCAACGAGACGCTGCGCGCCGCGCTCGGCGCGCTGGTGCTCGCGCCGCTCGGTGTGGTGGCGCGCCTCGACGGCGCCGGCCGCTTCGACGGCCTGCTCGACCAGTCCAGCCTGAACCGGGCGCTGTGTTGATCCGCTGGGACTGGATCGGCCGCCACGCCGACGACATCCTGGCCCAGCTCATCCAGCACGTGGAGCTGACCGGCCTGGCGCTCTTGTTCGGGTTCGCCATCGCCTTTCCGCTGGCGCTGGCCGCGATCCGCTGGCCCCGCATGTACGGCCCGTCACTGGCGGTGACCGGGATATTGTTCACCGTGCCCTCGCTGGCGTTGTTCATCCTGCTGATTCCGTTCACCGGGCTGTCGATGGCGACATCGCTGATCGGATTGACGATCTATACGCTGCTGATCCTGTTCCGCAATATCGTGGAGGGTCTGCGGGGTGTGCCCTTCGACGTGCGCGAGGCCGCCAGGGCGCTGGGGTATTCGCGCACGCGTCAGTTGCTGACCGTCGAACTGCCGATCGCGCTGCCGGTGATCATGGCCGGGCTGCGCATCGCGGCCATCACCACCATCGGCCTGGTCACGGTGACCGCGCTGATCGGGCAGGGCGGGCTCGGCCGGCTGTTCATCTCCGGTTTCACCCTGCATTTCACGACGCCGCTGCTGGTGGGCTTCGTGCTCTCGATCGCGCTGGCGGTGGCGGTCGATCTGTCGCTCGCCGGGCTGTTGTGGCTGATCACGCCCTGGAACCGAGGGCGGCGCGCATGAGCGGCGCGGGCGTGGTATGGCGTCTCACGCTGGTGGCGGCGCTGTCCTGTCTGGTGGTGGGCTCGGCGTCGGCGCTGGGCCTGGAAGGCGGCAGCGCGAATATCGTCGGCCAGGTCTGGCACTGGTTTGTCGACCCGGCGCACTGGCAGGGCGTGGACGGCCTGCCGCATCGGATCGGCCAGCACATTTATTATGTCGCGGTCTCGACCGTGATCGCCGCGGCGCTCGCGCTGCCGGTCGGCATCGGGCTCGGCCACTACGGCCGGGGCGGGCTCATCGCGATCAACATCGCCAATATCGGCCGCGCGATTCCGTCGTTCGGGTTGATCATTCTGATGTTCCTGCTGGTAGGCTTCGGTGTGATCCCGGTGCTCGTGGCGCTGGTCGCGCTCGCCATTCCGCCGATGGTCACCAACAGCTATGTCGGCATGCAGTCGGTCGATCCGGCGGTGCGGCAATCGGCGGCCGCGCTGGGCCTGACCCGTTGGCAACGCCTGTGGCAGGTCGAACTGCCGATCGCGCTGCCGTTGATCATGGCCGGCGTTCGAACCTCGGCCGTACAGGTCATGTCCACCGCCACGCTCGCGGCGTATGTCGGCCTCGGGGGCCTCGGGCGTTATCTCATCGACGGTCTGGCCCAACAACAACTCGCCCAGGTGGTCGGCGGCGCGATCGTGGTGGCGATGCTCGCCGTGCTGACCGAGGCCAGTCTGGCCGGTCTGCAGAAACTGGTGCAGTCGCCGGGGCTGGTGCGCTGAGGGTGTGGCATGGCGTCACGCATCTGTCATGATCGATCGGGGGCATTCACACGAATGGAAAAACAACGCATGAAGAAACTGTCACTCCTGCTGGCCTGTGCGCTGGCGACCGGGTTCATCGCCGGTGAGGCTTCGGCGGCCAGCAAACCGGTGGTCGTGGGCTCGACCAACTTCACCGAGCAGCTGGTTCTCGCCAATATCTATACCGACGTACTCGAAGCGCGCGGCGTGACGGTGAAAAAACGGCTCAATCTGGGCTCGCGCGAGGTCGTGTTCCCGGCGCTGAAATCCGGTGAGCTGGATGTTTTGCCGGAATATTCGGGCGCGCTGTTGGGCTTTCTCACCAACGGCAAGTCCGAGGCGCACAAGCAGGCCGCGGTACTCAAGGCGCTGCGACAGAACCTGCCCAAGGGCATCGTCGCCCTGAAGGCCTCGTCGGCACAGGACAAGGACGGCCTGGTCGTCACGCCGGCCACCGCCCGCAAATATCATCTCAAGACGATTGGCGACCTCAAGCCGGTGGCCGGCCAGCTCACGTTCGGCGGCCCGCCCGAGGCCAAGACGCGTTATGTCGGCGTACCGGGCCTGAAGCAGGTCTACGGCGTGCAGTTCAAGAACTTCCGCGCGCTGGATGCCGGCGGACCGCTCACCCAGAGCGCACTGGCCAGCGGTGCGATCGACGTGGCACGCATGTTCACCACCCAGGGCGTGATTTCGGATCGCGGCTGGGTCCTGCTCAAGGACAACAAGAACCTCGTGCCCGCGCAGAACATCCTGCCGGTCGCCCGCAAGGCGATACTCACGCCGACGATCCGCAAGGCGCTGAATGCCGTATCGGCGCAGCTGACCACCGAAGACCTCCAGCGTATGAACCAACGCGTGAGCGTGAAGCACGACGATCCGGAAACTGTCGCCGAAGACTGGGTGAAACAGCACCATCTCGGCAAGTAGTGTCGCAGGCGCTGGCCGCGCGCACTGTTCCGGCGGCCCCTGACCCGGTATAGCGATCCGACCGGCCGGCGCCAACGGCCAGCTGATCGGCTTACGGGCCGCCGCGGTGGTGCGTCAAGCGGTTGTGCCCGACTGTGCGCCGTTGGTGGCGTCGAAAGAGCTGGGTTTTCGCGCAGCAAGCACTGGACGTCCGGTTGGAGCGCCAGGGGGTCTGGGCGGCGATATACGACAACGTGGCGATCGGCCTGGGCCCCGACGCCGACGTGCCGGCCTGCGCGGTCTTGCCGCCCGGACATTTATCGCGCGCTGTGCGTCGAATCCGGGGCGCCATACCGGCGGGGCGACTGCAAAACCGAAAGCAAACACGAGCGCTGCGGGTCGGATGCCGCGCTCGGCGAGCGCATCAGCATGGGTCCGGACCGTTTCTTCGACGGCGGCCGTTTCGAGCCCGGCGTGCCGTTGGACGGCTTCGGCGCACCGCGCGCCTTTGCCGCGATGCAGGCGGTGTGCGGCGCGGTGTCCATCGCCTCGGGTTTCGCCATCACGAATGAGTTGTTGTTCATCGAACGGGTGATCGTGGCCATCGCCGGGGTGTCGCTCGTGCTCGGCATCCCGCATGTCGCGCAGCGGCTCGATGCCGAGGAAGTCGATACGGCCGACATAAGCGAATTATTTTCGTTTATTGGCGTTCATTCGAGGACGGTTTTCTTCCACTGAGGCTCGACTCGCGATCAACCGGTAGCGCCCGGCTCGGCCGCCGCTGCGTCGAGGGTCTGTTCGACCAGGGCCGTAAACGCATCGAAGGCCGGATGCTGGACGCTCGGGGAACGATGGATCTCCAGTACCGCCTCCGGTAATTGCGGCAGGCCGGCCTCTTCACCCAGTGTGTGCCAGCCCGGCGGCAGGGTGCGCCGGCCGGTGATCGTCACCGCGTGGCCCAGATCGACCGCCACACGCAGGCCGGTCGGGCTCTGGCTCGTATAGTCGATCTGCCATGTTCGGCCGATACGCGTGAGGGCTTCCAGCGCCCGGCGGCGGTAGGCGCATTGCTCGGGGAACAGCGCCAGCGGTACCGGCTGGTCGGGAACGAGTTCGAAATCCCGGTGGGCGGCCCAGACCAGGGTTTCGGTGCCCACGCGTCGGGCGGTGCTGGCCGCCGAGTGCCGCACCGTGAGCACGAGATCCAGCGCGCCGGCCTCGAGTTGTTCGATGAGTTCGGTCGACATGCGGCAATGAATATGCGGGCGGACCGCTGGATGCGAGGCTGCGAAAGTGCGCAGCACCTGCGGCAGCCAGGTTTCCGCGTAGTCCTCGGGCAGGCCGAAACGGAGCGTGGTCGGCTGGGCGGACGGCCCGACCGCACTGACGGCCTCGCGCTGGAGTTGCAACAGGCGCCGGGCGTAGACCAGAAAAGTCTGGCCGTCGGCGGTCAGGGCCAGCTGGCGGCTGGTGCGGTGCAGCAGCTGCGTGTTGAGTCGGGTCTCGAGCGTGCGGATTCGCAGGCTGACCGTGGACTGCGTCTTGTGCAGGTACTGACCGGCCGAGGTGAAGCCGCCGGTTTCGGCAACCGCCACGAAGGCGGCGAGCAGGTCGCTGTCGAGCACCGCTGCCGGCGATCCATGAGGCTCACCGATGGATTCCATTGGAATAACTCGTTTCTCAAATCGATCGATGGCTCTCAGCATAAGTCAGGTCGGCACGCCGGGTCATTGCGGCGGCGCCGGCCGACGGATTTACAGCGCATGATCGAGAGAGGAAAGCATGAGCGAAGCAGCCGTGGTCCTGGCCGATGCCGAACGGACCGATCTGAGCGATCTGGTGGATACCGAGCGCTATCCGCTCGAGGATTTCGCCGGCCCGCGCATGCAGGAGGTAATCGAGCGCGTGCGCGCCGATCTGGACGCCGACGGTTGCGCGGTGTTGCGTGGCTTCATGCGCGCCGATGCGCTGGCACGGGCACGTGCCGAGGGCCGTCAGCTGGCGCAAAAGACCTTCTATTCCAGTGCCCGGGTCAATGCCTGGTTCACCCGCGACGATCCGAGCCTGGACGAGAGCGATCCGCGGCGCATCTTCATGGATCGCACCAGCGGCTTCGTGACCCGCGACATGATTCCGGCGGATATGGTCATCCAGCAGCTTTATGTCTCGCCGGCCATGAAGCGGCTGGTCGCGGCCTGTATCGGCGAGGCGGAAGTCTTCGAGTATGCCGACCCCTTCGCCGGGCTGGTGCAGAACGTGTTGCCGCCGGGCACCTGCCAGCCGTGGCATTACGACACCAATGAATACATCGTCACCATGATGACCGAAAAGCCGGACATCGGCGGCGAGTTCCAGTACTGCCCGAATATCCGCTCGTCGGCCGGCGAGAACTATGGCCGCGTGGGCGCGGTGATCCGCGGCGAGGATACCGACACGCCCAAGACGCTGCGCCTGGAGCCGGGCGATCTGCAATTGTTCAAGGGCCGTTATTCGCTGCATCGCGTGACCGAGGTCGGCGGCGAGCGCGAGCGGCATACCGCCATCTTTGCTTATTCGCAGCAGCCGGGTGTGGTCGGTCGGCTCGAGCGCACCCGCCAGCTCTACGGGCGCGTCTCCGAAGCGCATATCCAGGCCGAACGCGAGCGCGTCGAACGCGCCGACGGGCTGCTGGACTGAGCGACCGCCCGCAGCATCAATATACCGGCCCGCCATGGCCCTAAACGACGAGACGATATGACCACGACGGCTCTACAGTACGACGATATTCTGCCGCCGACCCATGACCCGGCGCTATGCGAGCCCAAGACTGCCGAGATCGAGCAGATCCTGCGCGACCGGCTGGCCGCGACCCGGGCCCAGCTCAAGGCGCGGGACATCGTGGCGGCGGTACTGTTCGACCCGACCCATGTGCGCTACGCCACCGGCTCGCGCAATATGCAGATCTATTCGGCCCGCAACCCGGCGCGCTATGCCTTCGTGCCCGCGGAAGGGCCGGTCGTGCTGTTCGAGTTCTCCGGCTGTGAGCATTTGGCCGCCCATCTGCCGACGGTCGACGAGATCCGGCCGGCCACCGCGATCTCGTACTATTTCTGCGACGACCACCTCAAGCAGACCACCCAGGCCTGGGCCGACGAGATCGACCGCCTGGTGCGCGACTGCGGCGGAAGCGACGGCGATTTTGTCGCCATCGAGAGCGCGACCTCGCATGCGGCCTTCGCCCTGGTCGAGCGCGGTTGGCGGATCTGTGACGCCCAGGTGCCGCTGGAGCGGGCACGGGCGATCAAGGTGCCCAACGAGATCAAGATGATCCGCAGCTCGCTGCGCGCGGTCGAGACCGGCGTGCGCAAGCTCGAAGCCGCGATCCGGCCGGGGGCGACCGAGAACGAGGTCTGGTCGAATCTGCACCAGCACATCATCGCCACCGACGCCGACTACGTCGAAACCCGGCTGATGAATTCCGGGCCGCGCACCAACCCCTGGTTCCAGGAATGCTCGGACCGGGTGATGCAGGCCGGCGAGCTGGTGGCGCTGGATACCGACGTGGTCGGTCGCTACGGCTACTACGCGGATTTCTCGCGCACCTTCCTCTGCGGCGACCAGCCGGCCACGGCCGCGCAACGGGATCTGTATCGCATGGCCTACGATCAGATCCAGACCAACATGGCCGGCATCGCGCCCGGCGTATCGTTCAAGGAATATGCCGAGCGAGCCTGGCAGATCCCGCCGGCCTACAAGGCTCGCCGCTACTTCGCGCTCGCCCATGGCGTGGGCATGACCGGCGAATATCCCTACATCGTTCATCGCGAGGATATCGATGACAAGGGCTACGACGGCGTGATGCAGCCCGGCATGACCCTGTGCGTGGAAAGCTTTATCGGCCACGAGGATGGCGGCGAGGGCGTCAAACTCGAAGAACAGCTCTATATCCGCGACGATGGCGAGGTCGAACTGCTGTCCGACTACCCCTTCGATGCGCGCCTGCTGGATCGCTGAAGCGCGCGCTCCATCCATCGCTGCGTCCCGGCTACAGCGGGTCGCGGCACAAGCCCGATGCGAACCCCATGAGCCAGACCCTGATCCCCCATATCGATCTGACGCCGCTGCTGGCCGACCAGTCCGGGCGGGGCGGGACGATCGCCGCCATCGTCGACGCGGCCTGCGATTCCGGCTTCATGACCGTCGGTATCGCGCCGGCCCAGTTGCATCTCGCCGACGACATCCACGCCCGGCTGCTGCGCTTCTTCGAGCTGGACGAAACCCACAAGCAGCAGCTCGCCCGGCACAAGTTCGTGGCCGCCAACCGCAATGTCTACCGTGGCTACTTTCCGCCCCAGGACGAAGACCCAACCTGGAAGGAAGGCATTGACCTCGGTCCGGACATCGCCCACCCCGAGCGCGCCGATACGCAAAGCGGCGACCCGCTGCGCGAGCCGACGCCGCGGCCATCGGAATCGGCGCTGCCCGGCTGGGCGGGCGATGTGGCGACTTACTACCGTGCCATGGAAACCCTGGGCGGCGTGATTGCCGGCGCGCTGGCCGAAGGCCTGGCCATCGACCGCGACAGGCTGCTGCGGCCATTCGATCACGGCAACTCGACGCTGCGGCTGATCCATTATCCCGAACGTCCGGCCGAGACGCTGGATGCGATGCCCGCGGTCGATGGCCACGGCGATACGCGGCGCTGGCTGGTCGGCGTGCCGCACTGCGACAACGGTTTCATTACATTGCTCTGGCAGGACCGGGTCGGCGGGCTGCAGGTGCGCACGCCGGACGGCGCCTGGGAGAACGTGCCGCCGCGCGAGAATGCGCTGGTGGTCAACTTCGGACGATTGCTGGCCGACTGGTCGGGCGGGCGCATCCAGGCCACCGAGCACCGTATCGTCGGCGGCAGCCGTTCGCGACATTCGATCCCGTTCTTCTTCGAGCCGGCGGTCGACGCACATATTGCAGCCCCAGATGCGGCCGGCGACGGCGACTATGTCTACGGCGACCGGCTGTGGGAGCGGATGCAGGCCTTCGTCGAATTCCAGGGGCTGGAACGCACGCCGGTCACCGAAGCCTGAACGCGTCGGGCATGGGCTGGGTCAGCAGACGTGGCCGAACTTGCCGGCCGTGCTTATCGCGCGTACCCGTTCGATCCGCCCGCGTCGCCGAAGCCGGGCCGGCGCGAACGCGCGCCGCGTCGGTCGGCTATGGTTGGATAGGTTCTGACTTGCAACGAGCTCCGGTTGGTCTGGAAGGCGGATGACCGGCCGTGAACTGTTCGTATCAAAAAACGAGAAAAGGAGTCGACGATGAATAAACGATTCATGAATCGCGGTATCGCGGGGCTATTGCTGGTTACGGCCGCGATGCTGGCCTGTTCGCCGCTGGCGCTGGCCGCACAGTCGGGATCGGGCGAGACGGTCAGAATTGGTATGCCGCCGTGGCCGGGGGTGACGATCAAGAGCCAGGTGGTCGGCGAGATACTCAAGCCGCTCGGCTACGACGTGAAGTTCGTCAAGGCCAGCGCGCCGATCGTCTATCTCAGTCTGTCGCAGGGGCGGGTGGACGTGAATCTGTCGGCCTGGTCGCCAGGGCAGGCTTCCAGCTTCATGCCCTATGTCAAGAAGGGCAAGATCGTGAAGCTCGGCGAAAACCTCACCGGTGCCACTTCGGGTTTCGCGGTGCCGAAATTCATGGTCAAGCAGGGGCTGACCAGCGATCGTCAGCTCGCTCAGTACGCCGATAAATTCAATTCCACCGTGCACTGCATCGAGCCCGGTAGCGGCGCCAATAATATCGTCGAAAAAGCCATCAAGAATAATACCTACGGTCTGGGCGACTGGCATATGGCCCATAGCAGCACCGCCGCCATGCTCGCCGAGGCCAAGCGGGCCATCGACCACCACAAGCCGATCGTGTTCTGTGGCTGGCAGCCGCACTGGATGACAGTCGCGCTGGACATGCAGATTCTCAAGGATCCGAAAAGCCTCTGGGGCCCGCATGGCGGCCACAGCCAGGTGCTGACGCTGGCCAGCTCCGAATTCGTCAAGCGCGATCCGAACCTGACGCGTTTCTTCCGGCAGTTCCAGGTCGACTCGGACACGCAGAGCCAGTGGGTCTATGAGTCGAGCTACAAGAATCAGGATCACCAGCAGGTCGCCGACCGCTGGATCGGCTCGCATCTGAACGAAGTTGCCGGCTGGCTGGACGGGGTGAAAACGGCCGACGGCAAACCCGCCGCGGCGGCGCTGCGGGCCCACTTCAAGCAATAGTAGTTACCAGCTCGCCAACCGCGGGGCGGCCCATGCCGCCTCGCGCGACCCGAAGGGCCGGCGGTTGCCTGAAACTATTCGAGCGCCCGCTGTAACCCGTTTTCACTCGCTGGGGGCGAGGTGTCGCGTGAGGGCGCTAGCGGCCGTGACCCGGCTTTGGTCTTTTAATTTGAACGGTAAAACTGACGCGCCCGGCTGGATTATTCGCCGGCTGTGCCGGCTCACCCTTCGGGCCGGTGCGGTTGAAACCGCCCCGTTCGGATGCGCGCTGCGCATCCGTCGAACCACGCTTGTTCATCTGTCGCTGGTTCGAATACTGGTTGGATAGGCCATTGCCAGGGCCCGCCTTCGACGAGCCCTGGCAATGGCGCGCCCGGCTGGATTCGAACCAGCGACCAACGGCTTAGAAGGCCGTTGCTCTATCCCCTGAGCTACGGGCGCGAAACAGCGCGAAGGCGGCGCCCATTGTGCCAGTCGCCCGGCATCGGCACTAGAGGCTGTTGCCGTTGCATGCAGCCCGTGCAAGCTGCGTTGCCAGGCGAGCGACACAAGCGTTGTACAAACAGGACAACGCCGCTAGAATACGCAACTCGCGATGAGGATGCGCTGTCATCGCGATATCAGGCGATGGTGGGCGTAGCTCAGTTGGTAGAGCCCTGGATTGTGATTCCAGTCGTCGTGGGTTCGAGTCCCATCGTCCACCCCACTGTCTGATGCGATATGGGCCGTTAGCTCAATGGTAGAGCAGTTGACTCTTAATCAATTGGTTGTAAGTTCGAGTCTTACACGGCCCACCAATTCCTGAAAAACGCCGGCGAGTTTTCTTGCCGGCGTTTTTTTTGGGGCTCGCTCCTGGCCGAGAGGGTTGTGTGCGCTTGAATGCGGCGCGACCGATCCCATCTCCTGATCGTTACGCTATTGAGGAGATGAGTGTTGGAAACACGCGAGATCAACAGCGAAGGGTTGTCGGCATCGCGGATCGGTCTGGGCACCTGGGCGATCGGCGGCTGGAAATGGGGCGGCACGGACGAGGCCGAGTCCATTCGTACGATTCAGAGCGCGCCCGACCGGGGCGTGACGCTCATCGATACCGCGCCGGTGTATGGCTTCGGTCGGTCCGAAGAGATCGTCGGCAAGGCCGTTGATAAAGGCAGGATTCGCGATCAGGTCGTGATTGCCACGAAATGCGCGCTGGAATGGGACGATGATGGCGGCGTGCAGCGCAATGCGACCAAGCAGCGCATCTTCAAGGAAGTGGACGATTCCCTGCGTCGCTTGCGAACGGACGTGATCGACCTGTTGCAGGTGCACTGGCCGGATCCGCGGGTCGACCCGCGTGAAACCGCGGAGGCGCTGGCAGAGGTCAAGGCGGCCGGCAAGATTCGCGCGATCGGCGTGTCGAATTTCTCGCCCGAGCAGATGGACGCGTTCTCGGAGGTCGCGCCGATCGATGTGGCGCAGAACCCGTACAACCTGTTCGAGCGCCAGATCGACCAGGACGTACTGCCCTGGGTGCGCGAGCACGATACGCGCTTGCTGGCTTACGGTGCGCTCTGCCGCGGTCTGTTATCGGGCCGGATGCACGCGGATCGCGAGTTCCCGGGCGACGATCTGCGCAACAGCGATCCAAAATTCCAGCAGCCGCGCTTCGATCAGTACCTGGCCGCGGTGGCTGCGCTCGACAAGTTCGCGCAGGAGCACTACAACAAGCGGGTGCTGGATCTGGCGATCCGCTGGGTGCTCGATCAATACGACCATGCGTTCGCCCTGTGGGGCGCGCGTACGCCGGATCAAATGGATGCCGTGGTCAATGTGCCAGGATGGCATCTGGACCGGGACGCGCGCGAAGAGATCGGCCGAATCGTCGACACACACGTCACTGACCCGGTCGGCCCTGAATTCATGGCGCCGCCGGCGCGCCACTGAATAAAAAAACCGGACCGGGCAAGCCCGGTTTGGGCCGGGTTGCTATACTGGCCGGTCAACCGGGCGGTGCGTGTCGGCGCACTGCCCGTTCATACGCTCAAAACAGAATCGATTCGAGGTAGTTGATGGACGTCTCCGTAGAAAACCCCGGTGGCCTGAAACGGCGTCTGAAGGTCCAGATCCCGGCCGACCGCGTGAACACCGCGGTGGATGAGAAGGTCAAGCGGGTGGGCCAGCATGCGCGGATCCCGGGGTTTCGTCCGGGCAAGGCGCCTGTGAAGGTGCTGTATCAGCGCTACGGTGCCCAGGCACGCCAGGAAGCGGTCAGCGAGCTGATCCAGAGCACCTATCCGGAAGCGGTCGAGAAGTCCGAGCTCAACCCGGCGGGCCAGCCGGAGATCGAGCTGGATGCCTTCGAGGAAGATGGCCCGCTGTCGTTTACGGCCAATATCGAGGTCTATCCCGAGATCGAGCTCAAGGGCCTGGATTCGATCACGGTCGAAAAGCCGGTTACTGAAGTGACCGATGCCGAGGTCGACAAGACGCTCGAGCGCATTCGGGACCAGAACAAGAGCTGGGAAGAGGTCGAGCGCGAATCGGCCGATGGCGATCAGGTCGTGGTCGATTACGTCGGCCGCATCGATGGTGAAGCCTTCGAAGGCGGCACCGGCAACGATATCGAGATCACGCTGGGCGAGGAACAGTTCCTGCCCGACATGGAGCGTGCGATGGTCGGCCGCAAGCCGGGCGAGGAATTCCAGGTCGACGTGGCCTTCCCGGAGGACTACGGCGCCGAGGATCTGGCGGGCAAGACCGCGACCTTCGACGTGACCGTCAAGGCCGTCAAGGAAGCCAAACCCGCGGAAGTGGACGAAGCGTTCATCAAGCAGATGGGCATCGAGGAAGGCACCGTGGAGGCGCTGCGCGACAAGATTCGCGAGTCGCTGGAGCAGGAGGTCAAGCACGCCATCGATACCAGCGTGAAGACCCAGACCATGGATGCGCTGCACGAGGCGAACCCGATCGATGTGCCCGAGTCGATGGTGGCCCAGGAAATCGATCGCATGCGCAAGGAAGCGATGCAACGCATGCCCGAGGAGATGCAGGGCAACGAGGAGCAGGCCAAGCAACTGCTGCCCGACGACGCACTGCGTGAACAGGCGACCAAGCGCGTCGCGCTCGGCCTGCTGATTGCCGAAGTGATCTCGGAGAAGGAACTCGAGCTGGACCAGGACAAGGTCGCCGAGAAGATGGACGAGATCGCGGCCGGTTACGGTGACCAGGCCGAGGCGGTGAAGAACTACTATCAGCAGAACCCGCAACTGATGCAGGGTCTGCAGGCGATGGTCATGGAGCAGCAGGTGGTCGATGATCTGCTGGCCCATGCCACCATCACCGAAAAGGACACGGAGCTCGACGAGCTTCTCAATGCCAATCGGCAGCAGGGCTGATTCCCGGCCCTGTCTGCCAACGCAAGGAAAGCGAATCGTTATGGCAGAACATGACAGCATGCAGACCCAGAGCCTGGGTCTGATTCCGATGGTCATCGAACAGACGGCTCGTGGCGAGCGGTCTTTCGATATCTACTCGCGCCTGCTCAAGGAGCGGGTGATCTTCTGTGTCGGCCCAGTCGACGATCACATGGCCAATCTGATCGTCGCGCAGCTGTTGTTCCTTGAGTCGGACAACCCGGACAAGGACATCCAGCTGTACATCAACTCGCCGGGCGGGGCGGTGACCGCGGGTCTGTCGATCTACGACACGATGCAGTTCATCAAGCCCGACGTGGCCACGATGTGCCTCGGCCAGGCCGCGAGCATGGGCGCGGTGCTGATGGCTGCGGGTGCGGCGGGCAAGCGCTACTCGCTGCCGCATTCGCGGGTGATGATGCATCAGCCCTCCGGCGGTTTTCAGGGCCAGCAATCGGATATCGAGATCCATGCCCGCGAGATCATGCATGCCCGCGAGCGGCTGAACCAGATTCTGGCCGATCACACCGGCCAACCACTGGACAAGATCCAGCGCGATACCGAGCGCGATTTCTTCATGAGCGCCAGCGAAGCGGTGGAATACGGCGTCATCGACGACGTGCTCACCTCGCGTGCGGCCTTGGCCGAGAAGTCCGGCTAAGCCATCCCACGTTAGATGCCGAGCGCCGTTCGTCAACAGCGGCGCTCGGTAACGTGACAAATATTTGTCGGGTATGTCATATGTAAGGCAACTCGACAGGCTCACCTCAACGAGGTCACGACCCATGGCAGACAACGGCAACAACGAAAGCGGCGCCAAGGAGAACTCCGGCCGGACGCTGCATTGCTCGTTCTGCGGCAAGAGCGAACACGAGGTTCGCAAGCTGATTGCCGGCCCCTCCGTGTTCATCTGCGATGAATGCGTGGATCTGTGCAACGACATCATGCGCGAGGAACTGGCGAGCAAGCCGGCCAAGAAAGGCCTGCCGAGCCCCCAGGAAATCCGGCGCGTGCTCGATGACTATGTCATCGGCCAGGAATCGGCCAAGAAGATTCTTGCCGTGGCGGTGTACAACCACTACAAGCGGTTGAATGCCGAGGCGGCCGAGGACGAGGTCGAGCTGCAGAAATCGAATATTCTGATGATCGGCCCGACCGGCTGCGGCAAGACACTGCTGGCCGAGACGCTGGCGCGCATGCTGGATGTGCCATTCGCGATTGCCGACGCCACCACGCTGACCGAGGCGGGTTACGTGGGCGAGGATGTCGAGAACATCATCCAGAAGCTGCTGCAGAAGTGCGACTACGACGTGGACAAGGCCCAACGCGGCATTGTCTATATCGACGAGATCGACAAGATTTCGCGCAAGTCGGAGAACCCGTCGATCACGCGCGACGTCTCCGGCGAGGGCGTGCAGCAGGCGCTGCTGAAGCTGATCGAGGGCACCACCGCCTCGATTCCGCCGCAGGGCGGGCGCAAGCATCCGCAGCAGGAATTCCTGCAGGTCGACACCTCGGGCATTCTGTTCATCTGTGGCGGGGCCTTCGCCGGCCTGGACCAGACCATCCAGCAGCGCGAAGGGCGCTCGGGCATCGGCTTCTCGGCCGAGGTCAAGGGGCAGGCCGACAAGCGAAGCCTGGGTGCGATGCTGAAGACGGTCGAGCCCGAAGATCTGGTCAAGTACGGCCTGATTCCGGAGTTCGTCGGTCGTCTGCCGGTGGTCGCCACGCTCGAGGAGCTGGACGAGACGGCGCTCATCTCGATCCTGCGCGAGCCCAAGAATGCGCTCACCAAGCAGTACGCCAAGCTGTTCGAGATGGAGAACTGCGAGCTGGAGCTGCGTGAGGACGCGCTCAAGGCGATCGCGCATCGGGCGATGGAGCGCAAGACCGGCGCGCGCGGCCTGCGTACGATTCTCGAGTCGATACTGCTCGACGTGATGTACGAACTGCCGGCGATGGAAAATGTGTCGAAGGTTGTCGTCGACGACGCCGTGGTCAATGGCGATGCCCAGCCCTACATCGTCTACGAAAACGCCGAGGCCGAGCGTGCCGGTGCCTAGCAGCTAGACATTGAAACGTGCCGCCGGCCCGGGCGATTGAAAACGCGCGGGCCGGCCACACCATCAATGCAAATTCACAGTGGCCGGCCTCCCCTCGCCGGCCGCTTTATATCAGCGAGGGCCCGCATGGCTGACAACGCCTTGGTACCCGTTCTTCCCCTGCGCGACGTGGTCGTGTTCCCGCATATGGCGATTCCGCTGTTCGTGGGCCGGGAGAAGTCCATCACCGCGCTTGAAGCGGCCATGGCCGAGGACAAGAAGATTCTGCTCGTCGCCCAGAAGGCCGCGGATATCGATGATCCGGGCGCGGACGACATCTACGAGGTCGGTACGCTGGCCTCCATCCTGCAATTGCTCAAGCTGCCCGATGGCACGGTCAAGGTGCTGGTCGAAGGCGGCAATCGCGCGCGTCTGTCCGATCTGCACGCGGCCGGTGGCAGCCTGGTCGCGAGCCATACCGCTATCGATGATGAGGAGGAGGAATCGGCCGAGCTGGACGCGCTCATGCGTTCCGCGGTCGCGACCTTCGAGTCCTACACCAAGCTCAACAAGAAAGTGCCGGCCGAGCTGCTGCCGTCGCTGTCGAGCATGGACTCGGCCGGCCGGCTGGCCGATACCATCGCCGCGCATCTCAATCTCAAGCTCGACGAGCGCCAGGACGTGCTGGAGATCGCCGACCCGCGGCAGCGTCTCGAGCATGTGGTGGCCAAGACCGATGCCGAGATCGAGGTACTGCAGATCGAGAAGAAGATCCGCGGCCGCGTGAAGCAGCAGATGGAGAAGT
Source organism: Salinisphaera sp. RV14 (assembly GCF_052044135.1). Classification (NCBI taxonomy): domain Bacteria; kingdom Pseudomonadati; phylum Pseudomonadota; class Gammaproteobacteria; order Salinisphaerales; family Salinisphaeraceae; genus Salinisphaera; species Salinisphaera sp. RV14. The sequence continues at coordinate 201,841 of NZ_JBQDYF010000002.1, forward strand.
CGCAGCGCGAGTACTATCTCAACGAGCAGATGAAGGCCATCCAGAAAGAGCTGGGCGAGATCGACGAAGCGCCCAACGATCTGGACGAACTGGAAGAGAAGATCGAAAAGGCCGGCTTCCCCAAGGAAGTCAAGAAGAAGGTCAACAACGAGTTCAACAAGCTCAAGAGCATGTCGCCCATGTCGGCTGAGGCGACGGTAGTGCGCAATTACCTCGACTGGATGGTCGACATCCCGTGGAAAAAGCGCAGCCGTACCAAGATCGACCTGACCAAGGCACAGGAGACGCTCGACGCCGACCACTACGGCCTGGAACGCATCAAGGAGCGCATCATCGAGAACCTGGCGGTGCAGAGCCGGGTGAAGAAGATCAAGGGCCCGATTCTGTGTCTGGTCGGCCCGCCCGGCGTCGGCAAGACTTCGCTCGGCCGCTCCATTGCCCGGGCCACGAATCGCGAGTTCGTGCGCATGAGCCTGGGTGGCGTGCGCGACGAGGCCGAGATCCGTGGTCATCGGCGAACCTATATTGGCTCGCTTCCGGGCAAGATTATTCAGAACATGGCCAAGGTCGGGGTGCGTAACCCGTTGTTCCTGCTTGACGAAGTGGACAAGATGGCCAACGACTTCCGCGGTGACCCGGCCTCGGCCCTGCTCGAAGTGCTCGACCCGGAGCAGAACAACACCTTCGGCGACCATTATCTCGAAGTCGACTACGACCTGTCGCAGGTGATGTTCGTGTGCACCGCCAACACCATGAACATCCCGGAGCCGCTGCTGGATCGGATGGAAGTCATCCGGCTTTCGGGCTACACCGAGGATGAGAAGCTCAATATCGGTGAGCGCTATCTGTTGCCCAAGGCGATGAAGGAGAACGGGCTGGAGGCGTCCGAGCTGGCTGTTTCGGATAATGCCATTACCGAGATCATCCGGCGCTACACGCGCGAGGCCGGGGTGCGTAATCTCGAGCGCGATATCTCCAAGATCTGTCGCAAGGTGGTCAAGGAGTTGATCAGCGAGAAATCGCGCGATCACGTACAGGTCTCCAGGCGCAATCTCGACAAGTACCTGGGCGTGCCGAAGTTCCGTTACGGGCGGGCCGAGGAGCACGACAGCGTCGGTCAGGTCACCGGGCTGGCCTGGACCGAGGTCGGCGGCGAACTGCTGACCATCGAGTCGGCGGCGGTGCCCGGCAAGGGCAAGGCCACGCATACCGGATCGCTCGGCGACGTGATGCAGGAGTCGATCCAGGCCGCGCTCACGGTGATCCGCTCGCGCGCGGGAACGCTCGGAATCGAGCGCGATTTCATGCAGAAGGCGGACCTTCACGTGCATGTCCCCGAGGGCGCCACGCCCAAGGATGGCCCCTCGGCGGGGATCGGGATGTGCACCGCGATGATCTCCGCGCTGGCCCGGATTCCGGTGCGTGCGGACGTCGCCATGACCGGCGAAATCACGCTGCGCGGCGACGTACTGCCGATCGGCGGGCTCAAGGAGAAGCTGCTTGCGGCGCATCGCGGTGGCATCAAGATCGTGGTCATTCCGCACGAAAACACGAAGGATCTCGCCGAGATCCCTGCCAACATCAAGAACCGTCTGGACATCCGGCCGGTTCGCACGATCGATGAAGTGCTGGAAATCGCGCTTACGCGTCAGCCGCAGCCACTGGCTGCCGACGAGGCGCCAGCGGAGGGCCAGCGCAAGTCGGATGGGGGCGAAGTGCGCCCGCATTGAACCAGGCCGTATGCTTGCGCCCCGATTCCCGCGCTAACCCTTTATTGACGCTGGAATCGGGGCCTTGGTATAAAGCCCGCTTGCGGTCGGGCAGCGCCGCGACCGTGGCCATGCCCGAAGCACTTGCAGTGAACGCGCGGCTGGGCCAGCGTGAACGGCGGGTTCGATGGATGGACCGGTCGAAACTCTCTCACTCCTTAAGGGGATGCTTAGTTATGAATAAAACTGAACTCGTCGATGCCGTCGCCGCGGACGCGGATCTTTCCAAGGCCGATGCTTCGCGCGCCGTCGACGCCATGATCGACTCGGTCACCGACGCTCTGAAAAAAGGCGACAAGGTCTCGCTGGTAGGCTTTGGTGTCTTCTCCGTGCGCGAGCGTGCCGCTCGCCAGGGCCGTAATCCCAAGACCGGTCAGTCGATCCAGATCCCGGCGGGTAAAACGCCTGGATTTAAGGCTGGTAAAGCTCTTAAGGATGCTGTAAACTAGCGCGTCTTCGCAGGGTGATGAGGATGTCCTCGACACCTTGGAAGGGTGCTTAGCTCAGTTGGTAGAGCGTCGCCCTTACAAGGCGAATGTCGGCGGTTCGAATCCGTCAGCACCCACCAGACAATAAGTCAATGGAGCGGTAGTTCAGCTGGTTAGAATGCCGGCCTGTCACGCCGGAGGTCGCGGGTTCGAGTCCCGTCCGCTCCGCCATAAGTCTGCCACTCGGCCATGCCGATCAGACCTCGAAAGGCGCTCTTACGGAGCGCCTTTTTTTTGCGCCCGGCACGGGCCGCTACTGGAAGGGTATGGCCTCGCGTGTGCTGGCCATGGCGAACGAAGTCGAGCGCAACGGCGCGCGGATGCGCAAATCCCTCGCAGTAGGCACAATGCCGGGATTGCCGGCGCGAGCCGGTCATCGTATCCGTCCGACGAGCCGAATTACCTATGCTGCAGAAGATTCGAGATGGGGCCAGTGGGCCCTTGGCATATATTGTCGTAGCCGTGATCGCGGTTGTGTTCGGGGTCTGGGGCATCGGCTCCTACTTCACACCGTCGGCTGATCCGGTAGTGGCCAGCGCCGACGGCGCCAAAATCACGCATTCGCAGTTGCGGCAGGCCGTCAACCAGCGCTATCAGCGATTGCGCCAGATGATGGGCAACCATTTCGATTCCAGCATGTTTCCGCGCGACCAGGTGCGCCAGAACGTGCTCGACAACATGATCGACCAGGCGGTCATGACGCATTACGCGAAAGCCAGGGGTTATCGCGTGACCGATGCCAATCTGCTGGCGGAGATCCGGAGCAATCCGCAGTTCCAGGAGAACGGGAAGTTCTCGGCCCAGCGCTACAAGGCGTTGCTCTCACAGGCCGGCGTACCGCCGGCCCAGTACGAAGCGAGGCTGCGTCAGAGCATGGTGGGCGATCAGGTGCGCGAGATCGTGGCTGCCAGCGCGTTTGCCGCGCCAGCGGAAGTCGATGTCGCTTACCGACGGGCGAACGAGCAGCGTAAAGTGCAAGTGCTCACGGTCGATTCTTCGGCCTATAGCGATCAGGTGACCGTCGACGACAAGGCGATCCAGTCGTATTACGACAAGCACCCGAAACAGTTCATGCGCCCGCCACGGGTCAAGTTGGCCTATGTTTCGCTGGATGCGGACAAGCTGTCGCCGCCGAAACCGGATCAGGCGACGCTGAAGCAGCTTTATCAGGCACACAAGAACGAGCTCGGCACGCCGGCCAAGCGCAGTGCGGACGAGATCCGTATCCCGATCGGCAAGGATGACGCCAAGGCCCGTCAGACGGTGCAGGCGGTGATCGCGGCGGCGAAAAAGGGACAGTCGCTGAAACAGATCGCCGCAGCGACCGATGGCGCCCGTTTCCAGCAGATCGATACGCAGACGAAGTCGGCCTTGCCCGACGCCGTGGGCGCGGCGTTGTTCGGCCTAAAGCAGGGCGCGTTGTCGGGCCCGGTCCGTGGTGACCAGGCGTGGTACGTGCTGCGGGCCACGTCGATCACGCCGGCCAAGACGCCGGACTTCAATAATCCGGCGGTGCAGGCGCGTCTGAAGGCGATGGCGACCCGCAAGGCGCGGGCCAAGGCGTTCCGCAAGAAGTCGGATACGCTGGACGACCTCGCCTATCAGGCCCCCAACGGGCTGAAGACGATATCCGACAAGCTCGGTCTCACGGTTCGGCACACGGGCTGGATCACTCGCCACAATGGTGGGTCCGGGCTGGGTCAGTATGCCGCTGTGCGCAAGGCGGCGTTTTCGGATGCCGTGCTCAAGGATCACCTCAACAGCAAGGTGATCGACCTGGGCCAGCAGCGGCATGTCGTGCTGCGGGTGGCCGACCATCAGGGCGCGCAACGCAAGCCGTTGGCCGAGGTTCGCGACAAGATCCGCCAGCGTCTCGTGGCGCAGGAGAGCCAGCGGCGGGCGGAGAAGGCGGCTCAGCAGGCGATGGCGCAGGCACGGCAGGGCAAGTCGTTGGCGCAGATTGCGAAGGACACCCAGGGGGCCAAGCTGACGCAGCCTGGTTTCGTCGGGCGGCATGACAATAAGCTCGATCCGTCGGTACTCAGTGCCGCTTTCGATATTTCGTTCGACAACAAATCCGGCAGCGCGCAGTACCGGGTCGTGTCCACCGAAAGCGGCCAGGCGGCGCTGGTCGCCGTCCTGGCGAGCCGCGTGGAAAGCGGCGGTTCCAAGCCGGGCGGCGGTGGTCCCCAGCGCAAGCAGATTGCGCAGCAGCAGAGCGGCTATAACGCCAGTCTCGAATACAGCGCGCTCGATCATTATCTGCGCAAGCGTGCGGACGTCGAGATTCACAAGAGCGCGATGAACTGACGCGCGCCAGCGCGGCCGCGCTGGTGTCGCGGTCGGCGCGTCGCGGGATCAGCAGCAAACGCCTTCCGGTCCCGTAACGAAAAAAGGCCGCATCCTCGTGATGCGGCCTTTTCGAGTCGGGCGATGTCGTCGCGCCAGGCTATTGCTCGTCGAGCCGGCTCATGCCCATGACGCGGTAGCCGGCGTCCACGTAAATGACCTCGCCGGTAATGCCCGAGGCGAGATCGGAGCCGAGGAAGGCCGCGGCGTTACCGATTTCTTCCTGGGTGACGTTGCGCTTGAGTGCGGCGCTGTCGCGCGCGTAATTCAGCATCGTGCGGAAGCCACTGATGCCCGAGGCCGCCAGGGTCTTGATCGGCCCGGCGGAAATGGCGTTGACCCGTATGCCCCGCGGGCCCAGATCGGCGGCGATGAAGCGCATGTTGGACTCCAGGCTGGCCTTGGCCGGGCCCATCACGTTGTAGCCCGGCATGACGCGGTCGCTGCCGAGATACGTCAGGGTGATCAGCGAGGCCTTGTCCGACAGCATCGGGCGGGCCGCCTTGGCCAGTGCCGCGAAGCTGTAGGCGCTGATGTCGTGCGCGATACGCGAGGCATCCCGCGAAATGCTGTCCAGATAGCCGCCGGACAGCGCTTCGCGCGGCGCGAAGCCGATGGCATGGACGAGGATGTCCAGGCGGTCCCAATGGTTGCCGAGCGCGGTGAACAGCGCCTCGATCTGCGCATCCTCGGCGACATCGAGGGGCAGCACGGCCACGGCGCCCAGCGCCTCGCCCATCTTTTCCACACGCGGCTTGAGTTTGTCGCCCTGATAGGTCAGCACCAGCTCCGCGCCCTGTTCGCGCATCGCGCTGGCGATGCCGTAGGCGATCGATCGTTCGCTGGCCAAGCCCGTGATCAAGGCTTTTTTGCCGTCAAGAAACCCCATGCCTTCTCCTGGATTCGTGTTGTATGGCTATCGTACCGGGCCGGGATATCAGCCGGATACCTCGGGCTGCAGACGCAGCCGTTCGCCGGGCTGAATGGTCGCGCCCGAATTCATGTCGTTGAGGCTGCGCAGCGTGTTGACCTGCATCGAGAAGCGATTCGCGATCGACCACAGCGAGTCGCCCGGTTCCACCTCGTAGTAACTCGGCAGCGGGGCGGGGCCATCCACCGCGATGGTGGAGCCCGGTTGGAGCGGCGTGCCCTTGTCCATGCGGTTCCAGCGGCGCAGCTGCTTGACCGTTACATTGTTGGCCTGGGCGATCGACCACAGCGAGTCACCCGAGTGGACCACGACCGTGCTCGGTGCCGGCGGCTTGGCCGAGCCGGGGATGCGGATCTTCTGCCCCGGTCGCAGGGTCGCCACGGAGGCGCCGTTGGCGCGCTTGAGGCTCGCCACGCTGACGCTGTAGCGGCGGGCGATGTGCCAGAGCGTATCACCGGACTGCACCACGTAGGTCTGGGTCGGTTCGGCCGGCGGCGCCGACTCATGCGAGCCGGGGTGCGGCACGGTCAGCGACTGGCCGATACGGATGCGATTGCTGTGCAGATTGTTGGCCTGGCGCAGTGCGGCCACGCTGACGCCGTAGGTCTGCGCCAGCCGGCTCAGCGAGTCCCCGCGCCGGACCACGTGGGTACGATGATCGATCAGGTGGCTCGGGTTGATGCGGGCGAGCTTGCTACGAAACGCCGAGGCCTTGGCCGCCGGCACGAGCAGTTTATCGTGGCCGCCCGGTTCGCTGGCCCAGCGCCGCATGCCGGGATTGAGCCGGCGCAGTTTTTTCTCGGAAATACCGAGCATGTGCGCGGCGACTTTCATCGAGGTCTGGCCGGGCAGCTTCACCACGCGGGTGCGCGGCGCGTTGGCCAGGGTGGGCCAGTTCACGCCAAAGCGCGCTGGCGTCATCATGATCCGGCGCAGGGCGAGCAGTTGCGGCACGTACTGGGTGGTTTCATCCGGCAGATCCAGATCCCAGTAGTCGGTGGGCTTGTTGTGCGCCCGCGCCTCGGCAATGGCGTCGTCCACGCGGCCCGGCCCGGCATTGTATGCCGCCAGCGCCAGCAGCCAGTCGCCGTCGTAACGCTGATGCAGCGATTGCAGGTAATTCAACGCGGCCTCGGTCGAGGCAATCGGGTCGTCGCGGCCGTCGTACCACCAGTCGCGCGGCAGGCTCATGTGATCAGCGGTTCCCGGCATGAACTGCCACAGGCCGCTGGCGCCGACATAGGACTTGGCCGACGGGTTGTAGCCGCTCTCCACGATCGGCAGCAGGGCGATCTCGGTCGGCATGCCGCGTTTTTCGACCTGGTGCACCACATGCCACAGAAACGGCTTCGCGCGCCGCAGCGCGTGGCTCAGGTGGCTGGTGTGGGTCGCATAATACTGTGTCCACACGCGCACCGACCGACGCTGGTCGTTGGGGTCGAGCTTGAAGCCGGTGCGGATATTCGACCACAGGTCCTGGCTGGGCGCCGGCCATTTGTGTGGCACGTAATTCTTGCGTGCGACCGGGGCTTCATAGGTCGTGGTCTTGTCGTTGTCATGACCTTGATCGGCGGTTTTTTTCAACGTCCCGGCGGCCGCGGCAGGCACCGTGGAAGGCTGGTCGCCCGCCTGGGCCGGGTTCGTGCCGGCATCGCCATGCGGCGTCGTCGCGCAGCCACTGACGATGCCGGCCATGAACAGGCAGCCCAGTATCGGTCGAACCATGTTGGGTCGCAAGCGCGGCCCGAGCCGCGCACAAGAGTTATCAGATCGCATCTTTCCAGTCGCGCAAAGCCCCAAAAATGTCCCCCGCTGCCTCAAGCCGCCGCCCGGCATGCTGGCTTGCCGCCGCCCGGACACCTTCGTCATCCCAGCGCAGGAAGGGGTTGATTCGCTTTTCCTCGGCCAGCGACCCCGGCAGGCTGGGCCGGCCCTCGGCCCTGAGCGCGTCGACCGCCGCGATCGCGGCCGCGATCGCCGGGTTGTCCGGCTCGACCGTCTGCGCAAAGGCCAGGTTCTTCTGCGTGTATTCGTGGCCCCCGTAGACGCGCGTATTGTCCGGCAGCGCCTTCAGGCGCGCCAGCGAGCGCTGCATCTGCTCGTGTGTGCCCTCGAACACACGACCGCAGCCGGCGCGAAACAGGGCGTCGCCCGCCAGTAATATATCCTGGCTCACGTACGCGATGTGACCGAGCGTATGGCCAGGCACGTCAATGACCTCGAATGTCGCGCCGAGAAAATCCAGCGTGAAACGATCGCCGCCGCTGACCCGGTGGTCGATGTGCCCGATCTTGTCGGCTTCCCCGGCCGGCCCGTAGACCGGCGCCGGATGCGCGGCCAGCAGCCGCGCCAGGCCGCCGACGTGATCGCCGTGGTGATGCGTGATCAGATACGCGCCCACTTCGAGCCCATATGTCGCGAGATGATCGGCCACCGGTTGGGCCGCGCCGGGATCGACCACGGCCACGGTCCGGCTATCGCCGGCCGCGATGATCCAGATATAATTGTCCGACAGCGCGGGTACAGCGTTGACTTCAAGCATCGCCGAATGTTGCCAACGGCCTGAGGCAAAATCAATTGTTTCGATTCGTCGCCGATGATGCGCGGGCCGCGCGGGCCTGGTTCGAATCGCCCGTCGCCGAGCCGTGGCGCGAGCAGGAGACGGCGTTACTGGCCGACGTGCTGCCCGGCCTCACGGGTTATCGTTGCATCCAGATCGGCGCCCCCACCATCGCGCCGGAAGCCTGCGAGCGCGTGGGAACGCTGCGCCTGTGGCGGGCGGATGTCGCCCCCGGTCCGGATGTCGATATACGCATCGATGGCCAGAATCTACCCTGGGCCAGCGGCAGTGTCGATGCCCTGATTCTGGTTCACGGGCTCGAATTGTGCGCGGAGCCGCCGGCGCTGATTCGGGAGTGCGTGCGCGTTCTGAGTCCGCGCGGCCAGCTGGTCTGCCTGGTGTTCAACCCGCTTTCGCCCTGGGCCCAGACCCAGGGGCTTCGCCGCGCTCACACCCGTTTCCTGCCGCGCTCGATTCCGCCGCGTGCCGCGCGCCTGGCGGATTGGCTGCGTCTGCTGGACTTCGAGCCCACGGACTGCTGGCGCTACGGGCCGGCGTTTCCCTGGCTCGGCCGCCGGTGGCAGGCGGGCGCGGATTCGCGCTGGCTGGCGCCGCTGGCCTGGGCGGCGCCGGCTTATGCGATCGTGGCGCGTCGGCGTGCCATGCGACGCATCCCGCCGTCCGGCCGGCGCCTGTTGGCGCGCCAGCGTGAACGCGACTTGGCGCCCGGCCCGGCTGCTGGGCTACCATCGCGTTCATGACCAAGACTGTGACCATCTATACGGACGGAGCCTGTCGCGGCAATCCGGGGCCCGGTGGCTGGGGCGCGTTGTTGTCCTACGGCGAGCGCAACCGCGAGCTGTGCGGCGGCGAACCGAGAACGACCAACAATCGCATGGAGCTCATGGCCGCGATCGAGGCCCTCAACGCCTTGTCGCGCCCGTGTCGCGTCGAGCTGTATACCGATTCCAACTATGTGCGCCAGGGCATTACCCAATGGATGCGCAACTGGAAAAACAACGGCTGGAAGACAGCGGCCCGGAAGCCGGTCAAGAACGCCGAACTCTGGCGTGCGCTCGACGAAGCCTGCCAGCGTCACGAGATCGAATGGCACTGGGTCAAGGGCCACGCGGGCGATCCCGGCAACGAGGCAGCGGATGCGCTGGCCAATCGCGGTATCGATGAAATGGCCGTATCCGGCTGATCCGGCATCGGGTCGTGTTCATCCCGTTCGCGAGCGATCGCGGATGAGCGCCGGCTGGCGCCGGTCTCGCCGAAGCCGATCATGCCCGAGGGCTATGTTGATCCGCGCTCTCGGGTGGATCGGCGGTCCGGTCCATGGCTTCGCGCCCCTAGTGCCAACAACAGCAGCGGGAGAAAACGATGCGACAGATTGTGCTCGATACGGAAACGACCGGGATGGATCCGCAGGCCGGGCATCGCATCATCGAGATCGGTTGCGTGGAAATGGTCAGCCGGCGGCTGACCGGTAACGACCTGCACATCTATCTACACCCGGATCGCGAGATCGACCAGGGCGCGATCGACGTGCACGGTATCACGCTGGAATTTCTGGCCGACAAGCCCCGTTTCGCCGAGATCGGCGACCGCCTGGCCGCGTATCTGGCCGATGCGGAACTGATCATCCACAATGCGCCGTTCGATCTCGCCTTCCTGAACAAGGAACTGTCGGATTTCGATCCGCAGCACCGGAAGCTGGAAGAGGTCAGCCCGATCATCGACACGCTGGTCGAGGCACGCCAGATGTTCCCCGGCCAGCGCAACAGTCTGGATGCGCTGTGCAAGCGATTCGAGATCGATAACTCGAACCGCGAGCTGCACGGCGCGCTGCTGGACGCCCAATTGCTGGCGGATGTGTATCTGCGCATGACCGGCGGCCAGATCGATATCGCGCTTGCCGCCGAGGACGACAGCGAAGGCCAGCAGATCGCCAGCGCCGGCCTGGCGACGTATCTCGATGCGGGCCGCCGCCCGCGCGTGCAGCGTGCCAGCGACGACGAGCACGCCGCCCACGAGAAATATCTCGACATGCTGGCCAGGGCCAGCGGAGATCAGTGCCTGTGGCGCACGTTCGACAGCTGACCCGGCACGCCGTCGGCCCGTCGCACGGCTGCACGCGCGGGCGCAGGCCCTACGCGTAGTACAGCAGCAGATAGAGCGCCAGCAGGGCGGTCACCCAGAGCAGCATGACGCCGGTTGTCCAGGTGCGGGCCATCACGCCGCGGGCGCCGAACGCCTGTTGCAGGCGTTGGCGCGCGCCGCCGATCCCGGCGGTGCCGATTCGGCCGGCCTGATCGCGCAGCCGCATCAGCGCGAACCGGGTCGCCGATACGGTGACCGGCAGCGCGCGCCGGTAGAGCCAGTCGGTATCGATGTTCAGCCCGCGGACCTCGGGCGGGTACAGGCCACCCCGGAACAGCACGACGAAGGCCAGGGCCGCAAACAGCAGCAACTGTAACTGGTTGACGACATGCGCCGTCGTGTACGGCGAATAATCCACGTCGAACGGCAGGATCGCGTACAACGGGGCCGGATAGACGCCGATGCCGATGCACAGGGCCGCCGTGATCGCCATCGCCGCCAGCATGTTGAACGGCGCTTCCTTGACGCGATAACCGGCGTCGTGGGCAAAGAACGAGAAGAACGGCACCTTGATGCCCGAATGGTCGAGCACGCCGGCCGAGGCGACCAGCAGGGCGCTCCAGGCGATCCAGTGGTGCTGCGCGGCGGCCGCGCTGAGGATCATGGATTTGGTGACGAAGCCGGAGAACAACGGAAACGCCGAGATCGACATCGAGCCGACGATGCAGAACGCGGCGGTCCAGGGCATGGATTTGTACAGGCCGCCGAGTTCGCTGGCCTTGACCGTGCCCACACGGTAGAGCACCGCGCCCATGCTCATGAACAGCAGGCCCTTGTAGAGGATATGCGCGAAGGCATGCGCGGCTGTCCCGTCGAGCGCCAGGGGCGTACCGATGCCGATGCCCACCACCATGAAACCGAGCTGGTTGTTGAGACTGTAGGCCAGCACCCGGCGCAGATCGTTTTCGATCACGGCGAAGAAGATCGGGAAGATCGTCATCACGGCGCCGATCGTGATCAGCATCTCGGTGCCGGCATAGCCGCGCGCGAGCGCGTAGATCGCTAGCTTGGTGGTATAGATCGACAACACGACCGTGCCGGTCGGCGTCGACTCGGGATAGGCGTCTTGCACCCAGTTGTGCAGCAGCGGAAAGGCCGCCTTGATACCGAAGGCGAGAAAGATCAGCCAGCCGCCGGCCACGTCGAGCCCGAGATGATCGAAGGCGGTCGATCCGGTCTGGCGATAGTGGATGATCGTGCCGACCATCAACAGCAGGCCGGACACCACCTGGATGACCAGGTAGCGCAGGCCGACGATATGGGCGCGCACGCTGCGTCGTGCCCAGATCAGAAAGACAGACGAGATCGCCGTGGCTTCCCAGAAAATGAACAGCGTGACCAGGTCGCCCGCCAGTACCGCGCCCACGGCGGCGCCGGCATACACCAGCGAGGCGACATGCTGCACCCGATCGTCGACGTGCAGGGCATAGAGCCCGGTCAGAAACGAGCCGATGATGAAGATCGTCGCCCAGAGGCGCGACAGGCCGTCGACACGCAGCAGGGTCAGATCGAAGCCGAACAGCGAAATCTGACCGTGTGCCCCCGCCGGCAACGCCCACAGCAGCACCAGGGCGAGCGCCGGCACCGCGAGCAGCCATATGCTCTGGAACAGGCGCGGTGTGGCCGCCAGCACCAGCCCGGCGGCCATCAGCAGAAGGGCCGGGCTGGCGATGGCGTGGCCCAGCCATTCAGTCATGGTCGTGCTCCCGGCCGATGCTGTCCTCGAGATCGGCTTCGTCCGGATCGGCTTCGCCGTAGTAGTTCTCGCCCCGGCGCAGCAGCGGGCGCAGGGCCCGGGCCGAGAGCACAATGAAGCAATAGGCGGCGAAGCCGACCAGCGGATAGAAGCCGAACCAGCCGTCGAAGCCGAAATGCGGATGCTTGGCGTAGAACCATTCCGCGATCAGCAACGTCAGGCAGGACAGGGCCAGCACGCCGATGATCGCGTTGATTACCGCCGCTCGCTCGAACAGACCGGGCCGGGGATTTCGTTTGTTCATGCGCCGGCTCCGAGTGCCGTGTCGACGAAATCGATGATCGGGTGGGCGGCAAAGAACAACACGATGCAGCCGGCCGCCGTCAGGCAAAGCGGAATGACGCAGGCGGCCGGCGCTTCGGTGATGGTCTCGGGGATGTTGTCGCCGCGCAGGAAGAAGGCGCGCGCCGGGATATCGAGCAGGTAGATGATGTTGAGCAGTGAGGACAGGGCCAGCACGCCCAGAAACGCATATTCCTCGATGCCGGCGGAACCGCTCATCAGAAACCACTTGCTCCAGGCGCCCCCCATCGGCGGCAGGCCGATCAACGACAGCGCCGCGATGGTGAACGCGGTGAAGGTCAGCGGCATGGCGCGCCCCAGCCCGTTCAACTGGCTGACGTATTTGCGATGCGCGGCGGTGTAGATCGCGCCGGCGCAGAAGAACAGAGTGATCTTGCCGAAGGCATGGGTGATGATATGCAACGAGCCGCTGACCGCGCCGAGCTTGGTCGCCAGCGCGCTGCCCAGCACGATGTACGACAGCTGGCCGATGGTGGAGTAGGCCAGCCGCTTCTTGAGATTGTCGCAGTAGATCGCGATCACCGAGGCCAGGATGATGGTGATCGACGCCAGCCACAGGAACGGCTCGGTCGCGCTGGTCTTGAGCGCATAGTCCAGGCCAAAGATATAGACCGTGATCTTGAGCACGGTGAACACGCCCGCCTTGACCACGGCCACCGCGTGCAACAGGGCCGAAACCGGTGTCGGCGCCACCATCGCCGAGGGCAGCCAGCGATGCACCGGCATGACCGCGGCCTTGCCGATACCGAATACGAACAGCGCATACAGTGCCATCGCGCCCTTCGGACCGAGGCCGGTGTCGGCGAGAATGCCGCCGTGCGTGAAATCCAGCGTGCCGGCGAGCAGGTAGGTGATCACGATCGCCGGCAGGAACAGGCCGATCGACGTGGTCAGCAGAATGCCGAGATAGATCCGCCCGCCGACACGCGACTCGGCATCCCCGTGGTGGGTGACCAGCGGATAGGTGACCAGCGTCATCATCTCGTAGAACACGAATAACGTGAGCAGGTTGCCCGCGAAGGCGATGCCGATCGCCGCCGAGATCGCCAGCGCGAAACAGACGAAGAAACGCGTCTGGTGCGCCTCGCGATTGCCGCGCATGTAGCCGGCCGCGTAGAACGTGGTCAACGGCCAGAGCGTGGCCGCGACCAGCGCGAAGACCAGGCCGAGCGGCTCCAGCGTGAAGGTGAAATCCAGCCCCGGCAGAATCGAGAACAGGGTGACGCTCGGCCGCTGGCCGGCGCCGATCGGCCCGATCAGGCAGATGGCGCCGATCAGCAGCGCCACCCCGGTGGCGATACTCACCCCTTCGCGCAGATTCGGCCAGCGCCCGGCGGCGGCCACCGCCAGCGCCATGAACGCCGGCCAGGCGACGAGTGCAGCCAGCCAGAGCCCGCTCATGCGCCACCGCCCAGCAGTGCGGCGGCGGCGCGCCGTGTGGCGTCGAGTTCCGGCGTCGCGTGCAGCCCGATCGCGATATTGAGCGCGATCAGGCTCCAGGTCGCGATCTGCATGGCGATCGGCGCCTCGCCGCGCTCGAGTGGCGGTGCGTGCGCATCGCGGGGCCGGAAATACAGCGCCTCGACCACCTTGCCGATATAGATCACGGCCAGCAGCGACGCCGCCAGTACCAGAGCGGCGAGCCCGTAGTGGCCCGCGGCGATCAGCGCGGAGAGCAGGGCCCACTTGCTGATGAAACCGGCGGTGGCCGGCACCCCGATCAGGCTCAGCCCGCCGACCACGAAAGCGGCCGAGGTCAGCGGCATCGCCGGGCCCAGGCCGGCCAGATCATTGATCGACGTCGTGCGTGTACGCCAGGCCATCGCCCCCACCGCCATGAACAGCGCACCCTTGATCAGCCCGTGGTTGACGATATGCACCAGCGATGCCGACAACCCGGCGGCACTGGCCAGCGCGAACCCGGTCACGATGTAGCCCATCTGCGCGATGCTCGACCAGGCCAGCAACCGCTTGACGTCGGTCTGGAATATGGCGGCCACCGACGCCGCGATCATCGCGATCGCGGACAGCCCGAGCAGCACCTGGTTCAACGGCAGCTGGCCGAAGGCGTAGCCCGCGCCGAACACGGTGAACACGAACCGCATCAGGGCATATACCGCCACCTTGGTACTGGTGGCGGCAATGAACGCCGTCACCGGAGACGGGGCATAGGTATAGGCGTTGGGCAGCCAGATATGGGCCGGAAACAGCGCGGCCTTCAGGCTCAGACCGACCACGATGAATGCCAGCGACGCCTGGGCGGTGCGCGTGTCGTAAACGGCCGGCAGGCGCTGGGCGAGATCGGCCATGTTCAGGGTGCCGGTCATCATGTAGGCGAGTCCAATGCCGATCAGCAGGAACGTGCCGCCCACCGTGCCCATGATCAGATACTGGAACGCCGACAGCAACGCGCGCCGCCGGGCGCCCATGGCGATCAGCGCATAGGACGACAACGAGGAAATCTCGAGAAACACGAACAGGTTGAAGGCATCGCCCGTGACCGTGATGCCGATCAGCCCGGCCAGACAGGCGAGCAGCAACGCATAGACGAGATACAGGCGCTCGCGCTCGATCTCGCGGGCGAGGCTGGAACGGGCATAGACCGCGCTGGCCGCGGCCATGCCCGCCACCAGCAGCAGTACCACCGCATTGAAGGCATCGACCACCAGTTCGATCCCGAAGGGCGGCGCCCAGCCGCCGATGGCGTAATCGATCGGCCCGTCGGCGCGCACCCGTACGAACAGGGCGCAGGCCATGGCGAAGACCAGCCAGGTCGCCACCAGATAGAGCATCCAGGCGGCGCCGGCGCGGTGCGCGAGCACGACCACGGGCACCGCGAGCAGCGGCACGACCACGACCAGGATCGGCAGCTGGGATAGAAGAGGGTCGATCATTGCGGCCGGCGTTCCTCGGGTTCGGCGCCGTCGTCGCGACCGGTCGGGGCATGGGGTTCGGCGGCCCGGGCGGCGCGGGATCGCGCCGCTTCCTCGGCCTGCTCGATGTCCTGGGTGGCAAAATCGGCGGCCAGGACATCGTCTTCCTCGATCGATCCGTAGGCCTCGTGGATGCGTACGATCAGCGCCAGCCCGAGCGCGGTGGTGGATACGCCCACCACGATCGCAGTGAGGATCAGCACCTGCGGCAGCGGGTGGGCATAGACCGCATGGTCGCCCCGGGGAGCGTCGAGGAGAATGGGGGCGGTGGCGCCGTGAATCTTGCCCATGCTGATGTACAGGATGAACACCGAGGTCTGAAACACATTGAGCCCGATCAGCTTTTTGACCAGGTTGTCGTGTGCGATGACGGTATAGAAGCCGATCATCATCAAGGCGATGACGACCCAGTAGTTGAACAACCCGGGCACGGTGTCGGTGAAAAACGCGGTCATTCGTCGGACTCCCGTACCCGGCCACGCCCGGCGAATACGTAGAAGATCGCGATCATGATGCTGGCGACGGTCAGCCCGACGCCGAATTCCACGATCAGCAACCCGTAGTGCTGGCCGTGCACGGGATCGTGGGCGAGTTGATCGTAGTCCAGGAAGTTGCCGCCGGCCAGCATGGTGGCCACCCCCGTGCCGCCGTAGATCAATACGCCCAGAGACGCGCCGATGCGCAGTGCGGCCGGCGGGATGGCAGCGCGCGCGGCCTCCACGCCGAAGATCAGGCCGTAGAGGATGATGGCGCTGGCGAAGATCACCCCCGCCTGGAACCCGCCGCCCGGGCTGTAGTCGCCGTGGAACTGCACGTAGAGCGCAAAGATCATGATCGGCGGGATGATGAGCCGCGCGACCACGCGCAGCACGGTGTGCTCGCGCATGACTACGCCTTGTCCGAACGGGGGGCGCGCCGGCTGCGGCCGAGCAGGAGCAGCACCCCGAGGCCGGCGGTGAATACCACGGCGGTTTCGCCGAGGGTGTCGTAGCCGCGGTAGCTGCCGAGCACCGCCGTGACCGTGTTCGGCACGTCGATCTCGTGCTGTTCGGCCACCAGGTACTTATGCCGCAGCGGATGCGTCTGTACCGGCGTGTCGGCGGCGCCGAAGTGGGGCATGTCGAGGCTGGCATAGACCAGCGTGGCGCCGGTGGTGAGGGTCACCACCAGGCCAATGATCTGGCGCGAGGCCTTGACCGGCTTCTCGCGCGCCCGGGTCAGGCCGAAGGTGGCCAGAAACAGCACCGTGGTCACACCCGCGCCCACGGCCGCCTCGGTGAGGGCGACGTCGGGCGCGTCGAGCAGCGTGAACAGGCTGGCCGACAACAGGCTGTAGAGCCCGGTCAGCATGGCCACCGGGAACAGATGCCGCATGGCCGCCAGCGCCAGGGCCACCGTCACCAGAAACACCAGCAGCCCGTAATTGAGCAGGATCTCAGTGGTCATCCGGCATCTTCCCTGTCGCAGTCCGCCCGGACGCCGTCGTGGCGCGCGGCGCGGGCCAGGGCATGGGTCGCCGTCGGGCTGGTGATCAACAGGAAAAAGACAATCAGCACCAGCTTGGCGGTGGTCAGCCCGAGGCCGGCCTGTACCATCAAGCCGGTCAATACCAGCAGCATGCCGCCGGTATCCGCCACCGAGGCGGCATGGATCCGGGTGAACAGATCGGGCATGCGCAGCATGCCGAAACCGCTGATCACGCAGGCCAGCGAACCGGCCACAATCAATACCCAGCTCGCGATATCGGCGATTCCGTTCAGCATGTCAGCCCTTGCGCCGTTGGGGCGAACCGTTTACACATCGGATTGATCCGTCTTGTCGCCGGCCCAGCCGAGATCGCCGTACTGCATGAACTTGAGTACGGCCACGGTGCCGATGAAATTGATCAGGGCGTAGGTCAGTGCCAGATCGAGAAACTCCGGGCGCCCGGTGAAAAAGCCCAGTATCGCGATCAGCAGCACGGTCTTGGTACCGAACAGATTGATGGCCAGGATGCGGTCATAGACGGTCGGCCCGGCCAGTACACGTATCAATACCAGGACCATGGTCACGGCCACGCCTGCAAGTCCGGCGATGAACATCAGTGTCGGGTGACGTCGGTTCGCGCCCGGCAGGCGCTGCAATCGTAAAGGGTATCGGCGCGGTCGGACACTAGTCTGGCCCGCCTTCCAGCCGGGCGACCCGACCGGCCATGGTGCCGGCCTCGATCTCCGCGGCGCCCTCCCGGGTCAGGGCATGCACGATCGCCTCGCCGTTTTCCAGGCCCACGGTAACCGTGCCCGGCGTCAGGGTGATGGAATTGGCGAGGATCGCCTGACCGAGTGGGGCCAGGGGGTGCGTGTCGATGACCACCGTCGCCGGCGAGATCGCACGGCGGCCGATCAGTAGACGCCGGGCGACATCGAGGTTCGAACGCAGGATCTGGACCCCGAGCCAGGCCGCGTAGCCGGGCAGCCGCGGCAACAGGTCGAGTGGCACCGATTCGGCGTCGATCAGCCGCAATCGCCGGCAGAGGGCGACGGTGAAGACACAGGACGCCGCGCCGAGCGCCAGCGTGAGCGGCGCATAGTGCCCGGAAAGCAGGAGCCAGAGAATGACCAGGCCGGCAGCCAGGCCGAGCAGATGACGCACGGCTATCCCTCGATACGATAACGATAAAAGACGTTACAAAAGCCCATGCGGGGGGTCAATTCGTGTCCCGTGCAGCCTTTGCGGCCAGGGCCTTGCGGCGGCGATAGGCGATAAACGCGATAATCGCGCTAACCACCACCAGCCCGGCCGAAATCATCAGCTGGGTACTGTCGATCAACTGCTCGGGCGAGAAACTTTTGCGCTTGAGCAGCTTGGGCAGGTTCACGGTGGCACCGAACGATACGAAGGTAACCATCGGCGGCAGCATGCCGAGCACGCTGCCGGCGGTGTACGACAGCCACGGCACCCGCAGCAGCCCGCATGCATAGTTGACCAGATCGAAGGGCAGAAACGACGCGCGCAGCACGAGCACGGTGGGAAACGCCTGTTCGACGAGCAGGCGCCGGAAAGCGGCGATGCGTGGGTTGCGGTCCGAGTGCTCGTCCCCGTCCACATCCCGGCGGAAGAACCGGGCCAGCAGATAGGCGGTCTGCGCGGACGCGTTTTCGCCGAGCAGGCCGAAGATCAGCCCCGGAATGAAGCCGAACAGACTGCCCCCGGCGATGGTCAGCCACATGGCGGGAAAGAAGGTCAGGGGCCGCAGCGCATAGATGAGGATGTAGACTACCGGCGCGACCGGGTTGTTCACCACGTAATCGTAGATCAACCGCATGATCTCGCGTACGGTCAGGCCCTGTTGCCAGACCCAGACGATGAGACCGGCCAGTACGACCACCCAGACCAGACCCATGATCAGGCGAAGATGGCGGCGGCGGGTACGGGATGCACTCATGACTTGTCGGCACTGGCGGTAATCAGGCGAAAATACGGCGGCTGGCGTTCTCGACTGCGCGCCGCGCAGTCACGAACCGTCAGGCCTGCCTGCTCGAGCCAGGCCCGGATCTGGGCCGGGGTGAAGCCGAGATTGACGTGATCGTAGGCGGCCACCGTGGCCTCGTGTTCGTGTTGCGCGATGGTGGCGACCACCAGCCGCCCGCCGGGGCGCAGCACGCGGGCCCCTTCCCCGAGCGCTGTCGCGGGACGCGCACTATAGCTCAAGGCGTGCAGCATAAACACCTGATCGAATACGCCGTCCGCCCAGGGCAGGGCATGCATGTCGCCGATCTCGAAACCCACATTGGGCTGCTCGGCCAGCCGGTGGCGCGCGGCGTCGATCACGGCCGCACTCAGGTCGAGACAGGTGAAGTGTCGCGCGCGGGGGCTGAGCAGTTCGGCCAGCACGCCGTCCCCGGAGCCCACATCCAGGACGTCGCCCAGGTCAAGCAGCTCGATCATCGAGCGGCTGACCGCTTCCCAGGTCCGGCCGGGTGAATACTGGCGTTCCATGCGGCCGGCCACCGATTCGGCCCAGCTGCCGCGGTTGGTGCGGCGACGCACGATCTCGGTGGCGCGCTCGCGGTCCTGGGCCAGCTGGGCGTCGTCGATGCGCTCGGACAGCAGGCCCCAGAGCGGGCGCAGATCGCGCGGCCAGCGTGTGGCATCGACGGTGTAACGATTGCCGCCGCCCAGGCCGCCATCAACCACCAGGCCGGCCTCGCGCAGCCGGGCCAGATGGCTCGAAATCCGGCTCTGCGTAAGCTGCGTGACCGCCGTCAATTCGGCCACGCTCAGCGGCTCGTGCCCGAGCAGCAGCAACAGGCGCAGCCGGGTCGGCTCGGCGAGCAGCCGAAGGAGCTGGGAACTGTCGTTGAGATCGAGCATGGCGTGAATTCAGCGCACCGTGGGACGCAGCGAGCATCCAATAAAAAGGCCGCTCCTGGTGAGCGGCCCCATCAGCACTCGAGCCGGCGGATCAGGTGCTGGAGGATTCCGATCCGCTGCCGCTGCTGGAGCCGGATGCGTCATTCGACGAACCGTTGCTACTCGGCGACGGGGTCTTCTTGGACGCGGGCGTGGAACGCTTCGTGGCCGAGGTCTTGCGGCTCGCGGACTTCGCGCGCTTCCCCTCCGATTGGGTGCTCGACGTGCTTTTTTTCGTGCCCGTGGTCTTGGCGCTGCTGCCGGCGCGCTTGGTGGTCTTCTTGGCACCGCTGGCGGACGTGCCCGCGCTGGCGCGCTTGGCGCTCGTCTTCTTGGGCGAACTCTTGCGGGTCGACGTCTTGGCGCTGGACGTCTTGCCCGAGGCAGCCTTGGACGACGACGATTTCGACGTGGACGACTTGGTCGTCCCCGACTTCGTCTTGCTGCCGGTCGCGGAGGCGGCCCTGGTCCTCGATTGCGTACCGCTGGCCGAGGTACCGGCGCGCGCAGTCGTCGATTGGCGGGTCGAGGACGATGCCGCGCTCTTGCGGGTCTTGCCCTGGGGCGAACGGGTGCGTTTTCGGGCCGTGCTGCGGCCGGCCGTGGCGCTGCTGGCGCTCGCACTGGCGGCGGTTGCCGCTGCGTCAGGCGCGCTGTCGCCGATGTTGTCAGCCGCCGCGCGGACGCTGGCTTTGGCCGGGTCCAGCGTCTGATCCACTGTTTCCTTTATGGGTTGTGCGTAGCGGCTCGCCTCCGTGCGCGCTTTTTCGGCCGCGCGCGCCGCCGCCTGCTGGGCGGCCTCGCTCATCTGCTCGGCCCGGGTGTCGGTGCCGCTGAGATTCTCGCGAATCTGGGTCGAGACTTCGCGCCGCGTGGTCTCGAGAATCGACAGACTCTGACGCGCGTTCGACAGGATGCGATCCATCGTGTCCTGCAGCAACTGCACCTGGGCCATCGCGAGATCGCGCGGCGCTCCGCCGTGCTTGAGTGTCTGCAGGCTGGTCAGCGCCTGTTCGTAGTGCGTCCTGATCGCGGACAACTCGTGTTCGGCGAGCTGCTCGATGCCGTCGTAGATCGCCTTGTTGGCCGACGTCAGCGCCCCGGTGTAGTTGCGTCGCAGCGAATCGATGTCGCTGCGGATCTGCGTGATTGGATTCTTCTTCGAACGCGCCATGGTAAAAAACGCCCATAATCCAGCGGATGAAGCGCTAGATAATCATGCTCGCCGATGAGTGTCAAAAAGCGGCGGTCGCTCGCATGGCGCGCGCCACCGCAGCGGCGGTAAGACGCGTTACTAAAAGTGCGAATGCCGTTGTGGCACGGTTGACAATACGCTAGCGTATTGAGCCAGGTTTTCACGACAACCAGACCCCAGGGCGCTGCCGCCCGGTGTCTTCATTCGTTTATTGGAGCGTGTAATCCATGTTGTATGAAGGATCCAAACTCACGGTCACAGTCGATGACGGGATCGCCGTACTGTGTTTCGACGCCCGGGACGAGTCGGTCAACAAGTTCGACGAAGCCACGATGGCCGAACTCGGCGAGGCGGGCCAGGCCTTGGCGGGCGCCTCGAATATCAATGGGTTGCTGGTGACGTCCGCGAAGCCGGCGTTCATTGTCGGCGCCGACATCATGGAGTTCGGCGCGCGTTTCCAGAAGCCCGAGGACGAACTCAGGGCCGGCATGGCGGAATCGGTGTCGGTCTTCAACACGATCGAGGATCTGGATTTTCCGAGCGTGACCGCGATCAATGGCCTGGCACTCGGCGGTGGCCTGGAAATGTGTCTGTCCACGGATTATCGCGTGATGGGCCAGTCGGCCCAGCTCGGTTTCCCGGAGACGCGGCTGGGCATCTACCCTGGCTTCGGCGGCACCGTGCGCGCGCCGCGCCTGATCGGTGCCGACAATGCGATCGAATGGATCGCCGACGGCAAGAACCGCGATGCGAACAAGGCGCTGGCGGCCGGCATGGTCGATGCCGTGGTGGCCGACGACGATCTGGAGGCCGCCGCGCGCGACCTGCTGGCCAAGGCGATCGAAGGTGAATTCGACTGGCAGGCCCGCAAGGCGGACAAGACCGGCGCGCTCAAGCTCAACCCGACCGAAGCCGCGATGGTCTTCGAGACCTCGAAGGGCTATGTCATGGGCCAGACCCAGGGCAACTACCCCGCCCCGATCGAGGCGATCCAGCGCATGGCGCAGGCCGCGCACATGAGCCGCGATGAGGCGCTCAGGGTCGAAAGCGAAGGCTTTATCAAGGTGGCCAAGAGCCCCGAGGCGGCCGCGCTGATCCAGCTGTTCCTGAACGATCAGCTGATCAAGAAGAAGGGCAAGAAGTACGGCAAGATCGCCCACGAAGTGAATCAGGCGGCCGTGCTCGGCGCCGGCATCATGGGCGGCGGTATTGCCTACCAGTCGGCCTACAAGGGTGTCGCTACCCTGATGAAGGACATCAAGGAAGACGCCATCGACCAGGGCCTGGAAGAAGCGGCCAAGCACTTCGCCAAGGGCGTGGAGCGCGGCAAGCTGGACAACCGCGAGATGGCCCGGGGCATGTCGCGTATCCGGCCGACGCTGTCCTATGCCGAGTTCGATCACGTCGACGCAGTGATCGAGGCCGTGGTCGAGAACCCGAAGATCAAGAAGAGCGTGTTGGCCGAGACCGAGGAAAAGGTGTCGGACCACACGATCCTGGCCTCGAACACGTCGAGCATCTCGATCGACGAGCTGGCCACGGGGCTGAAGCGGCCCGAGAATTTCCTCGGCATGCATTTCTTCAACCCGGTGCATCGCATGCCGCTGGTCGAGGTGATCCGGGGCAAGGCATCCTCCGAGGAAGCCGTGGCCACGGTGGTCAATCTGGCGCACAAGCTCGGCAAGACGCCGATCGTGGTCAACGACTGCCCGGGCTTTCTGGTCAACCGTATTCTGTTTCCCTACTTCTTCGGCTTCCAGCAGTTGATCGCCGACGGCGCCGATTTCGCCAAGATCGACAAGGTGATGGAGAAGTTCGGCTGGCCGATGGGCCCGGCCTATCTGTCCGACGTGGTCGGCATGGACACCTCGCAGCACGTCGAGGAAGTGCTGGCCGCCGGTTATCCGGATCGCATGAAGGCCGAGGAGAAGTCGTCGCTGGACGTGATGGTCGAGAACAACCGCCTGGGCCAGAAGACCGGTTCCGGCTATTACAAGTATGAGAAAGACAAGAAAGGCAAGCCGAAGCGATCCGAGGATCCGGAAGCCTACGAGCTGATCGCCTCGATCCAGCGCGACAACCAGGATTTCGAGCCCGACGAGATCGTCGACCGGATGATGATCCCGATGATCATCGAGGCCGCCCGGGCGCTGGAAGAAGGCATCGCCGAGACGCCGAACGAAGTCGACATGGGATTGATCATGGGGCTCGGCTTCCCGCCGTTCCGCGGCGGCGCACTCAAATACGCCGATGCCCAGGGCCTGGCCGCGGTGTGCGACAAGGCCGACCGGTACGCGCGGCTGGGCAAGCTCTACCAGCCGACCGAGCGCATGCGCGAAATGGCGGCAAACAACGAAACCTATTACCGGATGTCGTAGCGCGCGAGACGCAGCCACGTCAGCCAATCCCTATCTGGAGAACATCATCATGCAAGCCAATGGCAGCAACGAAGTCGTGATCGTCGACGCGGTGCGCACTGCGATGGGCCGCTCGAAGGGCGGCATGTTTCGCGACACCCGCGCCGAAGAACTCTCGGCCGAACTGATGAAAGCGCTGGTCCGGCGCAACAACCTCGACCCGAACGAGATCGAGGACGTCATCTGGGGCTGTGTTCAGCAGACCAGGGAACAGGGCCTGAACATCGGCCGCAACGCCGCGCTGCTGGCCGGCCTGCCACATGCCGTCGCCGGCCAGACCGTGAACCGGTTGTGCGGTTCATCCATGCAGTCGATCCATACCGCGGTCGGTGCCATCGCGGCCGGCATCGATGGCGTCTACCTCTGCGGCGGCGTCGAGCACATGGGGCACGTGCCCATGGACTACAACGTGGATATCGCGCCGCAGCTGTCGAAGTATGTCGCCAGGCCGGCCGCCATGATGGGCCTGACCGCCGAGATGCTGGCCAACATCCACCGGATCGAACGCAAGGCGCAGGACGAATTCGCGCTGCGAAGCCACCAGCGGGCGTATCGGGCCAACGTCGACGGCGAGTTCGCCGACGAGATCGTGCCCGTGCGCGGGGTGAACGAGAACGGCCATCTCAAGATGTGCGACGCCGACGAAGTCGTGCGGGCGGATGCCAATCTGGAGGCGCTGGCTTCACTGCGCCCGGCGTTCAATCCCCGCGGGGGCACGGTCACCGCCGGCAACTCCTCGGCGATCTCCGACGGCGCGGCCGCGGTACTGGTCATGTCGGCTGCCAAGGCGAAGTCGCTCGGCATGACGCCGATGGCGCGGATCCGCGGCATGGCGGTGGCCGGTTGCGACCCGTCGGTGATGGGCCGTGGCCCGGTGCCGGCGACGCAGAAGGCGCTCAAGCGTGCGGGCGTGAGCCTGGCCGATATCGATTATATCGAGCTCAACGAAGCGTTCGCCGCCCAGAGCCTGGCGGTGCTCAACGAGCTGGGCATCGCCGATCGCCAGGACGTGATCAATGTGCGTGGCGGCGCGATTGCGCTCGGCCATCCACTGGGCACGTCCGGCGCGCGCATTACCGGCGCGCTCGCCCACATCCTGGAGGACAAGGGCGGCACGCTGGGCCTGGCAACCATGTGCATCGGCATGGGGCAGGGCATTGCGACCGTCATCGAGCGCGTAAGTTAGAACTGTAGATTCCGCGAAGAGACAGCCGGCCTGCGGGCCGGCTTTTTCTATCGCGAAGCGATCGGCGGGAATCGGGTTGGCGGGCGCTACGATCGTATCCCTGCGAAACGGCCACGGGCCGGCTTGCCGCCATGCGCTTTGTTTCCGGGGTGCCAGGTCTTATAGTGATAAGCCATGGAGCGATCGCGAACATATCGGGGCCGGCGTTGGCGCGGCATCGTCGGACTGGCTGTTGTGTTGTCGGTCCTCGCTGTTGTCGCGGGCCCGCCATGCAATGCGGCGGCCAGCCAACCGGTGCTCGATCTGCCGGTGTCCATGCCCGCCAGCGCCAGGACACTGGCCTCGACCCGTTCGAAAAAAACCTATCCGTTGATCGTGGGTCGAATCGTTCAGCTCGGCGGCATCCCCGGCAACATTTCCGCCGTGCGTACCGTCGACGGTACGGCCATGCGGCGGACGTTCGTCGTGCCCGGCGCGGGCTCGGCCAAGGCGCTGGCGGCCACGCTGGCGCAGCGACTGACCCAGGCCGGGTTCGAGCCGTTGTTTTCCTGCCACGGCGCGACCTGCGGGCCCCATTTCCAGAAGGTCTCTCCCGGTTATCGCGCTGCCCCCGCGCATTTCGACGGGCCGCTGGCCGGCCAGGTTTATCGTGCAATGCGGCGGCCCAGTGCCAGCGGCGATGAATACGTTGCCCTGCAGATCGCGCCGGACGACGCCGGGCTGGCGGTCCAGTTCGATGTGGCGCGCTCGCAACCGCGTGAAGTGGGGGCGATCTCGGTCGACGCGGCCGAAATGGCGCGCCAGCTCACGCAAGCCGGCCATGTCGCGCTGCACGGTATATTCTTCGGTACCGACAGCGACCGTATCAAGCCGGAATCGCGCTCGATGGTGGCTCAGATCGCCAAGCTCCTCGAGAACAAGCCCAAGCTCCGGCTGTTGGTGGTCGGCCATACCGACAACCGGGGCAGTTTCGCCTATAACCAGGCCCTGTCGGAACGTCGGGCGAAGGCCGTGGTCCAGGCCCTGGTCCAGCAACACGGCATCGACCCTGCGCGGCTCAAACCCGTGGGCGTGAGTTATGCGGCGCCGAGCGCGAGCAACGCCACCGCGGCAGGTCGCGCCAAGAACCGTCGCGTCGAGCTCGTGCCCTGGTAACGCCGCGCGTCATGGGTCACATGCCGCCGGCCCTGGTTCGGGCTGTCGGCCCCGCTCATCGATAGCGCGCGCGCCATACGGCTTTGCGGTGCCGGTCCCTGGACTGATCGAGGCCGGCGCCCCGCGCATTGCCTGACCTGATCTGGGCGCGCCGCGCGACGCCGCGTGCAACGGCAACTAATGCAGCTTGAACACGATCGGGATGATGAGTTCCAGTCGATTGCGCTGCGCGGCGGCCGGCATCGGCGGCAATGGGCGCGAGGCCGCCAGCATCCGGCGGGCGGCGGCATCCAGCGCCGGCGATCCGGAGGAGGCGGCAATCCGGCTTTCCAGCACCTTGCCATCAGCATCGATGGCGAGGAAGAGTTTGACCGTGCCTTGCGTATGGTTCTGTCTTGCCTGGTCCGGATAATGCTTATGCCGACCCAGCCACGCGCGTAGCTTGGCAATGTAGGCATCGGTGGCCTGCTCGCGGTTGCCGTAGGCACCCTGGCGGCTGGCCCCGGCGGGCTGGGTGGCATCGCGCGCCGTGACTTGCTGCGCCGGTGCGGTATCCGAAAGCGTCTGCTGTGGTGTCACCGATAGGGCGGGCGCGATCGCGGGCGGCCCGGTGGCATCGCTCGGGCCGGCCCCGGATGCCTGTGAAGCCGGCGCCGCGGCCACTTCCGGCGCCTCCGCCGTCGCTTCGGGCGGGCTCGGTTCCGCCGCGGCGGCGGCCTCGGTCTGATCGCTCGGCGCATCGCCGATGGCCGGCGTGACCGGCTTGGCGGCTTCGATCGGCGCGTCCGGTGCGGTGCCGCTGTCGGTCGCCGTTGGCGCGGATGACGCCGATGCGCTGTTCGTGCCGCCGGCTTCGTGGCTGTTGTCGTGCAGTTGCTCGATCGGCATGTCCTCGATGCTGGGCGGCGTGGTGTCCAGCTTGTCGAGTGACACTGTCACGCCGCGCGAGGTTTTCGACGAGGGTGTCGGTGGGGATGGTGACCAGATCAGCAGTGCGATCACCAGCATGTGAAGCAGCGTCGCCCAGCCGATCGCGATCAGCCATTGCCGGCGGGAAATCCGCATTATCCGCGGGTTGACTGGGTCACGAGCCGCAGGCGATGGGCACCGGCCGCCCGCAAGACGTGCATCATCTTCACGACGCGACTCGTGGCCAGGCCAGCGTCGGCGCGCAGGCGGATCGGCGTGTTCGGCCGCCGTTGCAGCCGTTGCCGGACCGCTTTTTCCAGCGCGTCATCCTGAATCGGCTGGTCATCGAGTGCCACGCGACCGTCGGCCGCCAGCGACACTTCGATGCCCCGTTGGTCCACGGGGGTCGGGCTGGTCGAGTGGGGCGGCTTGACGCCCAGTGGCGAGGGAGTGGCCAGTTGGCCGGCGAGCATGAAGAAAATCAGCAGCAGGAAAACCACATTGGTCAGTGGCAATACCGCGTCGTCCAGCCGTGCGGCCATGGAGGTCGAGCGACGGGCGCGCTGAAAACGCATCAGGAGGGGTGCCCGTCGGTTCCGGGCGTGGCGTCCATCAGCGAAATATGCTGGACGCCGGCCTGCGATAGCGCATCCAGCACACGCACAGTGTGCTGTAGCGTGACGCCGTTGGCCGATCGGACCAGCACGCGGCGGTCCGGGTGCCCGCGCCGCGCCGCTGTCACCCGGGCGATCAGCGTTTTCATCGGCATATAGTGGCCCGCGAAGCGGACGCCGTCCGTGCGTACCTCGACCAGCAGGGCGCCTTCGATGCCGTGGGCATGCGCGCTTCCCGCGGCGGTATCCAGCGTGATCCGATGCTCGTCGGTGAAGTTATAGGCGAGCATGAAGAACAGCAGCAGGATGAACACCACATCGATCAGCGGTGTCAGGCCGATCAGCCGGGCGCGACGGCGCCGGCCGGCGCTGCTAAATGACGGGGCGACGGTAGACGAAGGGTTCATCGGTATCGATATCCGGTTCGGTATCGGGCTGCGACGGATCGAGTATGAAAAGACGCGTGACGATGCTATCCATCTCCTGGGCCTGGCGATCGACAAGGCGTTCGAACCAGTTGACCGCGACCATGACCGGCATCGCCACGCCGAGACCGACGGCGGTGGTCAGAAGCGCCTGCCAGATGCCGCCGGAGAGTAGCGCCGGATTGACCTGGTTGCCCGCGGCCTGGAGCGCCTGGAATGCCTCGATCATGCCGAGCACGGTGCCGAACAGACCGAGCAGCGGCGAGAGCGATGCGATGACTTCGAGCGTGCGCAGATGCGAGCGGAGTTCCTCGAGGATATCAGCGCCGTATTGCATGATCTCTTCGCGCAGCCGCGATTCGGGCAGGCCCTGACGCGCCTTGAGTTCCAGCGTGCGCCGGGCCACCCGGGCCACCGGGCTGCGCGAGCGCCGCGTCGCGGCCAGCGCCGCGGGCGCATTGCCGGTTCGGTAGAGCGAGAGTGCCTCGCGCGCCGAGCGGAAGTCGCTGATCCCGGCGGCGCGGAACTGCATCAGCTTGGCCACGATGATCGTGATCGCGACGATCGACATCAGCGCCAGAAGAATCACCACCGGGCCGCCGACAAGCAGTTTGTCGTTAAGGTGGTTGAGCAGTTCGACTAGATTTTGCAGCACTTGTCTACTCCGTGGCGCCCGGGCCGGCTACTCGATGAACGGTACGCGACCGCGCTGCGACACAGAAATCAGGGACAGGCAGTCGTCACGCTTTTGCGGCGGGCCCTTGCCGGTATCCACCGTGCACTGCAGCACATTGTTGAGCAGCAATTGCCCGATCTTCTGGCAGGTGAGCCCGGGGATGTCGAACACCTTGAGGCTGGTCTTGCCGGCCGGCATCGGCCCCAACTGGACCGCGAGACGCTTGGCTACGATGCCGTTGTTGTCGAACATCACCACGTCCAGCTTGAACGAATCGAACGAGCGGTTGGTCAGGTTCTGGGTGACGAGATAGGCCCGGCATGCATTGGCGACTGTCGTCATCTTGTTGAGCTCGACATCCACCGCCTGCGAACTCGCCGTCCCCGCGCTGGATGTCTGAGCGGCCGACGGGTTGCCGGTTGCGGCGCTCGACGCGATGTTGGTTCCGGCATCGCCGCCAGCGCCGGACGCGCTGGCGCTGGCGTTTCCACTTGCCTGGGCGGCCGAGGGATTACCGGCCGTCGCCTGGCCGTCATGCGTCTGGGCCAACGCCATGCCGGCAAAGCTCAGCGCGCCAACGCAAAGCAGAATGCGTAATCGTTGCATGACCCAGCCCCCTGACGACCCTGACTTTCGATTCGGGTCGCGTGCATCGCATGAATAACAACGTGAGTATCGCGATCGTCGACAGTCGCTGCAAGCCGCGAATCGACAGCCGCGGGCGCTGGCGTCAGACTCGACCGTTTACAAAGCGTCGAGGACAACGGGTGACGGTTTTTTCATCGATGGTCGCGGCCGGCCACGAACAGGTCTGTTTCTTTCATGATCCGGCGACCGGATTGCGCGCCATCATTGCGATTCATTCCACCGCGCTGGGGCCGGGGCTCGGCGGCGTGCGTATCCGGACGTACGACGACGAGGCCCAGGCCTTGACCGACGTGTTGCGCCTGTCCGAGGCCATGACCTACAAGGCAGCCTGCGCGGGATTGTCGTGTGGCGGCGCCAAGGCGGTGGTCATGGGCCCGTTCCCGGCCGATCGCGCGGCGGGCATGCATGCGCTGGCCGATTGCATCGAGCGCGTCGGCGGGCGCTACATCGCAACCGAAGACATGGGCATGAGCGAGTCGGACATCGCGCGGCTCAACGATGTCACCCGGTTCGCGGTGGGTCGCGGTCTGGATGACGGCGGTTCGGGGGATCCGTCGCCGCATACGGCGCAGGGCGTGATCAACGGCATGCGCTCGGCGCTGCGGGCTGCCGGCATGCCCGCTGATTTCCGCAGCCTGAAGGTTGCCGTGCAAGGTTGCGGCCATGTCGGCTTCGGCGTCATCGAGCGTTTGATCGCCCGAGGGGCCGAGGTGTGGGCCTCGGACATCGACGAAGCGGCGATCGAGCGCGCGCGTGGCGCCGGGGCGGCCATCATCGCAAACGACGAGATCACCACTGCGGACGTGGATGTGTTCGCGCCCTGCGGCATTGGCGCGGTGCTCAACGAACGAAGTATCCCCGCCATTCGGGCCCGCGTGATCGCCGGCGCGGCCAACAACCAGCTGGCTACCGACGCCGATGCGGCCCGGCTGGCGGCGCGCGGCATCGTCTACGCGCCGGATTTCGTCATCAATGCCGGCGGGTTGATCAACGTGGCCGACGAGATCGATCCCGCCGGCTATGACAGCCAGCGCGTCGCGGGCCGCGTGGCCGGGATCGAGACGACGCTCGACGAGATCTTTGCCGAGGCCGAACGCAGCGGCCGGACCTCGGCCGAGGTCGCACTTGCGCTGGCGCATGCCCGGGTTGGCGCCGCCTGATTCCGGCCCGGCCGCCGACGATATCGATAAGCGGCCACTTGATTATGTACGACACTCAGTTGGCTGACTAAGCAAGCGCATTTTGTCCGCAAATGCACGCGAATGAGCGCAAATAAGAAGGAAGATCAAGGCGCTGTCGCTTCAGGTTCGCGAGCAATCGCACTGTCAAGACTTTGGCTGAAATTTGTACATAATTTTGTACATAATCAAGAGCGGCCATGAAAAAGCCGCGCTCGCCGAGCGCGGCTTACAAGGGGATCGTCTGGCGAGAATCAGGCCGCGTTGTCCCAGGCCGGCGCGAACGACGGATTGATCATTCGGCCGTCCTCGGAATGCAGCTTGCTGATCTCGCTCATCTCTTCCTCGGTGAGCTCGAAATCGAAGACCTCGAAGTTGGCGGCCACGTGCGCCGGGTTGGATGAGCGGGGCAGGGCGATCACATTGTCCTGCTGGACCAGCCAGCGCAGGGCCACCTGGCCGGCATTCTTGCCGTATCGCTTGCCGATGCGTTCCAGCGTCGGGTCCTTGAAGACCTCGCCGCGGGCCAGCGGGC
This sequence comes from Salinisphaera sp. RV14, assembly GCF_052044135.1. Taxonomy (NCBI): domain Bacteria; kingdom Pseudomonadati; phylum Pseudomonadota; class Gammaproteobacteria; order Salinisphaerales; family Salinisphaeraceae; genus Salinisphaera; species Salinisphaera sp. RV14. The sequence goes on from NZ_JBQDYF010000002.1 coordinate 232,423, forward strand.
AGTAGGCGGTCAGCGAAATGCCATGCTCGGACAGTGCATCCAGCACCGGCTTTTGATCGAGATAGGGGTGATACTCGACCTGATTGGTGGCCAGCGGCTTGGCCGAGAGTTCCGCTGCCTCATGGATCTGGGCACGGGTGAAGTTGCTGATGCCGATGTTGCGCACCAGGCCCTTGTCCTGCACTTCGTTGAGTGCGGCCAGCGTCTCCTTGAGCGAGACATCCGGGTTCGGCCAGTGCAGCAGCAGCAGGTCGAGATAATCGGTATCGAGCCGTTCAAGGCTTTCAGCGACCGACTTCTGGAACTCGCCGTCGGTGTAGCGGTCGGTCCAGACCTTGGTGGTCAGGAAGATGTCTTCACGGGCGACGCCGGAATTCTTGATGCCGCGGCCCACGGCTTCTTCGTTCTTGTAGACCTGGGCGGTATCGATGTGGCGATAACCCACCGCGAGTGCATGTTCAACCATCGCCTCGGCGTCCTTGGGCTCAAGCTCGAAGGTGCCGAAGCCGATTGCGGGAATCGTCGCGCCATTGGCCGTCACATTATGCATGGTCAATCCTGTTGTGTTCGATACAAATTGATGGCCTGACGCTGTGGGGCGCCACCGCGATAATCAACCCGGGCATTGACCGCCTGTCGCCATGAAAAAGGCCCGCGGCGCATGCCGCGGGCCTGGCTGGCGGCCCGCCGGGTGGCGGCATCAGGCCGCCTTGGCGAAGGCGAGGTCGGGGCTGTCCTCGCTTTTCAGATCGACCCGCACGATATCTCCGGCGACGAACTCGCCGGCCAGAATCCGCTTGGCCAGCGGATTTTCGACCAGCGTCTGAATCGAACGCTTGAGCGGCCGGGCACCGTAGACCGGATCGAAGCCGGCTTCGGCGAGCCGGTCGAGCGCGGCGTCGCTGATTTCCAGCGTAAGCTCGCGTTCGGCCATGCGCTGCTCCAATTCGCGCATCTGGATGCGCGCGATCTGCCGAATCTCGGGTGCCGCCAGCGGATGGAACACCACCGATTCGTCGATGCGGTTGATGAATTCCGGCCGGAAGTGCTGAGCGACTACTTCCATGACCGATTCCTTCATCGTGTCGTAGCCCGAGTCGGCCAGTTCCTGAATCAGCTGGCTGCCGAGGTTGGACGTCATCACGATCACCGTGTTGCGGAAATCCACGGTCCGGCCCTGGCCGTCCGTGAGCCGGCCGTCGTCCAGCACCTGCAACAGGATGTTGAATACGTCGTGATGGGCTTTTTCCACCTCGTCGAGCAGGATCACGGAATACGGTTTGCGCCGTACTGCCTCGGTCAGATAACCACCTTGCTCGTAGCCGACGTAACCGGGCGGGGCCCCGATGAGCCGCGCCACCGAGTGCTTTTCCATGAATTCCGACATGTCGATGCGCACCATGGCGTTGTCGGTATCGAACAGGAAATTCGCAATCGCCTTGCACAACTCGGTCTTGCCCACGCCCGTCGGGCCGAGGAACAGGAACGAGCCGATCGGTCGATTCGGGTCCGACAGGCCGGATCGCGAGCGCCGGATCGCGTCTGACACCGCGGCCACGGCCTCGTCCTGGCCGATGACCCGCTCATGCAGGGAATCCTCCATGCGCAGCAGCTTGTCGCGCTCGCCTTCGAGCATGCGCGACACCGGGATGCCGGTCCAGCGCGAGACGATTTCGGCGACTTCCTCGTCGGTCACATTGTTGCGCAGCAGCTTGTGGTCCGCCGGCTTCTCCTCGGCGGCCTGCGCTTCCTCGAGTTCGCGCTGCAGCTGCGGAATCTTGCCGTACTGCAGCTCGGCCATGCGCTCGTAGTCGCCGGCGCGTTGTGCGGCCTCCAGTTCACGCTTGGCCTGGTCCAGTTCCTCACGCTTGTTGGCGGCACCCGCCACGCTGGCTTTCTCGGCCTTCCATATCTCCTCGAGATCCGAGTATTCGCGTTCCAGCTCGTCGATTTCATCGTCGAGCTTTTCCAGCCGTGCCCTGGAGCCCTCGTCCGACTCCTTGGACAGGGCCTGTTTCTCGATCTTGAGCTGGATCAGGCGCCGGTCGAGCCGGTCGAGCGCTTCCGGTTTGGAGTCGATCTCGATACGGATCTTGGAGGCCGCTTCGTCGATCAGGTCGATCGCCTTGTCCGGCAGCTTGCGATCGGTGATGTAGCGCTGGGACAGCTTGGCCGCGGCAATGATCGCGCCGTCGGTGATGTCCACGCCGTGATGCACCTCGTAGCGCTCCTTCAGGCCGCGCAGAATGGCGATGGTGTCCTCCAGATCCGGCTCGTCGACCAGCACTTTCTGGAAACGGCGTTCCAGGGCCGCATCCTTTTCGATGTTCTCGCGATACTCATTGAGCGTGGTCGCGCCGATGCAGTGCAGTTCGCCGCGCGCCAGCGCCGGCTTGAGCATGTTGCCGGCGTCCATGGCGCCCTCGGCCTTGCCGGCGCCGACCAGCGTATGAATCTCGTCGATGAACAGGATGATGCGGCCTTCCTGCTTGGCCAGATCGGCCAGCACGCCCTTGAGCCGATCCTCGAATTCGCCGCGATACTTGGCGCCGGCGATCATGGCCGCGAGGTCGAGCACGAGCACGCGCTTGTCGCGCAGCGACTCCGGCACTTCGCCGTTGACGATGCGCTGGGCCAGGCCCTCCACGATCGCGGTCTTGCCCACGCCCGGGTCGCCGACCAGCGTCGGGTTGTTCTTGGTGCGGCGCGACAGCACCTGGATCACGCGCCGGATCTCCTCGTCGCGACCGATCACCGGATCGAGCTTGCCCTGTTCCGCCCGCTCGGTGAGATCGGTGGTGTACTTGTCGAGCGCGCCGCGTTGTTCCTCGGCGTTCGGGTCGTCCACCTGTTCGCCGCCGCGGATCTTGTCGATCTGCGCCGTGAGATTGTCGCGGGTCGCGCCGGCGTTCTTGAGAATCTTGCCGGTTTCGGATTTGTCCTCGAGCATGGCGAGAATGGCCAGCTCGCTGGAGATGAACGAGTCGCCTCGCTTCTGCGCCAGCTTGTCCGACAGGTTGAGCACGCGCATCAAGGCCTGGCTCGGATTGACCTCGCCCGTGGCCTCGCTGATTGTCGGCAGGTTGTCGAGGCTCTTGAGGACCTGATTGCGGATCTCGCGTACGTTGAGCCCCGCGCCGTCGAGCAATGGACGAACCGTGCCCCCCTCGGCATCGAGTAGCGCCAGCAGCAAATGCTGGGGTTGTATTTCGTTATGGTCGCGCCCCACGGCCAGACTCTGGGCATCGGCCAGGGCCTGTTGGAGCTTGCTCGTGAGTTTGTCCATTCGCATGGTCGACTTTCCTTTGTGAAGACGGGTGAGTCGTGCCGCACCGCGTACGGCCATCGCTTTGAGGTTGTAATGAGGTCTGCCTTGAACATTTCAACCATTGTTTGATGGATTTCATTCCATCGCCCGGCAGACCACGTCTGCGCTGATATACTCGCGCGTTTGCCGCGAACCGGCGTGATCTGAATCATCCCGAGGTCTGAATGTCGAACGCCTACACCGATCCGGATTTCATGTTGGGCGAGGAAGCCCGTCCGCTCCGGATCCTGTCCGAGTACATCGAGCCGCGTACCCGGCTGATGGAACTGGACGTGCATAACGGTCTGATCTTCTGGGGCTCGGCGCGGCTGCGTCCGCACGAGCACGATCGGGTGGCCGATACCGCCGACTACTATGCCGAGGCGCGTGAACTGGCCCGCCGCATGATGCGCTGGACCATGGACGAGCACGCCAGCGGCGAGCACTACTATGTCTGTACCGGTGGCGGGCCGGGCATCATGGAAGCGGCCAATCGCGGCGCAGCGGATGTCAATCCGGAACTGTCGATGGGGCTCAACATCGAGCTGCCGCACGAGCAGGGCACCAACGCCTGGGTGCACGAGCGCCTGAACTTCAACTTCCACTACTTCTTCATGCGCAAGTTCTGGTTCATGAATCTTGCCAAGGCCCTGATCATCTTCCCGGGCGGCTTCGGCACCATGGACGAGCTGTTCGAGATGCTGACCCTGATCCAGACCGGCAAACAGCCGCGAATCCCGGTCGTGCTTTACGGCCACGATTTCTGGCGGCGCCTGATCGATTTCGATGTGTTCCGCGAACTCGGCTTGATTGCCGATGCGGATATGCGGCTGTTCTACCAGGCCAATAGCGTCCAGCATGCATATGATTTCCTGACCGACGCCCTCGAAGGCCGGGTGCCCGAAGGGGCCAAGCGCCAGGCCTGAGCCCCCCGGATTGAACGCCGGGCCCGGCGATAGCGGGTCGATTGCCAACGAAGTGGCGTGTCAGGGGTTGGCAATCGCCATAAGCCTGCTATCATACGCCGCTCGTTGCGAGGCAACAGACGGTTTCGTGGGGCCGTAGCTCAGTTGGGAGAGCGTCGCGTTCGCAATGCGAAGGTCGGCGGTTCGATTCCGCCCGGCTCCACCATGTCGAAGGGATCAGGCCGCGCCTGATCCCTTTTTTATTGCCCATGATTCGGTGCCTGCTGCGCGATCAACGGGCCAGCGTCGGCAATTTGCCGGCCGGGCTCGCACGCCGCTTTGAGGTTGGCCCGTAAGGCCATGATTCGACTTGATTGTTGAGCGGTGGCCCGCGACTACAACCATGGTCGCAATGACAGCGTTGTCGTCGCTGAAATAATTTTTCTCAATTGTTGAAAATTATTTCATCGGCATCGTTCATGGCTGACCGGCAAACCGATGATCTGGCGATCTATGTCGCCTGGTTGTCTTACATCGGCGGGTATACCCAGGCTGAAATCGCCGATCGACTGTCGTTGTCGCGCGCCAAGGTTCATCGCCTGATCGGCGAGGCCCATCAGGCGGGCTATGTTCACGTCTATATCGATCGCTCGCCCCAGCGCCTGGTCTCCTATGAGGATCGTATCGCCGAGTATTTCGGCCTGAGCCAGTGCCTGGTCGTGCCCGACGTGGAGGATCCCAATGATCGCCACGGCAACGTGGGCGCGCTCGGCTCGGCGGCGGCGCGCTACGTGCATGGGCGCATCGCGAGTGGCGAGGTGTCGTCGCTGGGTGTGTCGTGGGGCCGTTCGCTGGCCGAGATGACGCGTCAACTGCCCCGTGAGGGGCTTCCCCACCTGGCCATCGTCTCGCTCATGGGCAGTCTGACCCAGCAATCGGCGATCAATCCGTTCGATGTGGTCTATCGGTTGGCCGAGAAAACCGGCGGGCAGGGGTTTTTCCTGCCGGTGCCGTTCATCGCCGACAGTATTGAGGACCGCAACGTACTGATGGCCCAGCGCAGTGTCGCCGATGCCCTCGCCCGGGCCCGGGCGATTGATCTCGGCGTGGTCGGCATCGGTGCCATGGCCCTGGATCAGCCCATGTTCATGGAAGAGCGCGGTTTGCTGGGCGAGCGCCAGCTGGCGGAGCTGGTCGAGGCAGGCGCCGTGGGCGAGCTGGTCGGGCATTTCCTGGACTGCAACGGGCGGCCCATCCCCATGGTGATCAACGAACGCACGATCGGCCTGTCGCTGGCCGAGCTGGCCGAGCGCGAGATCGTCGCGGTAACCGGCGGCGCTGACAAGGGGCCGGCGATCCACGCCGTGCTCAATAGTGGCGTGATTGATCGGCTGATCGTCGATGAGCCCGCGGCCAAGGCGCTGTTGAATGTGCGCGCCCGTGCTGCGTGAGCGGCCGCGAACGGGGCTTACGATGGGCGCGGCGCGCCCTGGATGGGCGACAGCGAATGGGCGAATTTGGCATCGAAAGTCGGCCCGGCAGCGCGATATGTTCGACTTTTCGCGAATGGGTAATGAGCCGGCTGAACGTTATGATCCGCTCAACAAGGACTTGCTGCGACAGCGTCGAGCGGGTCTGGATCGCGCCGGGCCGGGGCGAATTGGCAACAAGCCGGCGAGTGCGAAGGTTACGGGGACGCAAGACACGGTCGAAAAGCTTGATTGATCCGAGTGATATCCGTCCCCGAAGCCGTATCGACACGCGCGACCGAATGATCGCGCGTGTCGGGGCCCGGTCGGCCGGTGCGGCGGATGAGATCTTGGAAAACATGGAAAGAACCAGTCCGCCGGACTGGATGGCTCGAGATAAGAGCCTGTGGACCGGCGGTTATCGAAGGGGCGCGGATAGCTTCCGCGAATAGCGTAAAACTAGCCAATCAGGAGAAACCACTGTGGGCAAGCAAAAAATACAAGGGCGCGCCGCGCTCAACAGCCGCGTAAGTCGTTATACGACATTGCTGCTCGGTACCACCGCACTCGTGTGCGCCGGTGCCGCGCAGGCACAGACCAGCAACTCGAGCAACGACACGTCGACGCTCAGTTTTCCGGAGATGTTCCAGAAGCAGGTCGTGGAAGGTTCGCAAGTGCACGGCCGCATCGGCTTCTACGACTTCCGTCGCTGGCATGACACCAACCAGCCGTACCCGGGGCAACCAAAGACCGGAGATAACTACAATACGGAGAACACCAACTTCGGCGCGCAGATCGGTATTACGACGGGGCGTCTGTACGGCTTTTCCGCGGGTGGCGAGTTCGTCTATGAAGGCGCGCTCTACGGCAACAACGCCGCCGGCACCAAGCTGAACTGTAATCTGGCATGCGGATCCGTGGACGCGATTACCCAGGGCTACCTGCAGTTCAATGCGTACGGGTTCCAGCTTCGTGGCGGCCGTCAGCTGATCAACACGCCGTTGGCCGGTGCCGATCAGTTCACCTTCCTGCCGCGTGCCATGCAGGGCGTGAGCGCGGTCTGGCGTCCGCTGGATACCATGACGCGGATGTCGTTCACTGGCGGCGGTTCCGCCAAGACCGAAGGCAACACCGGCCCACAGATCAATCAGTCCAGCGTGTCGCAGAACGCCACCTACGAGACCAATCAGTATCTGCCGTTCTTCGGCCTGGATGCGTCCGCCATGGACCAGCCCGAGTGGCAGGTCTTCGGTGCCAAGATCACGCGGCGTGAGCCGCGCGGCAATCCTCCGGATGGCTTCGTCAAGGCGAACCGGTATTTCGACAACGTCAGCGGCTTCTGGTCACTGGGTACCTCCTATCGCAACGTGATGTCCAACGGCGGCCAGGTTGTCGGGCAGTACTACCACTATGACTTCCAGCAGACCGAGTCGGCCGACTACGGCGAGGTCGGTTACATGGCGCCGACGATGGGTTCGGGGGCCACGGCCTGGGCGCCGTATGTCCGCGCCCAGGTGGTTGCGGCCTATAATGCGGACAAGAGCCGCATCCCGCAGGGCATCAACAGCCAGATCTACGGTCTGAAGTTGGGTGTGGATAGCGGCATGGTCGGCTTCTCGGTCTTCGCCAATTTCTCGCCGGAGCACAATAACTCGTTCAACCACGGCCAGCTCCTGCATCCGTACACCGATCTGTCGGGCGTGATCTACACCGACACCATGAATGACGGTATCCAGGAGCAGGGCCCGGGTTGGGCCGCCGGTGCGCGCATCGACTTCACCCCGACCGACAACTTCTCGATGTATGCACGCTACGTGCAGTATGAAGCCAAGTATGGTCACTCGCATGACTTCTACTTCAGCGGCGCGAGCAACGGCAATAATGGTCAGATCGGCGATGGGCGCAACGGTAGCCCCGACTCGTTCACCGGCACCCAGTATCGGAACCAGAAGAGTCAGGGTATCGGCATCGGCATGACCTACGACCTGGGCGGCATCTCCAAGCAGCTCGCCGGCCTGAAGATCGGGGACAATCTGGGCATCACCAAGTTCGACCACGCGCCGAACTTCTACGACAACCGTATCCGCTTCTACTACAGCTTCTAGTCGCGCAACGGCCCAACGGCCCGGTCCATCCCTCGGGATGGCCGGGCTTTTTTAATGCTGTGAAAAGCTCGCGGGGCGGTTCGCCCGCGCCACAGAGCCAGGCGAAGCGGTTATACTCGGGAGTTGAATTGGTTAGCGAGAAAGAGAGAGACGATGGCCGCCGAATTCGTACCCGTGGATCCGTTCGACCTGGTGATATTCGGCGGTACGGGTGATCTGGCGCGGCGAAAGCTGCTGCCGGCGCTGTATCACCGCGACCACGACGAGCAGTTCTCGGACGATAGTCGCATTATTGCGGTATCGCGCCAGGAGATGAGCGACGAGGACTACGCCGCGTGGGTTCGCAAGGTGCTCGAAGAGCATCTCCCGGATAATGAAATCGATGAGGATGTGTTCTCGCGTTTCCATGATCGCCTGGCCCATGTGCGGCTCGACGTAGACGACGCGGCCGGCTGGACGGCATTCGCCGAGCGGTTCGACCACGATGGCCGTATTCGTACGTTCTATCTGGCCACCGCGCCCAGTCTGTTCGGCAAGATCGCCAATGGCGTGGCCGATGCCGGGCTGGTGGATGCAAGAGCCCGGATCGTGCTGGAAAAGCCGGTGGGCCACGATTACGAATCGGCGCGCGATATCAACAATGCGGTGGGCGCGCGGTTCGACGAATCGCAGATCTATCGTATCGATCATTATCTGGGCAAGGAAACGGTCCAGAACCTGATCGCCCTGCGTTTCGGCAACTCCTTGTTCGAGCCGGTGTGGGGCCGACAGGCGGTGGACAATGTGCAGATCACCGTCGCCGAGAGCCTGGGCGTGGACGAGCGCTTCGAGTTCTATGAGCAGACCGGCGCGCTGCGCGACATGGTGCAGAACCACATGCTGCAACTGCTGTGCCTGACGGCGATGGAGCCGCCGGCGAGCATGAACCACGACGATGTGCGCAACGAAAAGATCAAGGTGCTGCGCTCGCTCAAGCCCATTACGCCGCAGGATGTGCACAAGGTCACGGCGCGCGGGCAATACGCGGCCGGCATGATCGACGGCAAGGCGGTGCCGGCCTACGGCAGCGCGAACAAGAAGGCCCAGGCGCCCGCGGATGAGGCCACGGCCGAGACGTTCGTCGCGATCAAGGCCGAGATCGACAACTGGCGCTGGCAGGGCGTGCCTTTCTATCTGCGCACGGGCAAGCGCATGGCGCGCAAGTCGTCGCAGATCGTGTTCGAGTTCAAGCCGGTGCCGCACTCGATCTTCGGCGAGGAACCGCTCCAGCCCAATCGCCTCGTGCTGCGGCTGCAGCCGGAGGAGGGCGTGGAGATGTCGATCATGACCAAGGAACCGGGCCCCGGTGGTTTCCGCATGCGTAGCCTGCCGCTCAACCTGAGCTTCAGCCAGGCGTTCGAAGTGGCTTATCCGGACGCCTACGAGCGCTTGTTGATGGAAGTCCTGCGCGGCAACCCGGCGTTGTTCATGCGCCGCGACGAGGTCGAGGCCGGCTGGCAGTGGATCGACCGGATTCTGGAGAGCTGGCGTCTGGAACAGGTCGAAGCCCAGGAATACATGGCCGGCAGCTGGGGTCCGACCGATGCCTTCGTATTGCTCGATCGCGATGGACGGCGGTGGCACGATAGCTGATCGTCCCCGCGCCGTATGGGCGCGCACAGGTCGAGACCCGCGCTGAATGCAATCCACGAGAGGGACCGTTCCCATGGCCGAGTTGACGCAATATCCCAGCCGGACCGAGGCGGCACGCAAGCTCGCGGCATCGATTGCCGCACGCCTGCGCGACGCAATCGCCGAGCGCGGCGCGGCCAGCCTGGTGGTCTGTGGCGGCAGTTCGCCGAAAGAGCTGTTCGCGTTTCTTTCGGCCGAGGCACTGGCCTGGTCGCGAGTGACGATTGTCCCCTCCGACGAGCGCTGGGTGCCGGTCGACGACGAGCAGAGCAACGAACGACTGGTTCGGCAGACGCTGTTGGCCGGGCCGGCGGCCGAGGCGCGGTTCGTGGGGCTGTATCGCCCGACCGATACGCCTGGCGAAGCGCTCGACGCGGTCGCGGCTTCCTTGACCGACGTGCCGCGGCCGCTCGATGTGGTATTGCTCGGCATGGGAGACGACGGGCACACCGCCTCGCTGTTCCCGCAAGCGCCCGACATCCAGACCTGTCTCGACTCGACGGCGCCCTGCGTGGCGCCCAGCGTCGGCCCGCCGGCCCGGTTGTCCCTGAGTCTGGCGTACCTGACCGATGCCCGCAGCATCGATCTTCTGATCTTCGGCGACGAGAAGCGCCGCGTGTTCGAACGCGCCCGGGCGGCCGGCCCGGTGGCCGAACTGCCCGTGCGCGGCGTCTTGCATCTCGAGCGCCCCGTGGCCCAGGCACACTGGGCTGAATGAATGAAACGCCCGGCGTTATCGCCGGGCTCCCGTGAGCGGAGGCTGTCATGGCACTCAATCCCGTCATCCACGACGTCACTCAGCGCATCATCGAGCGCAGTCGCGATTCCCGTGCGGATTATCTCGCACGCATGAACGAAGCCGGGCGGCATGGCCCGCACCGCGGCACCATGTCGTGCTCGAATCTGGCCCACGGCTTTGCCGCCTGTGGCGCGCCGGACAAGGACGCGCTGGCCTCGGATGTCCGGCCCAATGTCGGCATCGTCTCGGCCTACAACGAGATGCTCTCGGCCCACCAGCCGTTCGTGGATTTTCCGGATATCATCAAGAAAGCCGCCTGGGACGCGGGCGGCGTGGCACAGTTCGCCGGCGGTACGCCGGCCATGTGCGACGGCGTGACCCAGGGCCAGCCCGGCATGGAGCTCAGCCTGTTCTCGCGCGATGTCATCGCGTTGGCCACCGGCGTGGCTCTGACGCACAACATGTTCGACGCCGCCATCTGCCTCGGTGTCTGCGACAAGATCGTGCCCGGGCTGCTGATCGGCAGCCTGGCCTTCGGTCATCTGCCGGTGATCTTCGCGCCGGCCGGACCCATGACTTCGGGGATGTCGAACCCGGTCAAGGCCAAGGTTCGCGAGCGTTTCGCCCAGGGCGAGATCGGCCGCGACGAGCTGCTCAAGGCCGAATCCATGGCCTATCACTCGCCGGGCACCTGCACCTTTTATGGCACGGCCAATTCGAACCAGCTCATGATGGAGTTCATGGGCCTGCATCTGACCGGAACGTCTTTCATCAACCCCGGTACGCCGCTGCGCCATGCGCTGACCGAAGCGGCCGCCCGGCGCGCCGTGGAGATGGCCTCCGTGCCCGACGACGGCCAGGCCCGGCGGATGTGCGACATCGTGGACGAGAAATCCCTGGTCAATGGCCTGGTCGGATTGTTGTCCTCGGGCGGATCGACCAACCACACCATGCACTATGTGGCGGTGGCACGCGCCGCCGGCATCAAGATCAACTGGGACGATTTCTCGGAATTGTCATCGGCGGTGCCGCTGTTGGCCCGTGTCTACCCGAACGGGGTCGCGGACGTCAACCATATGCGCGCCGCGGGCGGCATTCAGTTGATGATTCGCAGTCTGCTCGATGCCGGCCTGCTGCATGACGACGTCATGACGGTCGAGGGCTACGGCCTGCACAATTACACGCGTGAACCGTTCCTGGACAATGGCGAACTCGCCTGGCGCGAGGGTGCGATGACCAGCCACGACGAAGACGTCATGCGCACGGTCGACACCCCGTTTGCGTCGACCGGGGGCATCAACGTACTGGATGGCAATCTGGGCCGCGCCATCATCAAGACCTCGGCGGTGGACAAGAAATATCGCCGTATCGAGGCGCCGGCACAGGTGTTTTCAACCCAGCAGGCGGTGCTCGACGCGTTCAAGGCCAATGAGCTGAACAAGGACGTGGTGGTGGTGGTGCCGTACCAGGGCCCGCGGGCCAACGGCATGCCCGAACTGCACAAGCTGACGCCGAGCCTGTCGGTGCTGCTGCAGCGTGGTTATCAGGTCGCCCTGGTTACCGATGGGCGCATGTCGGGCGCCTCGGGCAAGGTGCCGGCGGCGATTCAGGTCACCCCTGAAGCGAAGCTCGGCGGGGCCATCGGCCGAATCCGGGACGGCGACATGGTGGTCGTGGACAGCGAGACGGGCGAGTTGTCGGTGCAGGTCGATCAGGCCGAACTCGACGCCCGCGAGCCGGTCTCCTTCGCCGATCCGCCGCCGACCGAATACGGTTTCGGTCGCGAGCTGTTCGCGCTGTTTCGCCACCATGCCGCGCCGGCCGAAGAAGGCGCCGGTCCGGTGCTCCATGACTGAACGCGATCCGTCGATAATCAAGAGGTAACCATGGCCGATACACTCGCCATCATGAAAATGTCGCCGGTGATCCCGGTGGTCACCATCCATTCGGTCGATGACGCGGTCGCCATGGCGCGCGATTTGTACGACGGCGGCTTGAAGACGATCGAGATCACGCGGCGCACCCAGGTCGCACTCGATGCCGTGCGTGCGATCGCCCAGGCCGTGCCTGATCTATGCCTCGGCGTGGGCACCGTGTGGACCGCGGCGCAGGCGCACGAAGCACTGGATGCCGGTGCCCAGTTCATCGTTTCGCCGGGCATTGCCGACGATGTCGGCGCGGTCTGCCGCGAGGCGGATCTGCCCTATCTGCCGGGGGCGCAGACGGTCAGCGAGGTTGCCCATCTGGTGCGCCAGGGCTGGCAGCAGGTCAAGCTGTTTCCGGCGTCGGTGATCGGCGGCCCTTCCGCAATCAAGGCGTATGCGGCCGTGTTTCCGGATGTCCGCTTCTGCCCGACGGGCGGCATCACCGAGCAGAGCGCGCCGGATTATCTCAAGCTGCCCAGCATTCCCTGCGTCGGCGGCAGTTGGCTCGCCAAGCCGGCGACCGGGGATGAGCCGACAGGTCAGTCGCCAACCCGTGCAGCCGCGGAGCGCGCCGCGCGGCTCGGGCGTTGACGCCGTGGCGGGCCGCCTCGGCGCGGAACCGCCCGCCAACGCATGGCAGGTAAGAAAAAAAGCCGGGCTCGAGCCCGGCTTTTTTGCTGCCGGGGTAGCGTGCTAGGCGATCCGCTCGTCGCTGTCGCAGTCGAAGAATACGGCACGCGCGGTATCGAACGACAGGGCCATATTCGCGCCGACTTCCGGTGCCGCCGATGGCGTGCAGCGCGCGGTGACCTCGATGTCGTTGATATGGGTGAGCAGATAGGTATCCGGCCCGGTCGGTTCCACGATCTCGATGCGGCAGGTCAGCGCGTTCTCTTCGCTGGGCTCGGCCGGTGCCAGATGCTCCGGTCGCATGCCCATGATGACCCTTGACTGCCCGTGCGCCGCAAGCCGGCTCGCGGCGGCCTGTGGCAGCATGAGGTCAATGCTGGCCTGTCCAGAGGTTAACCGGATTGTGCCGTTCTCGCCGCCCGAGAACTCGCACTCGATGAAGTTCATCGCCGGCGAGCCGATGAAACCGGCGACATAGCGATTGGCCGGATTGTCGTAGATCTCGTGCGGTGTGCCGAGTTGCTGCACGCGGCCTTCGTTCATCACCGCAATCCGGTCGCCCAGCGTCATGGCCTCAATCTGATCGTGGGTTACGTAGACCATGGCGGTCTTCAGGCGCTGATGGAGTTGCTTGAGCTCGGTGCGCATTTCGACACGCAACTTGGCGTCGAGGTTGGACAGCGGTTCGTCGAACAGGAACAGCGCCGGGTCGCGGGCCAGGGCGCGGCCGATGGCCACGCGCTGGCGCTGCCCGCCGGATAGCTGGGCCGGCTTGCGGTCGAGGAGGTTCTCGATCTGCAGCATCTTGGCCACGCGTTCGACCGTCTTGCCCCGCTCGGTCTTGTCGACGCCGCGCATTTTCAGGCCGAACTCGATGTTCTTGCGCACGTTCATGTTCGGATACAGCGCATAGAACTGGAACACCATGGCGATGTCGCGCTCGCGCGGGCTGCGATCGTTGACTGGTGTGCCGTCCAGCGTGATCGTGCCGGAACTGATGGTCTCCAGGCCGGCGATCATGTTCAGCAGCGTGGATTTGCCGCAGCCGGACGGGCCGACCAGGATCAGGAATTCGCCCTCGGCCATGGCGATGTTGATGTCTTCGAGGACACGGGTTTCGCCAAAGGTCTTGGATACGTTATCGATTTTCAGTACAGCCATGTAATTCGCTTCTCGTTATGGCGTTGGTTCGCGGGATGCGCGCGGTCGCCCATGCGGCCGCGCGGCTGGCCCGCCCCCGATTTGAACTGGCGTCAGCCTTTCACTGCGCCCGCAGTCAGCCCGCGCATGAAGTAGCGCCCGGCCACCACGTACACGATAAGCGTGGGCAGGGCGGTGATGATCGCGCCGGCCATGTCCACGTTGTAGCGCTTGACCCCGGTCGACGAGGTGTTGACCAGGTTGTTGAGCGCCACTGTGATCGGATGCTCGCTGCCCGAGGTGAACACCACGCCGAACAGGAAGTCGTTCCAGATCTGGGTGAACTGCCAGATCACGCAAACCATGAGAATGGGTGTCGAGATCGGCAGGATCACATAGAAGAAGGTCGACACGAAGCCGGCGCCGTCGATGCGCGCCGCCTTGACCAGCTCGTCCGGGATGGTGACGTAGTAATTGCGACAGAACAGGGTCGTGAAAGCGATACCGTAGACGGTATGCACCAGCGCCAGGCCGGTCAGGGAATTCGCCAGCCCGATCTTGCCGAGTACGCCGGCCATCGGCAGCAGGAACATCTGGAAAGGCACGAAGGTGCCGCCCAGAAGCAGGCCGAATGCCAGTTCGGAGCCCTTGAAGCGCCACTTGGTCAGGACATAGCCGTTGATCGCGCCGAACAGGGTCGACAACGCCACGGCCGGGATCGTAAAGCGTACGGAGTTCCAGAAGTAGCCGTGCAGGCCGGAGCAGTCGGCGCCGGTACAGGCATTGGACCAGGCGGCCGTCCAGCCTTCGGTCGAGAACGGCGATGGCAGGGCGAACAGGTTACCGTGGCTGATCTGCGGCAGTGTCTTGAACGACGTCGTCAGCATCACGTACAGCGGCATCAGAAAATAGAGGGCCGCGAAAATCAGCACGGCGTAGACCAGCGCGCGGGCGATCGGCCCGCCACGCTGAATGCCGTCTTCAGTGGGTCCGGCCATCACGGCGCTCCTTCAGTTCGGCAATGAGCATTGGCAGCATGGCGAGCGCAACGGCGGCCATCATGAGTGTTGCGGCGGCCGCGCCCAGGCCGATCTGGCCCCGATTGAAGCCGAAGTTGTACATGAAAATGGCGGGCAGCCAGGTCGAGTAGCCGGGGCCACCACCGGTCAGGGCGATGACCAGGTCAAAGCTCTTGATGGCGAGGCTGACCAGCAGAATGATTGCCGAGAAGAACACCGGCCGCAGACTCGGGATGATGATCGAGAAATACACGCGCGGAAGACTGGCGCCATCGATCTGGGCCGCCTTGATTATGGAACTGTCGATACCGCGCAGGCCGGCCAGGAACAGGGCGGTGACAAAGCCCGACGCCTGCCAGACCGCGGCGATCACCACGGTATAGATCGCCATGTTCGGATTCACCAGCCAATCGAAGGAAAAACCCGTCCAGCCCAGTGACTGCACCACATGCTGCAGACCGAGACTCGGATTGAGCAGCCATTTCCAGACGACACCGGTCACGATCAGCGACAGGGCCAGCGGATAGAGATAGATCGTGCGCAACCAGCCTTCGGCGCGGATCTTCTGATCGAGCATGATGGCCAGAAAGAGGCCGATAGCCAGACAGATCGCGACATAGAGAATGCCGAAGATCGCCAGATTGATCACCGATACCCACCAGATATCGAGCTGAAACAGTACCTTGTATTCGCGCAGGCCCGCGAAGTTGTTGGTGGGGAGAAGGCTCGAGCTGGTCAGCGACAGCCAGATCGTCCAGGCAATGAAGCCATAGACGAAGATCAGCGAAGCAAGACCGCTGGGTAGCAGCGAAAACTTGGGCAGCCAGCGGTCGAGCCGGCGTCGCCACGGCGTGGCCGCGGCCCGGGCGGCCCGAGGCGATGATTCAGCCATGTAGGATTATCCGTTGTGCTTGTCGGCGCATCAGAGAAAAGCCGGCGCCCAGGCGCCGGCTTGAAGGAAGGCGGAGGATGCCGCCCGCTACTACATCTGGGACATCATCTTGGCCTGCTTGGCCTGGCTCGCCATGGCCTTGGCTGCCGCTTCCGGCGTCATGCTCTTGTCGTTGTAGAACTTGGCGATGACGTCGAAGATGGCGCCCTTGACCGCGCCGTTCTCGGCCATGTCCTGCGAGAAGCTCGGCACGAGCGCATTGTTCTTCTCGGCGGCGGTGAAGTCCTTCTTGGACTGCTTCGCACAGGCATCGAAGCCCTTGAGCGAGACGCCCTCACGCACCGGAATCGAGCCCTTGGCCATGTTGAACCGGCGCTGGAACTTCGGCGACAACGCCGTGCGCGCGAACGCGTACTGGGCATTCTTGTCCGAGTGCGAGCTCTTGAACATCTCGAACGAGTCGGTGTTGTAAACGAAGCCGTTGTGTTCCCCCGGGAACGCCATGCAGGCGATTTCCTTGCCCGGTGTGGCGTTGTCGTTGGTGATTTCGCCCTTGGCCCAGTCGCCCATGATCTGCATCGCGGCCTTGCCCTGGACCACTTCGCCGGTGTCATGGTTCCACGACAGCCCCTGACCGTTCGGATCCTCGTACTGCTCGATCGTACGCAGACGCTTGAAGACCTTGGCCATGGTGTCGCCGGACAGCGCACTCTGGTCGAGGTCGACGAAAGCCTTGCGATAGAAGTCGGCGCCGCCGGTGGCGATCGCGATGGCATCGAACTCGGTCGCCACCTGCCAGGTGTCGCCGCCGCCGGCGATCGGGGTGATACCCGCCGATTTCAGCTTCTTGAGCGCGGCCACCAGCGAATCCCAGTCGGTCGGCATCTGGGCGCCGGCCTTTTCCATCACCGACTTATTGATCCACAGCCAGTTGATGCGATGCAGGTTGAACGGTACGGCCACATAGTGACCGTTGCACTGCATGCCCTTGGCCACGGGGCCGGGCAGGATCTTGGACCAGTGCTGCTGCTTGGCGACCTTGTCGATGTTCATCGTCAGGCCGGTGGTGCACCACTGCTGAATTTCCGGACCCTTGATCTGGGCCGCGCCCGGCAGGTTGTTCGACTGGATGCGCGACTTGAGCACGGTACGGGCGTTGGAGCCGCCGCCGCCAGAGACGGCGTCGTTGATCATCTTGTAGCCATTGTCGGCCATCATCTGCTGCAGAACATTCATGGACTTGGCCTCGGAGCCCGATGTCCACCAGTTCAGCACGCTGACACTGCCCTTGTTGGGTGCGGCCAGGGCCACACCACCGACCGTCATGGCCGCGACCGACAGGCCGATTGTGACGCTCTTGCGCAAAATACTCTGGTTCCTCATGGGCTCCTCCCTGATACCGTATCCGGCCCTTGGGGCCACGGCGTGTTCGTTTGGCTACGATTGACGCGTGCGCCACAGCGGACGCATTTGTTCAAGGATCGAGCAAACGTTCGGGGATCACAACGGAACGAAGGTCTAATAGACCATTCTGGGACCGTGCCCACAGTCAAGCCGAAATAACTTAACTTTTTGTTTCCAGATATTTTATTCGGGGTCGGCTACAAGTCGTCGAGGGCGGCCAGCGCGCCTTCCAGCGCCGGATATTTGGCCGTCACGATGTAGCAGGGGACATCGGCAAGGTACTCGGACAGCCGCCCGTGCGCTTCGAACCGCTCGCGGAAACGGCTTTGCGCCAGAAACGGCTGCAGCCGCGGCGCGATGCCACCGCCGATATAGGCCCCGCCGCGCGCGCCCAGGGTGAGCACCAGATTTCCGGCAGCCGTGCCCAGCATGGCGCAGAAGTCGTCGAGCACCTTCACGCAGATGGCACATTCCCCGGCGAGGCCGCGCTCGGTGATGTCCGACGGTTCCAGCGCCTCGGCATCCACGCCGTCGAGCTCGCAGTTGGCGCGATACAGATTGACCAGCCCCGGCCCCGAAAGCACGCGCTCGGCCGACACATGATCGAACTGCCGGGTGAGAATGCCCAGCAATTCGACTTCACGCGCATCGGCGGGGGCGAGCGTGACATGGCCGCCCTCGCTGTCGAGAGCGCGCCATCGGCCACCGAAGTGGAAAACGCCCGACACACCCAGCCCGGTGCCCGGGCCGATCACCGCGCGCGGCGCGTTCGGTGTCCCCCCGCCATGCGGTGTCACCGGTACCAGCCACTCGCGATCCAGTCGCGGGATCGACAGCGCGAGTGCAGTAAAGTCGTTGACGACGTGAAAATCCTTGACCCCGAGCTGGCGACCCAGGTCCCGGATCGAGAATGACCACGGCGAGTTGGTGAACGCGACATGGTCTTCGTAGACGGCGGTCGCGACGGCCACCGCGGCCGCGCGAATGCTGCCCACATTGCGGTTCGACAGATAATGTCGGGTGGCCTCGGCCAGGCCGGAAAAATCCTCGCAGCGCAGCGTCTCCTGACCCTGTAGCGCGCCGTAGTCGTCGGCCAGGGCGAAGCGCGCATTGGTGCCGCCGACATCGGCGACGAGCCGCCACGAGCTGTCCGGATCACCGGCAAGACCAACACGGGGTTTATCGAACATGGGCGCGACTCGACTGGGATGCGAAACGCCGCATATGAAGCCATAGCTTCGGAGCGAAGGCCAGTGCGGCCCGCTCGGGCGTTGCCGCGTGATCGCCGCATGAACCGCCGGCGAGCGCGCCATGCGGGCTTGTTTCGCGTGGTCGGCACAGCCCGGCCCTGCTTCGCGCGTGACACGGGTCGCTGCGTGTCGAGCGCGGGTGCGCGCCATCGCAGGATTTTCGGGAACAGACGAATTTCGTTGACGGCGACGCGCTTAACGGCACCCCGCATCGCCGCGCCACGTCAGGCTGGCCGGGGCTGGGCCGTGGCGCTGCGCGCCGCGGCCTCGAGCGCCACGATCGCCTCGTCCTCGGCGCGCGAGGCGAGATAGCACAGACCGAGAGTCTGGGACACGCGTTGCTCGCGGCGCACGCGCGAGTATTGCAGGGCGCCGGGGTAGAGCTGGCCGATGCGGCCGGGCAGCAGGGCCAGGCCGACGCCGCCGCGTACCAGCGACGACAGCGAAAAGATGTCGTTGGCGCGCAGCGCGACCTTCGGCGTCACCCCGGCCTGGTCGAACATGCGGTAGGCATCGCGGCCGGAAGAGAATTCCTGCGACAGCATCACGAACGACCGATCCGCCCAGTCGCGCAGATCCACCGGGGTCCGCGAGGGCGCGTCGTCCTTCCGGCTGGCCAGATACATTTCGTCCCCGAACAGGGCAATGACGCGCCGGCTGCGCGAGCTGTCCATATCGTGTACGCACATGACCGCGGCATCGACCTCGCCGGCGGCGAGCTTGTCCTCGAGATCGGTATTCGAGCCCAGCACCAGTTCGATGTTGCAACCCGGCAGCGAGGTCTGGATGGCGGTGATGATGCGCGGCACCACCTCGATGGTCAGCGAATACAGCGAGCCGATCCGGAAGGTGCGGGGCGAGATGCCCGCGGCCTGGCGCGTGGCGTCCACGCTGCGCTGGATGCCGTCGATGATGTCGGCGGCGTGGGATTCCAGCACGGTGGCCGAGGCCAGCGGTTCCAGCGCCCGGCCGCGATGGGCGAACAATGGCGCGCCGACGGCGGTCTCCAGCGAATGAATTGCCTTGTGTACCGACACACTCGACAGCCCCAGGGCCTCGGCGGCCCGGGCGAGATTGCGTTCGCGCATGAAGACCAGAAAGATCTCCAGCTTGCGCAGGGTGATTTCGTCGCTGCCGCTCAAATGATGGCTCCTCCAGACCCGGGGCGGTGACCGCGGCATGCACGGCGACCGGCGCTGGGCTTTGCCCGACGTTAACGAAGCTAACGCGAGCTTGATTGATCGACCGCTGGGCCGATTCTATCGTCGGCCATCCCGGCTCAGGCGATGCGGTGGCATGATTCAAAACAACGATACACGCAACTGGAACACCCGCGGTGAGGACAAGGCCGAGCGCCTGGCGGCGGCCGCCGGCCACCTCGAGGGCAAGCTGGCCCGGCGCGAGGCCATCGCCGATATTCTCTACGCCTGCATCCGCTCGGGCGACCGCATCATCGCGGAAGGCAACAACCAGAAACAGGCCGATTTCCTGTCGCGCGCCTTGGCCGAGCTCGACCCCGCGCGCGTGAACAACCTGCACATGATCCAGCCGAGCGTGGGCCGGCCGGAGCATCTGGCGGTGTTCGAAAAGGGCATCGCGAAAAAACTGGATTTCGCCTTCTCCGGCACCCAGAGCCACCGCATCGGCGCGCTCATGATGGACGGCACGATCGAGGTCGGCGCCATCCATACCTACATCGAGCTGTACGCCCGGCTGTTCGTCGATCTCACGCCGCGCGTGGTGCTCACCGCGGCGTTCAAGGCCGACCGCCAGGGCAATCTCTATACCGGCCCGTCGACCGAGGATACGCCCGCGCTGGTCGAGGCTGCGGCGTTCTCCGATGGCATCGTGATCGCCCAGGCCAACGAGATCGTCGACGACGTATCGGATCTCGACCGGGTGGATATCCCGGGCTCCTGGGTCGATATCGTGGTCGAGGCCGACCGGCCGTTCTACATCGAGCCGCTGTTCACGCGCGACCCGCGCAACATCACGCCGGTGCAGATCTTCATGGCGATGATGGCCATCAAGGGCATCTATGCCGAGCATGGCGTGACTTCGCTCAACCATGGCATCGGCTTCAATACCGCCGCCATCGAGCTGCTGCTGCCCACCTTCGGCGAAAAGCTCGGCCTGCGCGGGCGCATCGCGAAGAACTGGGTGCTGAACCCGCATCCGACGCTCATCCCGGCGATCGAATCGGGCTGGGTCGAGTCCGTGCACTGCTTTGGCACCGAACTCGGCATGGAGCGCTATGTCGCGGCCCGGCCCGACGTGTTCTTCACCGGCGCCGATGGCTCGCTGCGATCCAACCGCGCGTTCTGTCAGCTCGCCGGCCAGTACGCGGCCGACATGTTCATCGGCGCCACGCTGCAGATCGACCCCGACGGCAATTCCTCGACCGTGACCGAGTCGCGCGTGTCCGGCTTCGGCGGGGCGCCGAATCTGGGCAGCGATGCCCGCGGCCGGCGACACGCCACACCGGCCTGGACCCATCTCGCGGCGCCGGACGACAAGCTCGGCCGCGGCCGCAAGCTGGTGGTGCAGATGGTCGAGACCTTCCAGGCCGGCCTGAAACCGACGTTCGTCGACCAGCTCGACGCGGTGAAAGTCGCCGAGAAAGCCCATCTGGCGGTGGCCCCG
The DNA here is from genome assembly GCF_052044135.1 of Salinisphaera sp. RV14. Lineage (NCBI taxonomy): Bacteria > Pseudomonadati > Pseudomonadota > Gammaproteobacteria > Salinisphaerales > Salinisphaeraceae > Salinisphaera > Salinisphaera sp. RV14. Next base: position 253,522 of record NZ_JBQDYF010000002.1, read on the forward strand.
GTCATGGTCTACGGCGACGACACCACCCATTTGCTCACCGAAGAAGGGCTGGCGTATCTGTACAAGGCCGAATCGCTGGAAGAGCGGCGCGCGATGATCGCGGCCGTGGCCGGGGTCACCCCGCTGGGGCGGTCGGCCGATCCGCGGGTCAGCGCGCGGCTGCGCCAGCAGGACAAGATCCGCCTGCCCGAGGATCTGGGCGTGGCGCGCGCCGAGGCCACGCGCTCAAAGCTCGCCGCCTCCAGCATCGCCGACCTGGTCGACTGGTCGGGCGGGCTCTACGATCCGCCGCCGCGCTTCAGGAGCTGGTGATGCGGCGTCTGGATTTCGATACCGCCGGCGCTGCCGGGCCGCGCTCATCGGCACTGGATCTGGCCGGCATGGCCGTGGCCGCGCTGCGCGACGAACTCGATCTCACGCCCAAGCCGGGGCTGGTGGACCGGACGACGACCGGCGCGCATCGCGATATGGATCACGCCTTGATGACGACCTCGGCGCTGGCACTGGAACCGGGCTTCGCCGCGATCGCGACCGCCGCGGCCGGGGAGGCGGATGCGGCGGCCCTGCGCGCGGCGCTGGGCGTGGCCGGCCGCGAGGCCGAGGCCGCGATGATGCAGGCCACCGACGGTGTGAACACGCATCGCGGCGCGATCTGGGCGCTGGGCCTGATCGTGGCGGCCGCCGCGGCGACGCCGCGGCGGCAATGGCGGGCGGTGCCGCTGCTCGGCTGGGTCGCCCGGATGGCGGCGATCGACGATCCGGCGGCGGCGTCGATGCGCCGGGCATCGCACGGTACGCGTGTCGTGGCGCGCTATCGGGTGGCCGGCGCGCGTGGCGAAGCCATCGCCGGCTTCCCGCAGATCGTTGAAGCCGGGCTGCCGGCATTGCATGGCGCCCGGGCCCTGGGCGCCGATGAAGGCTCGGCCCGGCTGGACGCGCTGGCGGCCATCATCGCCGTGCTCGACGATACCTGCGTGCTGCATCGGGCCGGCGCCGCCGGCCTGGCCGCTGTACGGCGTGCGGCCGCGGCGGTGGCCGCGCGCGGCGGGTCGGCCAGCGTGGCCGGTCGCACGGCCCTGGCCGAACTCGACGCCGTTTTTCTGGCGCACAACGCCTCGCCGGGCGGCGCCGCGGATCTGCTGGCGGCCACGCTGCTGGTGGATCGCCTCGAAACCGCGGCCGGATTCCGCCCGGACCTGCAGGAGACAAACCATGCAAACGCTATCGCTTGATTATCCGGCCGGCGAACCGCCGGCGCGCCGCGCGCTGGCCGGTGTCGTCGGCTCCGGCGATCTGGAGGTGCTGCTCGAGCCCGGCGCGGTGGGGCGCGCCACGGTGGCGATCAGGACCTCGGTCGACGGTGTCAACGACATCTGGAAAGCCGTGATCGATCGCATCTTCGCCGATGGGAAGGCCCCGGCCGTGGCACTCGAGATCAACGATTTCGGTGCCACCCCCGCCGTGGTGCGGCTGCGTATCGCCCAGGCCATGGAACAGGCCGCGCGCCGGGCCGACGGCGGTGCGGCATGAATACCGCCGAACTGCTGGCGCGCGAGAGCTTCGTCGAACTGCCGGCCCGGGCGCGCGTCGAGTGCCTGCTCGATACCGGCACGATGCGCGAGCTGGTCGGGCCGTTCGAGCGCCAGACCTCGCCGTGGCTGGCCAAGCAGGACATCGTCACCCAGGCCGATGACGGTGTGATCATTGCCCGCGGCACCATCGACGGCGTCGATGTGGTCGTGGCGGCGATCGAACCGGCGTTCCAGGGCGGCTCGATGGGCGAGGTCGGCGGCGCCAAGATCGCCGGGGCGCTGGAACTGGCGGCCGAGGATGCCGCCGCCGGCAAGCCGGTGGTGCCGGTGCTGTTGCTGGAAACCGGCGGGGTCCGGTTGCAGGAGGCCAACTGCGGGTTGGCGGCGATCGCGGAGATCCATGCCGCGATCGTGGCGCTGCGCGCGTTCGTGCCGGTGATCGGCGTGATCACCGGGCCGGTGGGGTGTTTCGGCGGCATGTCGATCGCCGCCGGGCTGTGTTCGCATCTGATCGTCACGCGGGAAGCCCGGCTGGGCTTGAACGGCCCGCAGGTGATCGAACAGGAAGCCGGCGTCGAGGAATTCGATTCCCGCGACCGGCCGATGATCTGGAGTCTGCTCGGCGGCGCCCAGCGCGCGGCGACCGGCCTGGCCGACGAACGCACGGATGACGATCGCGCCCGGATTCGCGCGCGCATCGCCGCGGCCGCGGCCACCGGGCCGACGCGGCTGGCGCGGACGGCCGATGTCGCGGCCTGGAACCGTTTGCTCGAAGCGATCGATCCGGCCGAGCGCGCCGAGGCCGGCGTCGTGCGCGAGGTTTTCGCCCGACATCTGGGAGGCCGTCATGCATGAAGCCCCATCTCTCGGCGCCGAGTGGTTGTTGGCACTGGCCGGCGAGGCCCCGGTGCAGCCCGGCTATCCGGCCAGTGTGCGCGTGGTCGACGGCCAACTGGCCGGCCGGGCCGCTCGCTTTATCGCCGTCGTCCCCGACCCGGACAGCCGTTATCCGCGCGCCCGCAACGGCGAGGTCGGCCTCGCCGAAGGCTGGGCGTTGGCCCGCGCCGTGCGCGAGGCAATGGCCGCCGACGACAGCGCCGATACCCGGCGCGTGATCGTGGCCGTGATCGACGTGCCCAGTCAGGCCTATGGCCGTACCGAGGAAGCCTATGGCATCCATCAGGCGCTGGCTGCGGCGGCCGAGGCCTATGCTCGGGCCCGGCAGGCGGGGCATCCGGTGATCGGGCTGATCGTCGGCCGGGCCATGTCCGGGGGCTTTCTGGCACACGGCTACCAGGCCAACCGGTTGCTCGCGCTGTCCGGCGAATCGGTCCAGGTGCATGCCATGGGCAAACAGGCCGCGGCGCGCATCACCCAGCGCAGCGTTGAAGGTGTCGAGGCGCTGGCCCGGACCATCACGCCGATGGCCTACGATATCGACAGCTATGCCTCGCTCGGCCTGTTGCATCGCCGGCTGGATGTGGCGGCGGAGGATACGAGTCAGGTGGCCCTGGTGCGCGAGGCCCTGGCGGCGGCGGTCGCCGATATCGGGGGCCGCACCGATCTGGCTGATCGGTTCGACGACCAGGGCCGGCCAGCCTCGATGGCGGTTCGGCGTCGGCTGCGGGAACAGTGGGCCGGCTGACCGATCTCGCCGGCGGCGATTACAGTCAGCCGCGGACGGTGGGCCCGGCGTTCCGGCCGCATGATCTGGTGCATATCACGCCGGCCGCGCTGACCCCGGATGCCCCCGCATGGGCGCAGGCCGTGGTCGCCCGCGGCGAACCGGTGGTGGTGCGACGCGGGCATCGCGATGCGACGACCCTGCCGGTCGGCGTTCGCGGGGCGAGCCGTGATCGGCGCTTCGCCGCCCGTGTGTCGCCCTCGGGGTTGCGGGGCGATCCGGTCACACCGGAATCGCTGGTCGACGGGCCCGACCCGGCGCGGGACGCGCGCATTCCGGCCCTCGCCGTGCTGCCGGCGTTGCGCGCCGCGATGGCGCCGTGGTCCGGTGCCTGGGGCATCGGCGGGGCCGTGGGTTACGAATTGGCCTGCGGGGCGGCGGCCTGTCATGCCCAATCCGATGTCGATCTGATCCTGCGTGTTGGCCGGACGCCGGTACCGGCCGCGCTGCGCGCGCTGGCCGAACGGCTGGCCACGCTGCCGGTGCGCTGCGACGTCCAGCTGGAAACGCCGGCCGGCGGTGTGGCCTTGGCCGATTGGCTGTCGGCGCCGCCGCAGGTGCTGGTCAAATCGGATCAGGGGCCGTATCTGGCGGCCGATCCCTGGGCGCTCATGGCAGGCTGTACGTCATGAGCGTGGTGTTCACCTTTCCCGGGCAGGGGGCGCAGCGCCCCGGCATGCTTGCCGACTTGCCCGACAACGACATCGTGACCGACACGCTGGCGACCGCCCGCGCCGCGCTCGGTGAAGACGTGTGCGCCCTGGATACGCGCGCGGCTCTGGCCGACACCCGGGCGGTGCAGATCGCGCTGTGCGTGGTCGGGGTCGCGGCCGCGCGCGATCTCATCCAGGCCGGTGCCGCGCCCGCTGCCGTGATGGGGCTTTCCATCGGCGCCTGGCCGGCGGCGGTGATCGCCGGCGCGCTCGATTTTGCCGATGCGCTGCGGCTGGTGGCCGAACGCGGTCGTCTGATGGGCGAGGCCTATCCCGAAGGCTATGGCATGGTCGCGGTGATTGGCCTGTCGGTCGCTGCGGTCGGGGCGTTGCTCGACGAACTCAATATCGGGGCCGGGGCGGCCGACACCCTCTATCTGGCCAATGTAAACGCCGATCAGCAGATCGTGGTCGCCGGCGCCGATAGCGCGCTGGCCCGGCTCGAACCGGCGGCCGCCGACGCCGGCGCGCCACGGGTGGTGCGACTGGATATGGCCGTGCCGTCCCATTGCGCGTTGATGCTGACGCCGGCCGGCCAGCTGGAGGCCATGGCCCGTGACGTGATCTTTCGCGAACCGCAGCTGGCTTATTTCTCGGCCAACCGCCGCCGGCGTTTGTGGACCGGCGCGGAGATCCGCGACGATCTGGTGTGGAACATGGCGCGAACGGTGTACTGGGCCGATACGGCGCGCATCGTCGCCGAGGCCGGCTTCCGGCTGGCGGTGGAAATGCCGCCCGGCCACACGCTCACCCGCCTGCAGCCGCCGCTCGAACCGCCCGGCGAGGCGATCGCGCTGGCCGATACCGGCCGGGCCAATACGCGCGCCCTGGTTGCGCGGGCTCAGGCCGGTCGATAGGGCCGTTTGCCGTTTCGACGGCCGCAGCGCCCGGCTGGCATACTACGCGCCACTTGAATCGGCGCGCCGCCGCTCGCGGCGAACAGCCCGCGCGCTCGTCTGACCGTCCGCCGGGCCGGTGCAAGGAGTTCTCTCGATGACCGAAACCGCCCAGAGCCGGGGTGAGCACATGCTCATGGTCTGCGTGCTCGGCCTGCTGACGGCCGTCGCGCCGTTGTCGATCGATACCTATCTGCCGGCCATGCCGGCATTGGCACGCCAGTTCGCCGTCGACCCGGCCCATGTCCAGTACAGTCTGAGCCTGTTCTTCGTGGGGCTGGGTTTCGGCCAGTTGCTCTATGGCCCGGTATCCGACCGGCACGGCCGGCGCCCGGTGCTGTATTTCGGGCTGGCGTTGTATCTGGTGGCGAGCGTCGCCTGCGCGCTGTCGATCTCGATCAACATGCTGATCGCGGCGCGCCTGGTGCAGGGCCTGGGTGCCGCGGCCGGGCCGGTGATGGCGCGGGCCATCGTGCGCGACCGTTTCCAGGGCTCGAAGGCGGCCAGCGTGATGTCGTTCGTGGTCATGGTCATGGGCGCCGCACCGCTGATCGCGCCCATGATCGGCAGCATGATTCTGTTCTTCGGCGAATGGCAGCTCATTTTCTGGATGCTTCTGGCCTATGCCATCGTTGCGCTGGCAGCCATCGCGCTGCTGTTGGTCGAGTCGCACCCACAGCGTCGGCGAGTGCGCGACCGCAGCCTAGTTGCGCAATACATCGGCTATCTTTCGCTGGTCACGCGGCTGCCGGTGTTTCTCTATCTGGCCTGCGGCTCGCTGATGTTCGGCGCGCTGTTCTCGTACGTGGCCGCCAGTTCGTTCGTGTACGTGAACGAATTCGGCGTGGACGAATCGCTGTTCGGTTTCTATTTCAGTGCCAACGTCGTTTCGATGCTGATCGGCACCTTCACCAACGGGCGCATCGTCCAGCGTTTCGGCTATCGCACGCTGCTTGGTGTGGCGGTGGGCAATACGCTGGCCTGTGCCCTGATTCTGCTGGCGACCACACTGACCGGGTTCGGTGGCTTCTGGGGCGTGGCGGTGCCGTTGTTCTTCCTGTTGTCGACGGTCGGCGTCGCCGGGGCGAACACGGTCGCCGGGCTGCTCGACCTGGCGCCCGACGCCGCCGGCGCGGCCTCGGCCCTGTTCGGCGTGTTCCAGTTCGCCTGTGGCGCGATCGCCACCTGGGGTGTGGGCCTGATCGGCGGCGATGCCCGGGCCATGGCGATCGTGATGACGGGCTCGGCCGGGTCCGCGTTTCTGGCTTATCTGGCGCTGCGCCGCTGGGCCCCGGCGCCCGGCGACACCTGAGCGGTCGGCCGGTGCGGCGCGCGCGTGATTTTGCCATCGGCGGCCGGCATGCAACGAATGGCGGAGGGCTGAACACGGCCAACACAGCGGCGGCTATGTCAGGATAGCCGGGTTGTCGTACCCGAGATGAACACACATGTCCCTTCGTATTTTTTTTACCGGCGGCTCCGGCAAAGCCGGTCGCCATGTAGTGCCTTATCTGCTCGATCGCGGCCATACCGTGGTCAACATCGACCGCACGCCGCTGGATGACCCGCGAGTCCACAACCTGACCGCCGATATCACCGATTCAGGCCAGATGTTCAATGCATTGACCAGCTACGCGCATCTCGGTGAGCTGGAACAGGCTGAGGGCGGGCCGAAGCCTTTCGATGCCGTGGTTCATTTCGCCGCCATCCCGCGCATCCTGGTTACGCCGGACAACGAGACCTATCGCATCAACACGGTGGGCACCTACAACGTACTCGAAGCGGCCACCAAGCTCGGCGTGCGCAAGATCGTGTTCGCCTCCTCGGAGACCACCTACGGCGTCTGTTTCGCCGAGGGCGAGGTCAAGCCGGAGTTCCTGCCGGTCACTGAAGACCATCCGACCCGGCCCATCGACAGCTATGCCATGTCCAAGCTCTGCAACGAGGCGACCGCGGAAGTCTTCGCCCGGCGCAGTGGCGCGGATATCTATGGCCTGCGTATCGGCAATGTGATCGAGCCGCATGAATACGCGACCTATTTCCCGCGCTATTTCGACGACCCGTCGCTGCGCCGCCGCAATATCTTCTGCTACATCGACGCCCGCGATCTGGGTCAGATCGTGGATCGCTGCCTGGCGACCGACGGGCTGGGCTACGAGGTTTTCAACGCCGGCAACGACCACAACTCGGTCGACCTGACCACCACCGAGATCATCGAGGAATTCTATCCGGACGTGCCGGTGACCCGGGAGCTGGGCGAATACGAAGCGTTGTATTCGAATCGCAAGATCCGCGATCTGCTGGGCTTCGAGGAACAGCATCCCTGGCATCGTCACGTGCGCTCGCCGCGACAGGACGACTGAGCCCGGCGGCCGGCCTTGCGCCCCGGCGCCGGGCGGGCAGCGATTCTCCGCTGGTGCATGGCCCGTCCGGCGATCGGCGGGTAATGCGCTGACGCACCGCGCGCCCGCAACGACCGACTGGTAGTATCGCCGGTCGAATCCATCCGTCGCTGTGTTATGTCGAGTTCTCGTCACACCGGCCTGGCGAGCCTTTTTGTGCTGCTTGCCGGTTCACTCTGGGGGTTGTACTGGGTGCCGGTGCGTGCACTGGCGAGCGCGGGCCTGGTCGGGGCTCGAGGCTCGCTGCTGGTGGCGGGGGTCGCGTTTGTACTGTTGCTGATGGCCATGTGCGTTGTCCGCTCGCACCCGGGCCGGATCGATCCGCTCGGTCTCGGCGCCAATGCCGCGGGTGGCGCGGCCTTCATGCTGTATTCGGTGGGCCTGGTGGAGGGGCGGATCAGCGCGGTGATCCTGTTGTTCTACCTGACGCCGGTATGGACCACCCTGATCACGGCACTCGTGCTGCGCTGGCCGGTGCCGCGGCTGCGCTACGCGGTGATCGGGCTTGGCCTGATCGGGCTCGTGCTGGTGCTGGGCGTGCACGACGGCGTGCCGTTGCCGCATGCCGTGGGCGAATGGCTCGGTCTCGCGGCGGGCGCACTGTGGTCGTTGGCCTCGGTCGGCATGCGGGTGCGCGGCGAAATGCCGCCGCTGGCCGGCAGCACGGTGTTCGCCGCGGGCGCATTGATCGCGGGCGGGTTGCTTTGGCTGGTGCTGCCGATGGCGCCGGGGGCGCCCGCCATCTCGCTCGATGCCGCATCCGTCGTCTGGGCGGTGGCCGCCGCACTGATCTGGTGGATCGGATCGATGCTGGCACTGGTCTGGGCGGCCGCCCGTCTCGAACCGGCCCGGGTCGGCATTCTGCTCATGAGCGAAGTATTGGTCGGCGTGGTCTCGTCGGCGCTTTTCGCACACGAGGCCTTGAATGCTTCCCAGATCGCCGGCGCCGCGCTGCTGTTGGCGGCGGGTCTTCTCGACGCCTTGTCCGGTTGAGCGGGTGGCTTATTCGGCCGCCGGGGGCGTATCGCGGGCGGGCTTGATTGACGGCGCGACCGCGGCGCGGCCCGTCGCCGGGGCGTCGACCGTAAGCCAGCCGAGTACCGTGGCGGCGCCGAGCGCGATCAGCGCGTCGGTGATCTCGGCCGAACGGCCGGGCAGGTGGGTTTCCAGCATGCTGGTGGCGAACAGCCCGGCCGCGACCAGGGCGCCGGCGACGGCATGGCGCGGGCCGGCCACGGTGATGAGCCAGACCAGGCTCGAATACAAAAAGACCTTGTCGGCCAGCGCCTGCGTATTGGCGGCCATCGATCCGTGCAGAATCGAGAAGAAGGGCAGCCAGCCGAATGCATGCGCGATCGGCTGCCAGTCAAAGGGAAGCAGGCGATCGCCCACGATCACCAGGCCCAGCAGCACGGCCAGCACGCCGCCGGCCCATGCCCGACGCATGCTCGACAATACAAGCCAGGCCGCGACGGCGATCGGCAGGGCAACGAGCTCGGACAACGAGAGCCGGTTGTGGGTGATGAGGATCTTGGCCGACAACACCGCGAGCATCATGACCACGAGCAGCCAGCGGCTGCGCCGGCGCCCGGCCAGGTCGCATAGCAGGGCACCCACCACGGTCCAGATGACCACGTAGGACACGACGTCGAAGCCGTGCACGCCGGGATGGATGACGACCGGTTTGATCGCCCGCCAGTAGGCATGCAGGTCGATCGTGGGCACGTAGGGGAAAAGGCGGTAGGCGAGAAACGACAGCAGCAGCAGCGCGGCGGTCTGGCGTGCCGGTGAATGCATGTCGACGGGCCGGTCCAGCCACCGGATCAGTGGCAGCGCCAGCAGCGCGCCGAACAGCGTACCGGCCACGTTCGGGTAGACATCGGTGAGCGTGGTGACGCGGCCGGTGTCGAAGAACTGAGTGATCTCGATGCTCAGACACAGCATGACGCCCAGCCCGGTTGCCCATAGCACCTGTCGCCAAGCGGGCCGTGCGTCATTCTGTGCTGCCACGCAGAACAGGCCCAGCGGGACATACAGGACGATGTTCGCAATCAGGCCGGAAAACGGTTGATCGCGCATGTGGTCGCTGAGAAACAGTGTCCGTACCGCGGCCCCCAGCGAGCCGCCGTGGAAAGCGAAGGGATAGAGCGAGCCATAAACAATGAAGATTGTCGCCGCCAGGCTGGCGTACAAGAAGCGACGAGGCGAATTGAGCGACGGCATGACCGTTATTCTAGGGTCTGTTGCCGTTTCGTACACGTGCCGCGTTGGAGACCGCAAATCGTGTCCGGCAAGGCGCGAGTCGCCGTGTCGTGGCGCGCCACGACCCAGACTCACAACGCCGCCGGGCGCCCCTAGTAAATTTTTTGGGCGGCCCAACCCTTCGGCACAAGTGCCCAATATATCAACAATACGACGGCAATCCAGCGTTGTAGCCCTCTCACGTAGAACGACTACGCCACGTTCGCTACGCCTCGTCTTGCCGCAAAACAGCGCTTGGCGCGGACGCGTACGAAACGACAACAGGCCCTAGCCTTGCCGGCGAAACGCTCACGGGGCGCGAGTCGGGGGGTGAAAGCGATCGATACCGGGCAGCACGCCACAGGCATGCGACGCCAGTTCCTCGGCCGAGCCGAAGTTGCCCGCCAGTCGATGGGTGCGCGTGGCAAGCAATACGGGACCGGCGCCGTTGACCGCGGTCAGCGCCATGCCGTAGTCGCCCATATGCTGGCGCGCATGGTCGTGGTCGGCCAACAGCCGCACCGCACTCTCGCGCTCGAGCCGGTGGATCGAAACCCGGCGGGCGATGTAGCGATGTCCGCGCAACGGCTGCGGCAGGGCGGCCCAGTGCCGGCCGATCCGGTCCGCCATGGCGGTGAGCCGCTGCTTGACCACCGGATCGATACAGGAGATATGGATGTGCAGTTGGTTCTGGGTCCGCCCGTGGCGCGAGTTCAGGGCCAGCAGGATGTCATCGTCGGGGATCGGGTGTCCGAAGCGCCGGGCCATGATGCCCCGGCGCCGCCATGCCTCGGCGAAATAATGGGGCGAGCCGGGGGCGAGTACGGCCGGGCTTTCGATTCCGGTCACGCGCCGGGTTGGAATCAGCAGATACTGCAGCGGCCCCACGAGATCCTTGAGCAGCGCATAGCCGCCCGCGGTATCGACGCGCGCGCAGGGTCCGGTGCCATGATCAGCCCGGGCGGCGGGTACGCACTTGTCATGCACGATGTGCCAGAGCGCATTGGGATCGTGCGCGCAGGCGGTGCCCGCGGCGATCATGCCCGACAGGCCGATCGCGGCCAGTAGCACAAGTGCGACGCGTGGGCGTGAAGGGCGCATGACGTTCCACGGCGGATCGAGGTCACCGAGCTTAGCGCAAGTGCCATCCGTGTAGCACGGGATGCGTACGCGCCATGTTGCGTGCATGATGCATTCAGTTACTCAGGGCCTGGAGGCCGGACATGGCTTTGACGGTTGGTCGGCCTTGCAGGCAAGGCTGCCGCTGATTCCGGGCCCTCGAGTGCGCCGGCGTGCCGCGGCGTTTGTCGTGCCTCGCGTCGCTCACGGCCGCCCGGGTGATCGGCGTCGCCGCGATCTTGCTATCGAATCGAATCATCCAATGGAGTGACCATGGAATACCGCACACTCGGTCTGACCGAACTCAAGACCGCCCCGCTGATTTTCGGCGGTAACGTGTTCGGCTGGACGCTGAACGAAAAAGACAGCTTCGACATGATCGATGCCTGGCTGGATGCGGGCTTCAACATGATCGATACCGCCGATGTCTATTCGAAGTGGGCCGAGGGCCACGCCGGCGGAGAATCGGAACGCCTGCTGGGGCGTTATTTCGCCGAACGCGGCAATCGCGATCGCATCGTGCTGGCGAGCAAGGTGGGCATGGAGATGCCCGGTCAGGGCCAGGGGCTGTCGCGCGACTGGATCACCACGGCGATCGAGAACTCGCTGCGGCGCCTGAATACCGATTATCTCGATCTTTACTTCGCCCATACCCACGATGACAGCACGCCGATCCACGAAACCATGGCGGCTTTCGATCGGTTGATCGACGACGGCAAGGTTCGCAACATCGGGGCATCCAACTACGATGGCTCGCGCCTGGTCTCGGCGCTGGGCGCGGCCCGCGATCTGGAGGTGCCGCGCTATGAAGTGCTGCAGCCGTTCTACAATCTTTACGACCGCTTCGATTTCGAGAATGATCTGGCCGAGATCTGCCGCGAGCACGAGCTCGGTGTAACACCGTACTTCGCGCTGGCCAGCGGTTTCCTGACCGGCAAGTATCGCAGCCGCACCGACGCCGAAGGCCGTGCGCGGGCGCCGTTCGTGGACAAATACTTCGACGCGCGCGGCATGCGCATTCTCGATGCGCTGGACGCGGTCGCCGCGCGCTACGAGACCACGCCGGCCGCGATCTCGCTGGCCTGGCTGATCCAGCGGCCGAGCGTGACCGCGCCGATCGTGTCCGCGACGTCGATGTCCCAGTTCGACCAGCTCGTTGCCGCCACCTCGATCACACTCGACGAACAGGCCCTCGCCACGCTGGATGAAGCGAGCACCACCGCGCCCGAAGAGCGCGAATAATCGACCCACGGCCGGTCGCGTCGCGCCGACGGCGCGGCCGGCTATCCATCAGTCAATGCTCAGGAGGACGAGATGAGCGATTTCAAGCATTCCGGGCCACGCCTGGACCGCATGGGATTCGGCGGCGCGCCGTTGGGCGACATGTTCGCCCATTCCGACGACGACCGCGCCCGCGAGACCCTGGCCACTGCCTGGGATCATGGTATCCGGTATTACGATACCGCCCCGCATTACGGCGCCGGCCTGTCGGAGCAGCGCTTCGGCTCGTTCCTGGCGCGCCGGCCGCGTTCCGAGTACGTGTTGTCGACCAAGGTCGGGCGTGTGCTCGAGCCCGCCGACGCGCCCGAGGCCACCGGCCCGTTCGTGGGCGGGCTGTATTTCAAGCGCCGTATGGATTATTCCTACGACGGCGCCAGGCAGGCCGTGCACGACAGCCTCCAGCGCCTGGGCGTAGGCTATCTGGATATCGTCTATATCCACGACCTGTCGCCGGACGCGCTCGGCGATGCCTGGACCGAGCATTTTGCCACCGCGATGTCGGGCGCGGCGGTCGCCCTGACGGAAATGCGCGACCAGGGGCTCATCCATGGCTGGGGCCTGGGCGTGAACACCATCGAGCCGTGTCTGCGCACGCTGGACGAAGCGGACCCGGATATCTTTCTGTTGGCCACCCAGTACCATTTGTTGAACACGGCCGGTGCCGACGATCTGTTCCCGCGTTGTCTGGAGCGGGATGTCAGCGTGGTGGTCGGGGCGCCGTTCGGCTCGGGATTGCTCGCCGGCGGCGATCATTATCTGTACGAAAAGGCCGCCGCCGAGCCGGTCCGTATTCGCGATCGCATGGCCGCGATCTGTGCGGCGCACGATGTCGACCTGAAGGCGGCGGCGCTGCAGTTCGCGGCCGCGCACCCGGCGGTGGATTCGATCATCCCGGGCGCGAGCAAGCCCGAACGCATTCCCCAGAACAAGGCGTTGTTCGAGGCCGATATCCCCGCCGAGCTCTGGGCCGGGTTCAAGCGCGAGGGACTGTTGCCGGAATCGGCGCACGTGCCGGACTAGGGCCGCTTTCGCGTCTTGAATGCCGCCTACCGGGCCGGCCCGATCAGCCCGATCGGGCCGCTTTTTTCTGACCGGCGGGGTGCTGGCGATGGAATGGGCGGGCTATAGTGCCACCATCATTCAGATCATGATTGGTTTCATGCACAACCAATTTCGGCGCTGTCTTCGTCTCGTCTGCGCCGCGGGGTTCGTGGCTGTTGCGCTTGCCGGCAGCGGGGTCGCCGGCGCCGCCAGCGCGAATGCTTCCGGCATTGCCGCCAGTGCGCTGGACGTCACCGCACCGCCCACCACGCAGGCCGCCCTGGCAAAAGCCAAACCGGTGACCGCCCGGCACGCCATGGTGGTGACCGCACAGCATCTGGCCACGCGCGTCGGCGTGAAGGTGCTGGCCGATGGCGGCAATGCGGTCGATGCCGCCGTGGCCGTGGGCTATGCACTCGCGGTGGTGCATCCCTGTTGCGGCAACATCGGCGGTGGCGGTTTCATGGTGCTGCATCTGGCCAGGTCGGCCGATCACCCGGCCAAGAATCTATTCCTGGATTTTCGCGAGAAAGCGCCCGAGAAAGCGACGCCCACGCTGTTCCAGGATGCCGACGGCAACGTGGTCACGGGCCGCAGCACGAAGACCTATCTCGGCACCGGCGTGCCCGGCACGGTGATGGGGCTGGAGCAGGCCCGCCGTCGTTTCGGCACGATGAGCCGCCAGCGGCTGATGGCGCCGGCGATCAAGCTGGCGCGCCAGGGCTTTACGCTCGAACAGGGCGACGTCAATATCCTGCACGAACGCAGCGACGATTTCGCTGACCAGCCCAATGTGGCGAAGATATTCCTGAACCATGGCCAGCCCTATCAGGTGGGCGATACGCTGAAGCAGCCACAACTGGCGCACACGTTGTCGCTGATCTCGAAGCGGGGCACGAAAGCCTTCTACCAGGGCGCCATAGCGAAGGCGGTGGTCAAGGCCAGCAAGGCCCATGGCGGTATCCTCACCATGCAGGATTTTGCCGATTACACCGCCCCCTGGGGTAAGCCGGTCACCTGTGGCTACGAGGGCTACACTGTGGTTTCAACGCCGCCGCCAAGCTCGGGCGGCACCACGATCTGCGAGATTCTCGGCATTCTGGACCCGTTGCCGCTGAAAAAATGGGGCTACGGCTCGGTCAAGACCTCGCATTACCTGATCGAGGCCGAACGGCGTGCCTTCGCCGACCGCAATACCTATCTCGGCGATCCGGCGTTCGTCGACAACCCGATCGGCAAACTGCTGTCCGCCGATCACCTGAATCGTCTACGTGGCGACATCGACCCGGACAAGGCAACGCCGTCGTCACGGATCCACGGCAGCCTTGGCCCGCGCGAGGGCCAGCACACCACGCAGTACTCGGTGGTCGATGCCAAGGGCGATGCGGTGAGCGTGACCTACACCATCAATTATCTGTTCGGCAACGGTCATATCGCCGGCAACACCGGATTCTTCCTCAACAACGAAATGGACGACTTCACCGCCAAGCCGGGCGTGCCCAACTCCTTCGGCCTGGTGCAGGGCAAGACGAATCAGGTCGAGGGCGGCAAGCGGCCGCTGTCGTCGATGTCGCCGTCCCTGGTGCTCAAGAACGGCAACCTGTTCATGGTGACCGGCAGCCCGGGCGGCTCGACCATCATCTCGACCACGCTCGAGAGCATGCTCAACGTGATTGATTTCGGCATGAACATCCAGCAGGCAGTCGACGCGCCGCGAATCCACAATCAATGGTTGCCGGATCACACCAAGGTCGAGCCGGGCTATCTGACCGATGCGGTGAAACAGAAACTGGAAGCCATGGGGCACAGCTTCGACGTGGTGCGCTCCTGGGGCGCCGATGAGGCGATCCGGCGACGCCCGGACGGATCGCTCGAAGGCGCCAACGATCGCCGGCGCCCGGCGGGCCTGGCGGCCGGGTACTGATCCGGTGCGTGTCGCCCGGCGAGCCGGCGGTGCTCGACCACGGCCGTTGGCCGTGGCCGGGCTCACCACATCAGGTCGTCGGGGACTTCATATCCGGCGTAGGGGTCGTCCGGATCGGTCGGGCGCTTGTCGGCTTCGGTGATGCGCGATACCGCCTTCGGGACCAGCACCTCCAGGCGCTCGGCGGTCTCGACGTCGACCAGTGAGGTCTGGCCGTCGTAGCGCACGATGGCCAGCCGGCCGTCGGCCAGCCGGCGACGCTGGTCGCGACTGACCGGCAGGCGGCGGATCTTGCCCTTGACGGTATAGCTGTAGGGCGGCTCGTCGGCTTCCGGCGCCTCGATGGCGATGCGGTGCTCGTTGATGATCTGGATCACCTGGCGCTTGCGTTCGCGCTGCTGGCGCTCCGCGTTGGCCGCTTCGGCGCGCTTGCGGTCGGCTTCGCGCTTCGCGGCGGCCGCGGCCTCGACTTCCTTCGACAGTTTGCGCTGTTCCTCATCGCCGGCGCTGCCTGCCCGGCGTGCCGCCTTGTTGCGACGCGCCTTGTCGTGGCGTGCCTTTTTGGCCTGTTTCGGCTTGGCGATACCGGCCTTGAGCAGCTGGTCCTGTAGCGACTGACCCATGGTAATGCGTCGATTGCGGTAGATCGGTAGCTATTCTAGGGCCTGTTGCCGTCTCATGCGACGTCGAGTTAACGGGCCGGGGCGGGTTGCGGCGCCACGGCTCACCCATGGTCGCCGTTACCAGTCGATATCGCAGCAAAGGACCTGTTCCGGCGGGCGACCGCGCGCGATCGAGAGCGTGACACACATATAGGCGCCCGTGCTCGACAGGTAGGGGCGCGAGGTCTGCAGGCGGTGCGGTTCGGCCATGGCGGCGCGGAAATACTGGCGTCGATACCAGGTGCCGCCCGAGGTGTCGGTGATCGGGCCGGCATGGAAGATCCGGCGCGTACGCAGCGAACGGCCGTCGACATGCATGATCTGTTCGCCGCGCTCGTCGAGAATATAAAAGCGCGCGGCGCGCGGCATGGTCATCAGCTGGCGCGCGGCGGCGTGCGGCGCCTCGCCGCGGCCGATGCGCTCGATGGCGTCGCGAAAGGCATCGGCGTAGGGCGCAATGCGGTCGGCCTCGATGCGCTCCTCGATCGTGGCCGTGGTCTCGAAATGACGGGTGATATCGCTGAGTATCGGCAGGCCGTCGATCCGGAGGTGATCAATTTCGCGCGATGGGCGAGCGAAGTAGAAGCCCTGGACGAAGTCGACATCGGCATCCATGGCGAGCAGTGCCTGCTCACGCGTTTCGATACCTTCGGCCAGTACCAGGGAGCCGGCTTCGTGAATCAGCGACACGAGGTTGGGCAACATCTGCCGCAGCCGGCCGGTGCGGTGTTGTTCGGCTTCCACGATCAGGCTGCGATCGAGCTTGATGATGTCGGGCGCGAGCCGCCAGATACGGTCGAAATTGGAATGGCCGGTGCCGAAGTCGTCGAGCGCGACCAGTGCGCCGATGGAGCGAAAGTAGTCGACCGCCGCGAACAGCTGCGGCTCGTCGTCGATCGCGCCCTCCACGATCTCGATGACCAGGCGCTGCGGCGGTACGCCGGCCTCGCGCAAAGCCCTGGTGAGCGTTCCGTCGTGATACCAGCGGTCGGCGATGGTGCTGGGGTCCAGGTTGAGGAAAAGCCAGCGTTCTTCGGGCGCCTGGGCCGAGAAGTTGTGGATGTGCAGGCTTTGGCAGAGCGTATCCAGCAGGCGGATGTCGCCGTGCTCGGCGGCCTCCCGCATGACATCGACGGGTGCATGCGCGTGGTTGTCGGCATCCGTGGAGCGCAGTAGCGATTCGAAGCCGACGCTGCGTCGGTGGCACAGGCTGAGAATGGGCTGGAAGACGCTGTGTAACTGGTAACCGTTGTACTGCTCCGTGATCGCGTTCATGGCAGCTGCGGCGCCTGCCAATGGGGCCCGGCCGGAGCACGTCGCGATACGCGCAAGTGCGCGGATCGGCCCGGTGGTCCGGCCCGGTGGCGACAAGGCGAAGGCGAAAGCGGATTGGTCATGGGTCGTCTCGGTAGACCAGGCCGGCGATTGTCCCGGTCACGCCGCTCATCGAGCCTTGTGGGCGGGCCGGGGTATCGATGGCGTGCGCGTATTGTCACGGACTGTAATAAAGGATACGCGCAAGATCGGGGCGAATCGAGCGTTTCGTGCGCCATCTTGATTCGGTTGCGAACGCCGCTATCTTGAGCATGAGTGTTCGGGTTGCTTGTTTGAAAGAGGGTGCTTGAAATGAATGCGTTGCGTACGACCATTCTGCTGGCCGGCCTGACCGCGTTGCTGGTTCTCGTCGGGGGCGCGCTCGGCGGCCGTGGCGGCATGCTGCTTGCCCTGGTGATCGCGGCGGCGATGAACTTCGGCAGCTACTGGTTTTCCGATCGCATGGTGCTGAAGATGCATGGCGCGCGTGAAGTGTCGGCCGCGGATGCCCCCGAGCTCTATCAAGTGGTACGGGAACTCGCACAGAGCGCCCGGTTGCCGATGCCGCGCGTCTACGTAATGGAATCGGACACGCCCAACGCCTTTGCCACCGGCCGCAGTCCGACGCATGCGGCGGTGGCCGCGACCACCGGCCTGCTGCGGATCATGAACCGTGATGAGTTGCGCGGTGTACTCGCCCACGAGCTGGCGCATGTCCGCCATCGCGATACGCTCATCAGTGCCGTCGCGGCCACTTTCGCGGGCGCAATCACCATGATCGCGAACATGGCGCAGTGGGCGATGCTGTTCGGCGGTTTCCGCGGTAACGACGATCGCGAAGGCGCGGGCGGCATGCTCGGCGCCTTGGCGACGATCATACTGGCGCCGCTGGCTGCCGCCCTGATCCAGATGGCCGTTTCGCGGTCGCGCGAGTTCGCGGCCGACAAGGGCGGCGCCGAAATCTCGGGCAGCCCGATGGGGTTGGCCAACGCGCTGCGCAAGCTGGAGCAGGCCAATGAGCAGCACCCGATGTCGTCGGCCGAGCGCAATCCGGGCACGGCGCATCTGTTCATCGTCAACCCGCTGGCGGGTGTCAACATCGGCAAGCTGTTTTCGACCCATCCGCCGACCGAGGAGCGTATCCAGCGGCTGGAAGCGATGTCCGGGCGCGCCCGGATGTAGCCGCCGCCGGTGCCGGACCAAAAGAGGCCGCCGATCATCCCGGCGGCCTTTTGTCGCTCGGCGGCGTCTAATGCCCGGTAATATAATGCTCGAGTTGCTCGATCATGAATTCCTTGTCGGCGATCACCCCTTTGACCAGGTCGCCGATCGAGACCAGCCCCACGAGCTTGTCGTTGTCCATGACCGGCAGATGCCGGAAACGTTTTTCGGTCATCAACGCCAGGCACTGCTCGATCTCGGTTGCCGGGGCGATATAGGCCACCCGCTGGGTCATCACGTCCTGCACCGGGGTCTGTTTCGATGACCGGTTCTCGAGCACGAGCTTGCGGGCATAGTCGCGTTCGGACAGCAGGCCGACGAGGCGGCCGGCGTCCATCACCAGCACGGCACCAATGTTCTTGTCCGCCATCAGCTGCAGCGCGTCGTATACCGAATCATCCGGCGCCACCGTCCAGATATCCGATGGCTTGTCACGAAGTAAATCGTTGATGGTTGTCATGGCTGCTCTCCTCCCTCAAATCGTGGAATCCGGATCGTACCGTGTTCGCGTTCCCGATAACGAGTGGCGCGGCGCGGACACCGCAACAAAATGGCCCGGCTTGAGAAGCCGGGCCATTGCGTTCGGAGCGGGCGCGCCTAACCGTTGTTGGCGGTCTTGGGTTTTTTAGGTGTCTCGCTATTCATCCGGGCCTGTTGGGTCGGCGTCAGCAGATTCTGATGTTTCCAGCTGATACCCAGGATCGATGACTTGTCGTAGTGTGAAAAGCCATAGACCGGCCCGACGACATCCTGCATATCGCCGGTCTTGGCGTTATAGAACGCGATGCCGAATTTGGCCACGCCGGTGCGGCGCGCTTTCTTGTAGAAGGCGAGCTCTGGCGTGCTGACTGTCCCGGTCAGCGGGATCGGGATCGGAATGCTGGGGATGCCGAGCATGGTGTTGGCCTGATCGATCGACAACGCGCCGTTGCTCACCAGCGCGATGGTGTCCGCCTTGTCGGCCGAACCGACGAGCTTGTAGCCATCGGCCAGCAGTTGCGACTGGATCTGTGCGATGGCGTATTTCGTCTTGTACTCGGCGTTGTCGGTGAACTCGCTGGAATCCACGTAGATGGCGTTGCCGCGGGGCACGTTCGGCTTGATCTGGGCGCTGGCGTGATCGGCCGCGGTGGACAGCATGAGCTGCTCGCGAGCCGTTTGCGTCGGCTGGGTCTCGCGCACGGTCGTGCAGCCAGCCACGGCCAGACACGCGCCCACGATAGTCCCCGTGACCAGGATCTCTTTCGGCATTGATTTCATATTGGGAGCTATTAATTCGACGGACGATCGACCGTACCAGAGCGGTGTGTCGAAAGCGAAAACGGGCGTCGAATCCGTATGTTATAAGGGCGCATCCCAGCAGGTGCCGGCGGGCATGAAAAAGGCCGGCGCCCGGCGAAGCGAGCGTCGGCCCTGGATCGGCCGCAAGCCGGCCGGCTGCTGACCGGGCTATTTGCGGTTCGCGGCCACCATCGCGATGGTCTGATTGAGCGTGGCGCTCGGGCGCATCACTTCGGTGGCGCGCTGCGGATCCACGAAGTAATAACCGTTGAGCTCGACCGGCTCGCCCTGAACCGCGTTCAGTTCCTCGACGATCTTGTCCTCGTTGGCCTCGAGCGCGTTCGCCAGCTCGGCGAAGGTCTCGGCGAGTTCGGCATCGTCCTTCTGATCGGCGATCGCCCGGGCCCAGAACATGGCCAGGTAGAAGTGGCTGCCCCGGTTATCGAGTTCGCCGACCTTGCGCGAGGGCGACTTGTTCTCCGACAGGAAGCGGCTGGTGGCCTGGTCCAGCGCTTCGGCCATGACCTTGGCGCGTTCGTTGTCGAAGGTCTTGCCGAGATGCTCGAGCGAGGCGGCCAG
The DNA here is from genome assembly GCF_052044135.1 of Salinisphaera sp. RV14. NCBI lineage: Bacteria > Pseudomonadati > Pseudomonadota > Gammaproteobacteria > Salinisphaerales > Salinisphaeraceae > Salinisphaera > Salinisphaera sp. RV14. The sequence continues at coordinate 273,412 of NZ_JBQDYF010000002.1, forward strand.
GGCCAGGAATTCGCCCAGCGAATCCCAGCGCAGGTGGTTCTCGCGCTGCAGCTGGCGCACATGCTTGGGTGCCGAACCGCCGGCCCCGGTCTCGAACAGGCCGCCGCCGGCCATCAGCGGCACGATCGACAGCATCTTGGCGCTGGTGCCCAGCTCCATGATCGGGAACAGGTCGGTGAGGTAGTCGCGCAGCACATTGCCGGTCACCGAGATCGTGTCCTGGCCGGCGCGTACACGTTGGAGCGTGTGGTTCATGGCTGCGACCGGTTCCATGATCCGGATGTCCAGACCTTCGGTGCCGTGCTCGGGTAGATACTGCTTCACCTTGGCGATGATCTGGGCGTCGTGGGCCCGGTTCTCGTCCAGCCAGAACACGGCCGGCATGCCGGAATCGCGCGCCCGGGTGACCGCCAGCTTGACCCAGTCGGCGATCGCCGCGTCCTTGGCCAGGCACATGCGCCAGATATCGCCGGCATCGACCTCGTGCTCGAAGACCGTCTCGCCGGCGCTGTTGGTCACGCGGACCGTGCCGTCCGCCGGGACCTGGAAGGTCTTGTCGTGCGAGCCGTATTCCTCGGCCTTCTGCGCCATCAGGCCCACATTGGGCACGGTGCCCATGGTGGTCGGATCGAAGGCGCCGTTTTTCTTGCAGTCCTCGACCGTAGCCGCATAGATGCCGGCATAGCAGCGGTCCGGGATCAGTGCCTTGGCTTCGTGCTGGTCGTCGTCGGCGCCCCACATCATGCCGGAGTCGCGGATCATGGCCGGCATCGAGGCATCGATGATGATGTCGTTGGGCCAGTGCAGCACCGAGATGCCGCGGTGTGAATCCACCATCGCCAGCGGCGCGGATTGCTCGTTGACCTTCGCGATCTCGGATTCGATCGCCGACAGCTTGTCGTCGGGCAGCTGCTGGATGTTCTTGTACAGGTCGCCGAGCCCGGAGCGCGGATCGAAGCCGACCTCGTGCAGCGTGTCGCCGAACTTGTCCATCACGTCCTTGTAGAACTGGGTGACCACCCAGCCGAACATGATCGGGTCGGAGACCTTCATCATCGTGGCCTTGAGATGCACCGAGAACAGCAGGTTCTTGGCCTTGGCATCGGCGATCTCGCGATCGATGAACTCGCGGAATGGCCGGGCATGCATGACGGCGGCATCGACCACTTCACCCGCGGTCACGGCGATGCCCTTCTTGAGGACCCTGGTGTCGCCGGATTTCGGATGCAGCGTGACGGTGAGCTTGTCGGCCGCGTCGAACGTGGTCGATTTCTCGGTGGCATAGAAGTCGCCGTCGTCCATATGCGCAACTTCGGCCTTGTTGTCCGACTCCCAGGCGCCCATGCGATGCGGATACTTGCGCGCATAGTCCTTCACCGAAGCCGGCGCGCGACGATCCGAATTGCCCTGGCGCAGCACCGGGTTCACGGCACTGCCCTTGACCTTCTCGTAGCGCTCGGCGATCTCTTTTTCGGCGTCCGTTTCCGGCTCTTCGGGATAGTCGGGCAACGCGTAGCCGGCGTTCTGCAGCTCGGCGATCGCTTCCTTGAGCTGCGGCACCGAGGCGCTGATGTTGGGCAGCTTGATGATGTTGGCCGACGGGTTGGCCGTCATCTCGCCCAGCTCGGCCAGGTCGTCGGCGGCCTTTTGCTCGTCGGTCAGGTAATCCGGGAAGTGGGCGATGATGCGTGCGGCCAGCGAGATGTCGCGGGTCTCGACGCGGATGCCGGCCGAATCGGTATAGGCATCGATGATCGGCAGCAGCGAATGCGTGGCCAGGGCCGGGGCTTCGTCGGTGAGCGTGTAGATGATCTTCGGCGTGTCGGACATCGTCGCGTTTCAACCTCGCAGAGCTTGTGTGTCATCCCGTGGGGATGGAAATGGTGACAGCTTGTCGCAAGCCGGGTCGGCGCCGCGCGCCGCCGGCGAATGACCTTTCCCATAAAGGCCGGTTTTTCGTTGTACGGGTCAGCCGGGCCGCCCCGGGGCCGCCGGCCACCGAGATGGTTGGTCTATGCAGCTATTGTACGGCACGCCCGCCGGGCCTTGGCCCCGGGGCGGTCGCGCGCTGCGTTATTCAGGGGCGCTATTCTAGCGCGTCATCGCTCTCGACGCTGATCGCGTCAGCCCGGTGGCGCCCGCGCGCCCGGGCGGCTGCCGCAGTGCCGCCCTGTCGTGTCGCGAGGCAGGGTGTTCCTGGGCTGCGTCGGGCGCCGGCAAGCGCGTTCCGCGGGTGCGCCCGACGACGCCGGATCGCGCGTCCGCGCCACCGAGGGCGGGCGCTCGCCGAACAAGACTGGCGCCGCACGACGCGGCCGCAGAACGGCGCGCGGCGGGGTTCGCGAAAACGTACCGGCGCCGTCGCGGCTTGGCGGGCGGCCGATTCCGGTTGTTTTATCGTGGGACCGATTCCGGCGTGAATGCCTGGCAAAACCTGCCTAAATTATTATTTAAGACTTTAGTATTAGACTCGGGGCGTGTATTCTACGTGCCGATTCCCTTGGCCCGTGTCGGGCTTTTTTCCTTCGATTTCGCTTATGCCGAACAGAGTGCTTCAAGTGCTGGTGTTCGTGGCGCTGGCGACCGGTGGTTTTGCGATCGGCACGACCGAGTTCGGAACCATGAGCCTGCTGCCGCTGATCCAGCGCGCATTCACTGTGGACGAATCGACCGCCAGCCATATCATCAGTGCCTATGCGCTGGGCGTGGTGGTCGGGGCGCCGATCATCACCGTGCTGTCCGCCCGGATTTCGCGCAAGCCGCTGCTCATCGGGCTGATGGCCGTGTTCGCCGTGGGCAATGGGCTGAGCGCGCTGGCGCCGAGTTATCACTGGCTGATTCTGTTTCGTTTTGTCAGCGGTCTGCCGCATGGCGCTTACTTCGGGCTGGCCTCGTTGATGGCGGCGTCCGTGGTCCGGCCGCATCGCCGGACCCAGGCGGTGGGCTACGTCATGCTCGGGCTGACGCTGGCAACGATTCTCGGCGTGCCGGCGGCGACCTGGCTGGCGTCGCTGGCGGGTTGGCGTGCCGGTTACTGGACGGTAACCGCGATCGCCATCGCGGCCGGGGTGCTGATCGCCCTCTTCGCGCCGTATCAGGGCGCACACAGCGATGCGCACCCGCTGCGCGAGCTGACCGCGCTGGCCCGGCCCAATGTCTGGTTGACGCTGTCGATCGGCGGCATCGGTTTCGGCGGCGTGTTCGCGGTGTATACCTATCTGACGACCACGCTCACGCACGTCACCCACATGTCGAGCGCGCTCGCCCCGGTGGTGCTCGCCGTGTTCGGGGTGGGCATGACCATGGGCAACATGATCGTGCCGCGCTTTGCCGATCGGGCGCAAATGCCCACGGCCGGCGCGATGCTGGTCTGGAGCCTGCTTGCGCTGCTGGCCTTCCCGCTGGCCAGCCATCACGGCATCGCGGTCACCATCGACGTGTTCTGCATCGGCTTTGGCGTGTCGCTGGCAGCCATTCTGCAAACCCGGCTGATGGATGTGGCCGGTGATGCGCAGAATCTGGCGGCGGCGCTGAACCATGTGGCTTTCAACTTCGCCAACGCGCTCGGCCCGTTCCTGGCCGGGCTGGTCATCGCCTTTGGTTTCAGTGCCGAGATCGCCGGCTATGTCGGCGCCGGTCTGGCTGTCGCCGGCCTGGTCATGTGGGGGCTGACGTGGCATTACGACCGCCGCGTCGGCCATGTGCCGAACGCGGCGTCGTAGGTCGCGCCCGCCGTCGTTTCACCTGGCGATCGGTCCCGCAAGGCGGGCGGCAGACGTCGGCGACCTCCTGCGATACGCTGCGCCCGTCCGGTCGCCGCGGAATCGGCGCGTCGCAGCGAACAGGGAGAGCCGCAGGACATGAGCGAGATCATTTCCATCCAGAGCCATGTCGCCTATGGCTATGTCGGCAACCGGGCCGCGGTATTTCCGTTGCAGCGGCTCGGCTGGGACGTCACGGCCGTGAACACGGTTCAGTTCTCGAATCACACCGGCTACGGCCGTTTCACCGGCGAGGTGTTCTCGGCCGCGCATATCCGCGAGGTGGTCGATGGCATCCAGGCGCTGACGGGCTTTGCCGGTGTGCGCGCACTGCTGACCGGCTACATGGGCGATCAGGCCACCGGGGCAGCCGTGCTCGATGCGCTGGCGCGGCTGCGGGCCGTGCATCCGCGGGCGCTGTACTGCTGCGATCCGGTGATGGGCGATACCGGCCGCGGTTTTTTCGTGCGCGACGGGCTGCCGCAATGGATGCGCGACCACGCGCTGCCGGCGGCCGACATCGTTACACCCAACCAGTTTGAACTGGCCTGGCTGGCCGACCGCGACATCACCACCCGCAACGACGCGATGACCGCGGCGGCGGCTCTGCGCAGGCGCGGGCCGAGGGTGGTGCTGGTCACGTCGCTGGTGGTCGACGACAGTCAGGCCGACCGCATTGCCATGCTGGTGGACACGGCCGACGGCAGTTGGCGGGTTTCCACGCCGCTGATCCACTTCGATCCCCCGCCCAACGGCGCCGGCGACTTCACCGCCGCCGTTTTTCTGGCGGGCTGTCTCGAACTGGGGCTGGGCGGCGACGGCCCGGCCCGCGCCCTGGCTCGCACGGCAGCCGCCGTTCGTATCCTGTTCGAGGCCACCCAGGCGGCCGGCGGTCGCGAACTGGCGCTGATCCCGGCCCAGAACGAGATCGCGGCGGCCTCCGGCGATACGGTGGCGATCGAGCGGCTGCGCTGAGGTTACAAGGCGCTTGCCGGCGCGAGTCCGAAGCGCGCCAGGCCGGGGGTCAACGCAGTGCAGGCGGCGGCGTCGCCCGTCGTTACCGTCACGCCGACGGGGACATGCGCCGGCCATTCTTGATGCGTGAGCAGCGCAGCACAGCGCCGGGCAATGCCTTCGGCGCCGTCGACGAATTGCATCGCGGCGGGCGCCGCGCGCTGCAGCGCATCCCCGGCCAGGGGGAAATGCGTACAGGCCAGCACGACGGTGTCGATGGCGTCGCCGCCCGGTTGAGCGAGCAGCCCGGCCAGCGCGTGGCGCGGCGCCTCAGGGTCGGCGGCCGTCTCTTCGCGCAGCATCGATTCCACGTAGTCGACCAGGGCCGGGGCGCCGTGGCGTAACACGCGGCAGTCGCCGGCAAAGCGTTGCGCCAGATCGTCGACGTAGGCCTGGCGTACGGTGGCGCGCGTGCCGAGCACGCCGATCACGCGGCTGGATGAGCGTTCGGCGGCCGGCTTGATGGCCGGCACCGTGCCCACCACCGGGGTCGCGAGCACGTCGCGGACCGCGGCCAGCGCGATGGTGGAAGCCGTATTACAGGCGATCACCACGAGACAGGGGCGATAGCGCTCCACCAGCCGGCCGAGCAGGGCCGGAACGCGGGCGGTGAGTTCGGCATCGTCGCGCTGGCCGTAGGGATAGCCGGCGCCGTCCATGGCATACACCAGCGGCGCCCGCGGCAGCCGGGCCCGAACCGCGGCGAGCACCGACAGGCCGCCCACGCCGGAGTCGAAGATCAGGATCGGGGCATGGGCGGAAATGCGACCGGACACGATGGGGACGACGGCATGCAGAAAAACCAGGGGTGGTATTGTCGCGGCGGAGGGCCGGTTTCGCCACCGCCCGGGCGCTTGCGATACCGCACACATCGGCCCGGCCAGCGAAGCCGGGCCCGCGGCTCGGCGCGAACCGATCCGTTTACTGGCTTGCCACAACCCGAAAACAATAATGTCGAACGATGATCGCCACGCGGCGGAGACCGCATCGGAGCGCCGCGCGCGGCATCAGCGCGTTCGGCTGCAGAGGCTCGGGTTGTCCTGTGTGTCTTATGCGCTGCAGATCGCGCTGGCTGCGGTGCTCAGTCTGCTCGGCGCGGTTTCGCCGCAGTTCGTGGCCGGCTATGCCATCGCTCAGTGCGTGATCGTGGCGATGTTCTACGTGGCGTTTCGCAGCGGCCTGAACCTGCGCTCGCGCGAACCGAACCTGACGCTGCCGCAGGTACTGGTGCCTGCATTGCCCGGCTTCATCCTGCTCTATCAGCTCAATTCGGCCGAGGCTCAGGCGGCGCTGGTGCTGACGACGGTCGTGCCCCTGCTGTACGGCACCCTCGATCTGAGCATGGACCGATTCATCGTCGCGGCCTTGGTCTACTCGACGGGTTATCTCGTGGTGGTGTTCTGCCATGGCCTGTTGCACACGGAAGCCGGCTTGTTCTTCCACAACTGGATGCTGCTGGTGTCGTTGATCATCGTCATGCCGCAGATCGTGCTGCTGAGTGCGCTCATCAACCGGATGCGCCGGACCCTGCGCGAACGCAACCACGAGATCCGCGAAGCCATGGCCCGGATTTCGGCCATGGCCGTGCGCGATCACCTGACCGGGCTGTACAACCGGCGCTGGCTGATGGAAATGCTCGAACGCGAGCGCATCCGTTGCCAACGCTCGCCCTATGTATTCTGCGTCGGCGTGATCGACATCGACCACTTCAAGCGCATCAACGACACACACGGCCACGCCGTGGGCGACGAGGTGCTCAAACGCCTCGGTCGGAACATGGTCGAAGGAGTGCGCGAGATCGACAGCTTCGGCCGGTTCGGAGGCGAGGAGTTTCTCTGGATCGTGCCGGCGACCGCTCTCGAGCGTGCGCTGGAGGCGGCCGAGCGCTTGCGCCAGCGTGCTGCCGAACTGGTGTTCACCGGCGAGGGCGGCGCGCCGTTCTCGGTCACGCTCTCGATCGGGCTGGCGCAGAACGACAGCGACCGGCGGCTGGCGAACGACACCCTGCTGCGCTTGGCCGACGAGGCGCTATACGACGCCAAGGCAGGCGGCCGTAATCGTATCGTGGCGGCGCCGCGCGACGCGCCGGTGCACCCGGTCACGCGTCCGCGGATACGCGAGCGCCGGGGCGAGGGTCAAAATTAATCGATCTCGGCCAGCAGGGCCTGGGCCGGGTGCAGGGCGGTTTCTCCCTTGAGACGCGCGATCTGGCTGCGACAGCTGTAGCCGGGCACCAGGGGTTGCGACGTGCCGCAGGACAGCGCGCTTGTCCAGGACAGCTCGAAGACGGCTTGTGATGTCTGACGGTGGCGCGCTTCGTGGCCGTAGGCGCCGCTCATGCCGCAGCAGCCGACGTTGCCGGTTTCCAGCGACAGCCCGAAGTACGCGAAGGCATCGCGCCAGGCACGCGCGCTCGCCGAGGACGCTGTCTGGGCGGTGCAATGGTTAAGCAGACGATAGCCCGGCGACGACCCGGCCGTTCGCGTTGGCGCGCGTGTGGCGAGCGCCGAGGCCAGCCATTGTTCGAACAGTTGTACCGGCAGTGCGCGGCCGATGGCCTGCTGATAATCGGTCGCGAGCGCCAGTGTCACGCTCGGCTCGATGCCGACCAGAGGCCGCCCGTGGGCCGCGAGCACGTCTATGCGGCGGGCGTGTCGGCGCGCCACGCGCTCGAACTCCGGCAGGAAGCCCTTCACATGCAGCGGTTTGCCGCTGGCCGAGAAGGGTGCGACCTGGGGCCGGTAACCGAGCGCCGCGATCAACTCGATCACCGCGATCGCGACCGGGGCATCGAAGAAACTGGTAAAGGCATCCTGGACCACGAACACGCTGCGCGCGCGCTCGGCGTCGCTCATCAGTGCCCAACCGTCGGCGCTGTAACGAAAGCCGGGATGTCGCCTCAGCCAGCCAGGAAGACCCGGCCGGCTCAGCGGCGGCGGATCGACCAGGCCCAGCCTGTCGGCAAGAAGTCGCCGCAGCGCGGGTACGCGCAGCGCCGCATTAGCGAGCCCGGGCAGGCGGCTGGCGAGCGCGGCGCCGGTCTCCAGCCCGGCCAGGGCATAGTCGGCCGGCGGACGCGCATAGCGGCCGTGGTACAGCGCCAGAAACTCGCTCTTGAACGTCGGTACGTCGACCCGGATCGGGCACTGGGTGGCACAGGCGCGGCACGACAGACAACCGTCCATCGCCTGCCAGACCTGGTGCGAGAAATCGGCCTCGGGATCGGCCGGCCCGGCCGTCAGGTCACGCAAGGCGCGCCAGGCCAGCGGCGATTCGGCCGGGGCGAGATCGCCGGTACCGGTGCCGGCCTCGGCGAGCTGGCGCAGCCATTCGCGCATGGCGCCGGCCCGGCCCTTGGGCGAATGCAGCCGGTCGCGGGTGGCGCGGTACGACGGACACATGACGTGGGTCGGGTCGTAATCGAAACAGGCGCCGTTGCCGTTGCATTGCATCGCACCCGGGAATGCGCCGCGCTCGTCGGCCGGGATCTGGCGATCGAAGGTGCCGCGGGTAGGCTCGTCCATCGACGCCAGCGGGACGCGCTCCGGTTCCAGGGCCACGATCTTGCCGGGGTTGAGCTGGTTGCGCGGATCGAAGGCGCGCTTGATATCGGCGAGTGCGGCGTAGAGCTGTTCGCCGAAGAAGGGCTTGTTGTATTCCGAGCGAAAACCCTTGCCGTGCTCGTTCCACAGCAGACCGCCATAGGATTCGGCCAGCTTCGCCACGCGATCGGTGATTTCGCGTATGATGCGCTCGTCGTCCGGATCGGTGAGATCAAGCGCCGGGCGCACATGCAGGCAGCCCACGTCGATATGCCCGAACATGCCGTAGGACACGCCGTACTCGTCGAGAATGGCCCGGAAATCGATGACGTAGTCGGCCAGCACGCGCGGGTCGACTACCGTGTCCTCGACGAACGGCAATGGCTTGCGCGCGCCGGGCGCCGACCCGAGCAGGCCGACGCCGCCCTTGCGCAGATCCCAGAGTGCCGCCCGGGCCGCCGCGCTTTCGGCGCGATAATGGCCGGTCGCGCCGCTGTCGCCGGCTTCGAGTGCCACGTCCAGCCGCGCCGCCCCTTCCGGCACGCCATCGCGGCCGGCGAACTCGACCAGGTTCACCGCGCCCGGCGTTGAGCCGTCGTCGTTCTCGATAGCGTCGCGCACCCGTTCGTAGATCGGGTTGTCGCGCGCCAGGTTCATAACCGTTTCGTCAACCGATTCGATCGCGCTCGGGTCGTATGCCACCAGCGATTCGGCATCGCGCAGGGCAGCATCGAAGCTGGCATAGCGCAGCGCATAGAGCACGGTCGTATTCGGGATCGGTGTGAGCTTGAGCGTCAATTCACTGACCAGCGCCAGCGTGCCCTCCGAGCCGCCGATCAGCTTGTTGAGATGACAACGGCCGGCCGCGTCTACCGCCTGTGCCAGGTTGTAGCCCGACAGATAACGCGACAGATCGGGAAATACACGGGCGATCTCGCCGCGGTTGGCATCGATGATCGATGTCACGCGTTGGTTGATGGCCGCGATGCGCTCGTCGGGATCGTCAGCGCCGCGCCGCGAGTCAATTACGTGGGCCGCGCCATCGGTGAGCACCACGCGGGTGGCCAGTACGTGATCGCTGGTCTTGCCGTAGATGCGCGAGCCCTTGCCGCAGCCGTCGGTGTTGGCCATGCCGCCGAGCGTGGCGCGCGACGATGGCGCCACGTTGGGCGCGAAGAACAGCTCGTATTCGGCAAGCGCGGCATTGAGCTGGTCCAGCACCACGCCCGGCTGCACGACCGCTTCGCCGGCTTCGGGGTCGATCGACAGAATGCGATTCATGTGCCGCGAGCAGTCGAGCACGAAGCCCGCCGTCAACGAACAGCCGATGGTGCTGGTGCCGCCACCGCGCGGCGCGAGATGAACGCCGTGAAAATCCGGCTCGGCGAGCAGGGCGGCCACGCGCTCGATATCGCCTTCATTGCGCGGAAAGAACACCCCGGCGGGCAGCTGCTGGAACGCGCTGTTGTCGGTGGCCAGCGTGAGGCGCGTCGCATAGCGCGTATCGATATCGCCGGCAAAGCCGCTGGCCGCCAGCCCGTCGACGAATGCGCGGTGCCGCGGGTCGAGCGTGTTGTCGGGCGAGAGCGTGGGGAGCATCGGGTCACGGGCGGGCGATATCCTGTGCGGCAGGATAAACCCGATCGCCCATGCCCATCACTCGGCCAGCGCTCGCCGGCTAGCGCTGCCCGATCAGTCTATACGGGCAATCAGGCGATCGCTTCCGGCAACGGATAACGCCGGTCGGCCTTGCCGGCCTTGACCACCTGGCCGGGCACGTCATGCCCGATCAGGTCGGGCAGGGTTTCGCTGACCGCGATCAGGCTGTCCAGATCCACGCCGGTGTCGATGCCCATGCAGGCGAACATATGCACCAGATCCTCGGTGCAGATGTTGCCGGAAGCACCCGGCGCATAGGGGCAGCCGCCGAGGCCGCCGAGGGCGGCATCGAAGCGCGTTACGCCCACTTGCCAGGCGGCCAGGGCGTTGGCCAGGCCCATGCCGCGCGTATTGTGCGGATGCAGGGTCAGATCGAGTGCCGGATGCCGCGCGCGCACGGCCTCGCACAGGGCGGCGACCTGCAGCGGATTGGCCACGCCGGTGGTATCGCACAGTGTGACCCCGGCGATGCCCAGATCCGCGATCCGCGCGACGATCTCCATCACGCGGTCGGCCGGCACGCGGCCTTCGAACGGGCAGCCGAAGGCGGTGGAGATGGAGGCATTCAGACGCACGTCGGCCCCCTCGGCGGCCGCGACCATGTCGGCAAAGCGTGCCAGCGATTCGTCGGCGGTCATGCGCAGATTGGCGCGGCCATGGCTGTCCGAGGCCGACATCACGAAATTGAGCTCGTCGGTGCCGACCGAAAGTGCGCGTTCGACGCCTTTGACGTTCGGGATGAGCGCCACATAGTCGACCTGGGCCGCGCGATGGATGCCGCGCATCACCTCCGCAGCATCCGCCAGATTGGGGATCGCCTTTGGCGAGGTGAAAGAAGTCGCCTCGATCTTGGCCAGCCCGGTGGCCGACAGCCGGTCGATGAAGGCGATCTTGTCCGCGGTCTCGATCCAGCGCGGCTCAATCTGGAAGCCGTCGCGGGCGGCGACATCGTTGATGAATACGCGATGGCTCATTGCGCATGCTCCGAGTCGTAAAGAACGCCGCGCTCGTACAGCGCATCCTGGGTTTCGCGGTCGATGCCCAGTTCGTCCATCACCGCGCGGGTATGCGCGCCCAGCACCGGCCCGCCGCCGTCGATGCGCCCCGGCGTGCGCGACAGTCGCGGCATCACGGCCGGCACTTTCAGCTCGCGGCCTTCGGCGGTGGTGATGGTCTCGATCATGCGGCGGGCCGCATAGTGCTCGTCGGCCACGATATCGGCCGCCGTGTAAGGGCGACCGGCCGGTACGCGGGCGGCTTCCAGCGTCTCCAGCACGTCCTCGCGCGAGTGAGATCGGCTCCAGTCAGCGATGGCACCGTCGATACGCTCGGCCTGCTTGGCGCGGCCGTCGTTGTGGGCCAGATCCGGGTCCTCGGCCAGGTCCTCGCGGCCGATCGCGGTCATCAGGCGTTTGAAGATCGAGTCGCCGTTGCCGGCGATCAGCACCTCGGAACCATCGACGCACGGATAGGCGTTGGACGGCGTGATGCCGGGCAGGGCGCTGCCGCTGGGTTCGCGCACGATCCCGGCGGCGTCGTATTCCGGAATCAGCGATTCCATCATCGCGAACACCGATTCATAGAGTGCGACGTCGATGTACTGACCCTGGCCGGAGCGCGCGCGCTCGTGCAGTGCCAGAAGGGCGCCGATCACGCCGTACAGCGCCGCCAGCGAATCGCCGATCGATACCCCCACGCGCACCGACGACTCGCCCGGGTGGCCGGATAGATAACGCAGGCCCCCCATGGCCTCGCCGATCACGCCGAAGCCGGGCAGGTCCCGATACGGTCCGGTCTGGCCGTAGCCGGAAATCCGCACCATGATCAGCCCGGGGTTGATCGCGGCCAGATCCGCCCAGCCCAGACCCCATTTCTCCAGCCGCCCGGGCGAGAAATTCTCGATCACCACATCCGCCTCGGCGACCAGTTTCTTCACGATCGCCTGGCCTTCCGCGGATTTCAGATCCAGCGAGACCGAGCGCTTGTTGCGCGTCTGGACATGCCACCACAGCGACGTGCCATCGCGCATCACCCGCCAGCGCCGCAGCGGATCGCCCGTGCCCGGCGGCTCGATCTTGATCACGTCGGCGCCGAATTCGCCGAACAGCTTGGCCGCGAACGGCCCGGCGATGAGCTGGCCGAGCTCGAGCACCTTGATACCGGACAGGGCCTGGGGCGATGCGGCGGCGGGTTCGGTCATGGCGGTCAACGTTTGGAATGCACATCTAAGCTAAGCGGGCAGGCCAGCGGCGACAATTGCCGGGTCGACAAGCGAGGTTTCGCGGTTCGTTAAGGCTCGTTGTCGTTGTTCGAAAATGATTGTCCGCAGATCGACACGGATCAACGCAGATAAGGCAGGGCATAGGCACGCCACGCGGTCAGGTGATGGGGCAACAACGCCAGTTGAACCGTGGTGCTCGGCGTCGCTTCGCCTCTATTGCCGATCGATGGGTCTTCGTGGAGGCTATCGGCCAGAAGCGGACTTCAATGCCGCATCTGATTTGCCGCTTTCGGCGGAGTTACTCGATCCATTCTTCAGGCCCCATTTCCAACCGCACGCTCAGCATGAAGCAGTCGCTCCGCAGCATCACTACCTACGAAAGCCAATAGAGCGAACGGGTCGTCTGGGCTACTTTCTCCACCCACTGTTGCGGCTAATGCTTGACCAACAACCACCTCCCAAGGCTTTTTAGAGCCAGTAACGGATACGATAAGCTGTCGAATATCTTTAATTTTTTCATTTCTTAAGCGATCTTCGGAATCTACGAGCTTGCGCAGCGCACAAGCGTCTTTATGCCCAGCATTTTCCGCAAGCCAAGATTCAGAAAGTTGCTGTAACTGCCTCCAATCGATCCCTAAATTAGCAAGACACTCCGTCGTAACTAGCGCGTTCTCGATTGCGTAGCATCGCAAGCGAAAACGAACCACAGGCCCGACCGGCGCAAGTTGATCGGATATCCCATCCCCATCACGAAGAGAGTAGGCCACAGGCTCGTCGTAGAGTGCGCCCAAGATTGGCCCAGAGAAGCTTTCCAATTCCGACTGCTGAGACACGGAGTGGGCTAATACCGGGAAAACGCGAATACGCCCTTGCGAAGATCGAGCAGCTTGCTGCCAAACCCTTTCGTCATCTTCCCCCTCAAGAATTAACATCGGATCGCGACTGAGGCTTAGCGATAGAGGATGACCGAAGAACGGTGCGACCTTCTTAATATGGTCAGATACAGGAGATAATCGCACTGTGTCTGAATCAAATTCCTTGGTACCAACAGAAGTGTAGGCGCTACTAGCCAGCGAACAGACGAGGGGCGTGCTGTGCGTGGCTAAGCAGATTGCTATTTTTGACTGTTCATCCTGATTTAAAGATTCGAGTTGATCCACGAGATAGAAGCCGAAGCGGGCTTGCAAGTCGGGGTGTTGGTGTACATCTGGCTCATCTAGAAGAAGAACGTTTATCTTATTGGTATCCAAGTTCTGCATAAAATTTAAAACTTCTGATGCCAAGGCTATAGTCTCAGACTCGCCGCTGCTTAGCTTGTCTGCCTCGACCAGGTCACCGTGAGCGCTGCGAAATACGAAATCTGGATCAGCTTGTTCTATAGATACGTTACTGAGCATCCGATTTATTGGTTCAAGGCAGTCGACTTGAAAACTACGGCCACGGGCATCGGTATTCTGCAATTTTCTAAGGTAAGCACTTTCCGTATTGCGCAGATAAACATGCGACATAGATTTGAAGCTCGACGCTTGGTTTGATCGTCGCGTGTTATTCGCCCAGTTCTGATCTGACGTCATGTTCGTGTCAATATTACCCTCGCGCCTGAATACTCCTCCTCTTTCCGGAGTGACATAACGGACGCGGTATGTCTCTTCATTGCCCATCGTCTCGTCAAGAAGCCTTAGAAATCGGCTTTTACCCGCGCCATTTCTCCCGAGAATTATGTTGATGAGGTTAAGCCTCTGGAGCGCGAACGATTCTCCGTCCCTTTTTTGGAATGTAAAATCTTCCATTACAACCTCAAATATTGATCTTCATCTGGACGCTAACATTAGCCTGTAAGCATTGACGGCCAAGCTCGATTCGTACTTTCACACTAAGTTATATTTAGCTGTTTTGGCGTTGCCCTTATCTTACTGGAAAGCCTTCGGTCTTCTCTCAATTAGACGTCGGCTTTGGGTCGAACGCGAACACGGAGCAATCGTGCGCTCACATTACGCGCTTTATCGATTGCTAATTGATTCCCTATCCGCGCCACTCGGCCGACGAGCCAAACCATTCCTCGAGCAACTCGATGAAGCGGCGTACTTTGGCGCCGACCAACCGGGCCGAGGGATAGACCGCATGAATGCCGAGGCTTCGGGTCGTGTAATTTCCCAGGATCTGTTCCAAGTCGCCGGAGGCCAGATGGCGGTGGAACACGAAGCGGGGTCCATAAGCGATTCCGGCCCCACGCAAGGCGGCGGCTAACAGCATTTCCACGCTGTTGGCGGAAAACCGTGAACGACCGGAGGCGTTATGCATTTGGCCGTCCGTGCCGGTAAAGCCCCAGTCGCCGGCCGAAATGGCTTCGCTGAACGCGAGGCGATCATGATGGCTCAAATCTGATGGCGCTGCCGGCCGGCCGTGTTCGGCCAGATAGGATGGGGCGGCGCAGGCGATCATCTCGGTACGTGCAAGGGGGCGTGCGACCAGACTCGAGTCCGGCAGGTCACCGATCCGGATCGCGACATCGAAACCGCCGGCCACGAGATCGATAAAGCGGTCGTCGAGCGTCATCTCGACGTCGACGTGCGGGTAGCGCCGAATGTATTCGGCCACCGGGGCGCCCATGTGCAGTGCCCCGAACGTCGTCGGAGCAGTGACTCGTAACGTGCCACGCGGCTGATCCTGCAATTCGCGTGCGGCGCGGTCGGCGTCATCGAGCGATTGGAGGATATGCCGGCTGCGCTGATAATACTCCTGGCCGACGTCGGTCAGATGAAGACGGCGCGTGGTGCGGTGCATGAGCCGCACGCCTAATGATGCCTCGATCGCGGCGAGATGCTTGCTGGCCATGGCCGGCGTGATCCCAAGGGTTCGTGCCGCCGCTGCCAGGCTGCCCTGTTCGACGGCGGCCGTAAAAACCGAAAGTCCGGTGAATCGGTCCATGATTTATTCGATACCTATGTTATCGAGTGCATGTCGAAAAAAAGGGATTATCGCTTAAATCGAGGCCTCCTATGATTTGTTTCGACGCTCGAAGCGCTTTAACGCATAGGAGACAAGCCATGAAGATCAACGCGAACGGATTGACGCTGCACGCCGACGATAGCGGCCAAGGCCCGCTAGCCCTCGTTTTCCTGCATTACTGGGGCGGCACGGCGCGAACCTGGCAAGCCGTGATGGCAGCGCTACCGGCGAATCTACGCAAGATCGCTTTGGATGCTCGCGGATGGGGCCGATCGGATCGCCCCGACGACGGCTACGATATTGCAACCATGGCCGACGACGTAGAAGCCGCAATCGCCGCGCTCGCCCTGAATCGCTATGTGCTGGTCGGCCATTCGATGGGCGGCAAGGTGGCCCAGCTGCTGGCTTCGCGTCGCCCCTCCGGTTTGGCGGGGCTCGTACTGGTGGCGCCGTCACCCGCGGAAGGTAAATCGTTGCCGCAGCCGGAACGCGACGCGATGGCAGGCGCCTATGCCGCGCCGGAATCGGTCGGCTGGACGATCGATAACGTCCTGAGCGAACGCAAGCTATCGCCCACCATGCGTGACCAGGTGATCGCCGACAGTCTCGGCGGCACGGACGCTGCAAAACAGTTCTGGCCGCATACAGCGATATCCGAGGACGTGAGTGCCGACCTGGCGCGGATTGACGTCCCGGTTCGAGTGATCGGCGGCGAACACGACAAGGTCGATTCGATCGACATGTTGCAACGCGTCGTCCTGCCGTCGCTGCCCGGTGTGGCGATGCAGACCATACCGGGCGTTGGGCATCTTATCCCGCTGGAAGCGCCGCAGGCGCTGGCGGCCCTCATTGCTGAATTTGTCGATACCGAATGTTCGGGCGCATCGGAGGCGGCGGCACGGCCGGAGGCGGTGGCCGCGCTATTCGACGCGGCGCTCAATCGCGGCGATCTCGACGCGGTTATGTCGCTCTTTCACCCGGAGGCAACGATGCGGATGCAGGATGGCCGCACGATCGCCGAAGGTCACGACGCACTGCGCGACGCATTCGCTCGGCTGATGGCCGCACGGCCCCAAATACGTAACGGCGTTCGCCGGGTCATCGCAAGCGGTGACATCGCACTACTGCTACTCGAGTGGACGATCCGTATCGCCCCGCCCGATCAGGATGAGATCGTAGAGAGCGGCGTTGCGACCCAGGTGGCCGAACGCAGCGCCGATGGTATCTGGCAACTGCGGATCTCGAACCCTTTGGGGATCGATTGAGGCGATGACCATAGCCGTCGTCTGCTAATGATGAGTCCCGCTCGTCGGGCACGTCGAGTGATTTTCGAGTCACTCGACGTGCAGCGCTTTGATACCGAGCGCTTGCTCAGAGCGCGGGTGGCCAATTAACGAAGCGCTTTTCGCGCGGCTCGCTGAACATGCGAGCCTTGGATGTCGACAGGTTCTGAGCGACCAAGCCTTCGGCAAGCTTGACCGCGGCCGATACGCCGTCGATGACCGGCACGCCGGTTTGTGCCACGACTCGGCTCGTGAGCCCGGCCATGCCGCCGCAGCCGAGACAGATCGCCTCCGCGCGATCGACCTCCACAGCGTGCAAGGCCTTGGCCACAATAGCTTCGATCGCGACCTCGGGGTCTCGCTCGAGTTCGAGCACGGCCAGGCCGCTGGCATGCACGGACGCCAGCCGATCGCTCAGTCCGGCCAGTTTGAGCCGGTCTTCGATCATCGGTACGGCGCGGTCGAGCGTGGTAACGACCGATTAGCGATGACCGACGAACAAGGCCGTGGCTGCGGCGGTCTCGGTGATGTCGACCACCGTGACAGCGAAAAGCTCCTGGAGCCCCTCGCGGCCGTGTTCGCCGTACCCGGCTTGGATGATGGCATCGAATTCGCCGTCATAGGCCCGAATGGTTTCCATGACGGCCACGGCGGCCACATAGCTTTCGTAGTTGCCTTCGATGGATTCGGCGCCGAAGGCCGGGGTGATGGGGATGATCTCGGTGCCGGGGTTCGCCACGGCGCGCGCCTGCTGCGCGATGGCGTCGGTCATCGAGGTCGTCGTGTTCACATTGGCAACGAGAATGCTGAAGCTCATTGAAGGGATTTATTGCGACGGGCGGGCGATGGCTTCGCCCTCGACGTGTTGATACGTCCGGTCTTTCGGCGCCAGCATCAGGTGCAGGGGAGAAAGGGGTCAGACACGGGCGGCTTCGAGAACCCAGAAAGCGCATGCTTACGCGTGCACAGGCGGTAAACGTGTCAAATGCGTTGTTCCCGGCTATGCCATACACGGATAATGATGACGGTGCCGCCGTCGAGTCGGTAGCGCAAAACATAGGATCCAGCGCCGAGCGGTAAGTATAGTTCCCGACGGTCGCTGCTGTCGTTTATTGGCCGCCCGATTTCAGGCATCTCCAACAACTTGTTTGCACCCTCTGCGATCAACGTCATTGCTCGTTCTGCAGCAAGGGTGTCTTGATGTAAAAGAAATTCAAACAGTCGTTGAATGTCATCCCGTGTTTCGGGCAGCCAGCGCAATCTCACTTCGGGGCATCAGCTTTATCGCGTGCGGCCGCCGCTAGCGCGCTTAGGTGCTCCCGCATATCAGCATCATCGATGTAGGCGCCGGACTCTTGGTACTGTCGCCAACGCTGCATATCTTCTTTCTTTTCGGGAGAAAGGGGTCAGACACGGGCGGCTTCGAGAACCCAGAAAGCGCATGCTTACGCGTGCACAGGCGGTAAACGTGTCAAATGCGTTGTTCCCGGCTATGCCATACACGGATAATGATGACGGTGCCGCCGTCGAGTCGGTAGCGCAAAACATAGGATCCAGCGCCGAGCGGTAAGTATAGTTCCCGACGGTCGCTGCTGTCGTTTATTGGCCGCCCGATTTCAGGCATCTCCAACAACTTGTTTGCACCCTCTGCGATCAACGTCATTGCTCGTTCTGCAGCAAGGGTGTCTTGATGTAAAAGAAATTCAAACAGTCGTTGAATGTCATCCCGTGTTTCGGGCAGCCAGCGCAATCTCACTTCGGGGCATCAGCTTTATCGCGTGCGGCCGCCGCTAGCGCGCTTAGGTGCTCCCGCATATCAGCATCATCGATGTAGGCGCCGGACTCTTGGTACTGTCGCCAACGCTGCATATCTTCTTTCTTTTCGCGTTCGTAGCGTTCTTCGCGATCAAGATATTCTGCGATTGCACGCTTCATCAGCCAATGCGGCGAGCGCTCTTTCAGGCCTCCGAGCGCCTGCAATCTTGCCCGTGTTGCTTCATCCAGCTTGATGCCTGTTGTCGTCTTCATCGCTAGTAACACTCGATTGCACCTTTAGCAACCGTACCATGGGGGGAAGAAGTGGAGGAAAGGGGTCAGACACGGGCAGCACTCTGAGCACCTTGATACCGGACGGGGCCTGGTGCGATGCAGTGGCGGGTTCGGTCATGGCGGTCAACGTTTGGAATGCACATCTAAGCTAAGCGGGCAGGCCAGCGGCGACAATTGCCGGGTCGACAAGCATGGAGCGGCGCGGATAACAGCGCTAAAAACAGCGGCGTGGCATCATCCGGAGCGCCGCGCGAAGGGCGTTGGTTCGGCGCGATGGGAACGAGCCGTGGGGCGGCTTTTCAGTACGCCGCCCGTATCTCTTGCAACGATACTTCGCGCCGCATATCGATCGTGTCCGGCTGGACCTGTTGCTCGGAAAGACAGTTCAACCAAGCCTGTGACGGTCTGGCTCGATAAAAGCGCCGCAGACCGGAATCGAAGAAATTGTCCAATTGGACTTCTTCGCCGGGATAGAGCAGTTCGTGCGCGGCTCGTGCTTCGTCGTAATCCTCAACGACCACGGCCTCGCATTGAAGATAGAGACATCGAAGATTGTTCATGCCGCGCGGCCGGGTGGAATCGTAGTAGGTGATAAACGCACGCGGATTGGCGAGGATATTTTTCGAATGCACGGCTTCGGTCCAGGACGACCAATAGATATCGAGATTCGAATCGGGAATCGCCGTGGCCGGCGTGTTCCATGGCTGATCGTCGCCGCACGTCGCGATGTTGGCGTACAGGCAGATGTTCAGGATTTCGGCACAACGTGCGCCTAGATCTTGTGCTTCCATGACAGTCTCCATTGAGTCGAAGTGTGAGTCGGCGGGACAGGGATTGCGTGCCTATCAACGGGGGGCATTTGGCGGCGAACTCGATCGGCGGCTTGTGCGTTGCGCGAAGCGGGCGGGGTCGCCGAACCATGCCAGAATGAAGGCGATCGCCAGAACGGCCGCGCCGATCGCGAAGGTTGGGCGATAACTGCTCATCACCGTCGCAAGCCCGGACAGGCCGTAGCCGGCGATCGCCTGCGCCAAGGCGAACGCGGCGGTAGCACGTCCCCACAAGCGCTTGTGCTGGACGGGCCCGACCAGTTCGGCCAGCCGACCGGATGTGAGGGCGACGATGCTCGGGATGAGCGCGCCCACGAGGATCGATGACAGCGAGCGCGCCCCGATAGTGATCGCGAAAAACGGCAAGCCTACGGCCAGGGATTTGATGATGAACCCCGTTGTGAGGCTGGCCCGCCAGCCGGCGCGGGGTACGATGTAACGCGTAACGACCGGCCCCAGCATGGCGCCCAGCCCGAACAACGCCCACTGAAGATTGGCGGGGCCCATGCCCAATCCGACTTCGCGGGCGAGATAGTCGACCCAGAACACGGTATGCGGCACGAAGCCGATACCGTCGCAGGCATAGGCGGCGACGACGAGCGCCACGGCCCAGCGAATCGCCGGGTTCGAGGCCGGCGTGTGGGATTCGGTCCGATCGTTCGCCCCGGACTGAGCCGGAAGTCGATAAAGCGCCACGTCGCCCGCGGTGCCGGCGATGAGTGTCAGAGTGCCGAGCGTGACCCACGTGACCCACAGCCCGGCGTGTAGCAACGTCGGAATCACCAGGGCGGACGACAGCGCGCCCAGGCCGATCCCCATGAACATCAAAGAGCCCACGATCGGGCGTCGATCGGGATCGGTCCCGGCCAGGGCGATCGCGGGGCCGACCACCATCAGCCACGCGCCCGCCACACCCGAAAGCAGTCGCCAGAAAAAGAACCAACCAAAAGGCGCTGCGTGCACACAGGCTAGAAAACTCAGCGCCGCCAGCCCGAACGATGCCGCGAGCGTGGCGCGTGCACCGAAACGTTCTGAAACCGAGTGCGCCGTGACGGCGCCGATGAGATAGCCCAGCAGGTTGGCTGCACCCAGATAGACGGCGCCCGAGGTGGTGAACCAGTGAGCGGCCACGACCGCCGGGATGAGCGCCGTGTAGGCGAAGCGGGTCAAGCCGATGCCGACCAGCGTAGACGTCAGGCCCACGGCGATCGCCGGAACAGGCGAGCGCTTCCTGGAGGTCATTGCCGTCATGGACTCGTGCCGTTGCGGTCGTAGGCTGAGCCCGGAAGATAAGCGACGCGTTATTTCATTGAAAACGATTTATATCGATAATGCGTATCGTTTTTCATGATGGCAGGGCGGTGCCCATGCAGATCCATTCGCTACGCTTGTTTGTCGCCGTGGCCGATAACGCCAGCTTCAGTGCTGCAGCTAAGCAGATGCATACGGTCCAATCCAACGTGACCGCCCATATCAAGAAGCTGGAAACCGAGCTGGGCGTGACATTGTTCGAGCGGCACGGTCATATTCATCTCACCCCGGCCGGCCATACCTTGATCACGCATGCCCGCCGGACCCTCACCGCGCACGACAACGCCCGGGCCGTCTTTCAGGACGCCGGGGCGCCGCGCGGTATATTGCGTATCGGCTCGATGGAAAGCACGGCCGCGGTACGGCTGCCGGATCTGCTTGCCGCGTACCACGAACAGTATCCCCGCATCGATCTCCAGGTGATGACGGGCACCACCACCGATATCGTCGCGCAGCTTCTGGACGGGACGATCGACTGCGCTCTCGTCGCGGGTTCGGTGCCCCATTCGAGCCTGTATGCGATCGAGGCTTTTCAGGAGTCACTCGTGCTGGTCGCCGACGACCCGATCAAGGCCATGCCCGGTAGCGACCAGCTTCTGGAAACGCCGTTTCTGGCATTCAAGCAGGGTTGTCATTACCGGCATCGCATTGAGCGCCTGTTGGCTCGTCAGGGCATCGCCGGCGGACGGGTGTTCGAGTTCGGTTCGATCGACGCCATTCTGGGATGTGTCGCGGCGGGGATGGGCTATGCGTTATTGCCGAAAGCGGTCGTCGACGCACAGCAGTCCCGGTTTGCGATCCATTATCTGGATTTGCCCGACGATATCGGCCATGTCGCAACCTGGTTCGCAGCCACGGAAGTCGCCGGCTGGTCGCCGGCGCTGGTGGCGTTCGAGCGGATGGTTCAGGCGCGCGCCAAGTGACCGGGGCGGGACGAGGGCCGGCTGTGCTGAAACAGCATGAGTCGGCGATTCCAGCCCGGCGGGCTTTCCCTGTCGCGTCCGCTATCCATCAAGCTGGAACAATGGGCTGATTTCAGATCGGGCTCAAATGCTCGACCATCTCGCGCGCCAGCACGGGCAGGGCGTCGAGGTCGCGGTAGGCGATGCGCAGTTCGCGGTGTGCCCAGGCGTCGGCAAGCTCGACGGTGCGCAGGCCGAGGGTGGCCACGTGTGTGCTCACCGCCCGGTCGGGCAGCACGCCGATACCCAGGCCACAGGCGATCATGCGGCAGATGCCTTCGAAGCTGCGCACCTGGACCCGCATGCGCAGCGGTTTGCCGGCGGCGCGCGCGGCATCGTGGATCAGTGCGTGCAACGAAGCATCGTGTTGCAGGCCGACGAAATCGTGTTCGATGGCCTGGCGAAGTTCGATCGGCCCGGCGCCCGCGAGGGCGTGTTCCGTGGGGGTGACCAGCACCAGCCGATCGCTGCGATAGGCCCGTGTCTGCAAGCCGTCGGCGCCGACGTGGGCCGCGTACACGCCAATGTCCGTGAGCCCGTCGCGCACAGCCTGAATCACCGCCAGCGAGACGCGTTCCTCGATATCGATGCGCACCTCGGGTCGGGCGCGGGTGAAGGCGGCCAGGTCCTCGGGCAGGAATTCGATGATCGCGGACGTGTTCGCGTGCATACGGACGTGCCCGCGCACGCCGGCACTGTATTCAGACAGATCTGCGGTCAGTCGCTCCATCGATTCCAGCACGCTGCGCGCATGATGCAGCAGGGCGTCGCCGGCCGGGGTCAGCTCGACGCCGCGTGGGCGTCGATAGAGCAGCGGCGTATCGAGCTGGGCTTCGAGATCACTGATTCGCTTGCTGACCGCGGCCAACGCCATGTGCTCGCGTTCCGCTGCTGCGGTCAGGCGCCGCTCCCGCGCGATGGAAACGAACAGCCTCAGGGTGACGAGATCGATACGGGGCATGGGCATTGTCGAAGCGAGGGCAAACGGCCGAGTGGCCACGCCAGTGTAGCGGCTTCGCCATTCGCGAAGTCAGCCTTGCCGATTACTTGATTGTCTGCCGCCGTGACCTCGCGCATGCTCCAGACGGGGCCGGGCCAGGCCCCCGGCCAGTGCCGAATTGAAGTAAAAATATAAATAAAAACAAACTTATAAGTAATCAGAGGAGATGTTGATGAGCGCCATCAAATGGCACGAGGGACTGACCGCCAAGCATGGGCAGGTGCTGCTCGCGAGCTTCATGGGCTGGGTTTTCGATGGCTACGAAACCTATGCGCTGATCGTCGTGCTGGGGCCGGCGCTGGGTGCGTTGCTGACCCCCGAACAAGCCGCCGCCCATTCGTTGTGGGCCGGCATCGCGGTCGGGGTGACCTTGTTCGGCTGGGGCGTCGGTGGGCTGATCGGCGGCGTGCTGGCCGACTATATCGGCCGCAAGCGGATGATGCTGATCTCCATGATTCTCTACGCGTTGTTTAGCGCCATCACCGCTTTCAGCCAGACGATCGGCGAGTTGATTGCGCTGCGTTTTCTGACCGGGTTGGCGCTCGGCAGCGAGTGGAGCACCGGCATTGCGTTGATCGCCGAGACCTGGCCGGAGCGGGCGCGCGCCAAGGGGGCGGGTTTTCTACAGTCCGGCTTTGGCTGGGGCGGGTTGCTCGCGGCGCTGGTCTGGCTCGTGCTGTCTTATCTGCAACCGCTGGGCGATGGTTCGTGGCGGCTGATGTTCGTCATCGGCGCGTTGCCCGCGCTGTTGTCGTTGTATGTCCGGCGTAATCTCGATGAATCCGAGCGCTGGCAGCAAGCCGTGGCGGAAAAACGATGGTCGACCACCGAGGCTGCGGTTGACCGTGCCAGCGCCGCCAGCGACAAGCGCCCCTTCACCTTGACCGAAATCTTCCGTCAGCCGGAAAGTCGCCGCCGGGTATTGCTGACCAGCGCGCTGTCGATGGTGACAATGGTGGGCTGGTACGGCGTGTCGACCTGGCTGCCCTCGCATACTGCGGTGCTGGCCAAGGCCCAGGGCTTGCCGGACCCGAGCAGTTGGGGCGCCTGGATCGGCACCCTGTACATGCTCGGCGCTATCGTGGCCTATCTGCTGTCGGGCTTTCTGATCGATGCCATCGGCCGACGCCCATTCCTCTGGCTGACCTATGCCGGCTCGCTGGTGATGGCGCCGATCACCTATGGGCTGACAACCACCGCGACCACCATGCAGATCGTGGCGCCGATCAACGGCTTCTTTACCCTGGGGCTGGCGTTTTCCTGGATGGCGATCTACCCGGCGGAGCTGTTCACATCCACGGTCCGGACCACCGCGGCCAGCTTCATCTTCAATGCCTCGCGACTGGTCGCCGGGTTCTTCCCGATCATCGCGGGCTCGATTATTGGCGGGCTCGGTGGCGTGGTCACGGCGGCGCTGATTATCAGCAGCGTCTACATCCTGGGTTTGATCCTGCCATGGTGGCTGCCCGAAACGCGCAACCGGGGGCTGCCCGGGTAAGAGGCTATTCCAGTAGGGCGAGGCCGCATTGCGCCGCAAAGCCATGTCGGCCAAGGGGCAGGGGGCCCGTCGTAGTCGCCCTGCGGTCGCGCCCTGCAATGCCGGAGGGCGCGAGCTGGCGTCACTGGACAGCCCTATTTATCCGCAGATCAACATGGATTCATGCAGCTAAGAAAGGAAACCGTCGCTCGATCAGGTGCAAAATTCAGTCAAAAGATTGACAACGCGATTGTCCCCGCACCCGAAGCAGCAGTGACTTGACTTTCCTTCTTATTGACGCTCGTTCGAGGGCATTTGCGAAAAAAAGACGCGAGATCTCCGCAGATCGACGCAGATGTGCGCAGATCAAGAACGGCAGCATTCCGTGCGCGGCCGGTATATCGCAGAAGCGAGCGGCCTGCGCGGCTTTTCGTGCAAGTCCGCTCGACTGCTGGGTTGGCCCAGGCGTGTGACAGTACACCGTAAAACTCAGGTCGGCGCGCCCAGCTTTGACGCCCACATTGCCATGACGGTACGTATTGCCGGTGCTAGCGCTTTCTGCGTTCCGTTATCAAGCACGACAAATACTATTGCGGCCTCGCCAAAAGCACCTTCGCCCAATGAAGTCTGGAATATTCCTGGCGAGCTTTTAATCTGCGCCGACGAGGAGACCTCGCGCACTGAGTTTTTCGGCACAGAGAGTTGGGCGTGTTTCGATGCATCTGCAATATCTTTGATTAAGGAGAAGTCAGGACATTCGGTAATCAGTTCTGCGTTGAGTCTGTCCAGTCGATCCCTCATAACCGTTCGATCCTCCCCCTTGTAACCAGCGAGAGCCAGATAATCGGCCATGTGGTAAAGAACGATAGCGGCTAGACGCCCACGGCGAGTGTTCCCGACGTCCGTGAGAAATTCGGTGACCGTTGGCTGGACGGTAGACGCGAAAAAGTCAGCTGCACGTGACGACATGGCATGTCTCCGGTTGCGGGCGCGACGCCGATACACGCGGATCGAAAAAGACAGCATTCCCGCGCGCGGCTGCTAAACCACCCAGCCGGCGTTTTTTGCCGTCAAATTTGGACGCGCCGAGCCGTGGTCGTCCATCCGCGCCCGTTTGCGTGTATCGGCGGATGAGTCAAGAAAACCAGCCGCAGATTGTGGCTGGTTGGAAAGGGCAGCCTACCCCACGGCGCTCGGGCTGGCCGCCGTCCTGGCGCGCAATCGGAGCGGCCGGATCGTGGCGGGTGTCAGCGGTACGACGGTAACGTCGGACGCTGCGGTGCTGGGCCGGATACCAGCTGACCTTCAGCGCGAACGTATTACGAGCATGGCAGCGCTCCTCGACCGTGAAACCCCGTTCGCGAAAATGCTTGACGATGCGCTCGAGATCCTCGACTTCGATGTGCTTGCGTTCGGGAAACACGGTGGTATGACCGCGATTCTCCGACGATGCCTCGCGAATCGCGTCGTTGATCGAGGCAACGGCCTCGGCGGGGCCGTTGCTGCGGGTCTTCATGTTCTGTCGCGCCTGTTCGGCGTTGATCGTATCCTGAACTTGCATGAAGGGCCTTCTTGTTTCGTGATCGCCGAACGTCGGTCAATTCCTGTCGAGTTTGAGTTTATTAATCCGAAATCAAAGAAGATGACGTAATAAGCTGTTTTCAAAGGATTCTCTGCCGATTGCCGCGGTGAGTATGCGGTCACATATGCGCGCTATTAACCCGAAAAATCATCTATTTTTGTGCCGGGTTA
The DNA here is from genome assembly GCF_052044135.1 of Salinisphaera sp. RV14. Taxonomy (NCBI): domain Bacteria; kingdom Pseudomonadati; phylum Pseudomonadota; class Gammaproteobacteria; order Salinisphaerales; family Salinisphaeraceae; genus Salinisphaera; species Salinisphaera sp. RV14. The sequence continues at coordinate 299,222 of NZ_JBQDYF010000002.1, forward strand.
ATAGGTATCCGAAGCTCGCGTTACAATTAGCGAAAGTGCTGATTCAATTTGCTCGGTCGACCCGCCAGCGCTTAGATTGAAGGCGTCATCATCATCGTTGATTACTCGCATGGATATTCCCGTACTCGAAGCCGCCGGCAGTGCTTCGGCCATCGGTCGCGCGCATGGCATGACGTATGCCGAGCCGATCCGGCGGTTCGCGGACGAGCGTGTCGAGCGGGCCGGTCAGGCACTCTGGGTGGGCAAGGACCGGCCGCGTGCGGACGTGCTGGCTCTGGCGGAAGAGTGCCTGGCGGCGCACGAGGCCTATTCGCCGCGATTGACCGCGGAACTACGGGCCATGGCGGATGCGGCCGGTTTGTTACCGGAAGAGATGCTGGTCGTCAGCGGCTTCACGGATTTCGTGGATACCGGCTTTGCGGCGTTCAGCGGCAGCCGACCGGTGCCGCACGCGGCCGATAACTGCACGGCGATGATCGTGCCTGGTGCCCGTAGCGCCACCGGGCAACCCCTGTTCGCCCAGACCTGGGACATGCACGAAACCGCGACCGAGCATGTGTTTGTGCTGCGCGGTACGCCCGACGATGCGCCGGCCTTCACCGTGTTCACCAGCCGCGGCTGCCTGGGCATGATCGGCATGAACGAGGCCGGCATCACCATCGGCATCAATAACCTCTCCGGCAACGATGGGCGGGTCGGCGTCACCTGGAATTTCGTGGTCCGCGAAGTGCTGGCCCAGACCGATTTCGAGGCGGCCGCCGCGCGTCTGGCCGACGCCGAGCTGGCCGGCGCCCACAATTATCTGCTGGTGGGGCCGGACGGCCAGGGGATGAACGTCGAGGCCACGGCCACCCGGCGCGAGATCACACCGCTGGCCGACGACGTGATCGTGCATACCAATCATTGTCTGGCCGATGCCACGCGGGAAGCCGAGCGCCCGCGGCTACCCGAGGCACAGGCCCACAGCGAGAAACGGCTGGCCCGCGCCCGGGCATTGCTGGCCGAGCCCGGCCCGATCGATGTCGCGCGTCTGGCAACCGTCACCCGGGACACGCAGGCGATCTGTTACCCGCCCACGCCAGTCACCCGGATGACGACCTGCGGCGCGGTTGTGGCCGATCCGGCGGCCCGCCGGCTCTGGGCACTGCGCGGACGGCCCAGCGAACAGCACTACACGGTGTTCGATGTCGCCGGCGTCACCGCACCCCAGGCGTAAGCGCCTATTGGAGCAGGGGCCAAGTCCACACTCGGCCGGGCGCGCCCACGAAGCCTGCTACCAGCGGGAACCTGCGGTGGCGCGGCCCGGTCGCGGCCGATACGCCCGCACGAACGTGCGTCGTTGTCGGGCCACGATATTGCATACTGCACGCATTCGGTGCGCCCGTCGTGCCACGAAGGCCGGCCGACCGGTCATGCCGCTGGCTCGGGCGATGGCGCGTTTCTTGCGCGCCCGGGCGTGAAACAGGGGGCGCCGCGGGTTGCGGCTCTCGCGGGTGATTCGAATAACAAACGAGGGATTCCATGGCTTTGAAGACAGTTCTGGGTAGCGCGGCGACGTTGTTCGCGGTAACGACCGCTGTGATCCCGATGGCGCATGCCGACACGGCCCAAAAGCCGGCTGCCGGTGCCAGGCAGTCCGCGCCGCCGTTGATGCGTTATCCGACCGTTCATGGCGACACCGTGGTCTTCGAGGCCGGCGGCAATCTCTGGAAAGCCGACATCCACGGCGGCATGGCCACGCAGCTGACCGACGACCCGGGTTTCGACGAGGACGCGCATTTCTCGCCGAACGGCAAATGGGTCGCGTTTACCGGCTGGTACCAGGGCAACACCGATGTCTATCTCGTGCCCGCCGCCGGCGGCCGGGTGCGGCGCCTGACCTATCACTCGATCAACAACCCGAGCGAGGGCGGCAAGCTCAAGCCGACCAAGGACAACCGCGTGATCGGATGGACGCCGGACAGTAAACAGGTGGTGTTTCTTTCCCGGCGCGACAGTCTCAATCCGCAGGTCATGCATGCCTACACGGTGCCGGTTGGCGGCGGCCTGCCGAAGAAGCTGCCGATCCCGTGGACCGGGCCGCTGTCGTTCGGGCCCAACGATCACACCGTGGCCTACAACAAGCTTGCCCGGGTCTACCGGCCGTTTCACCGCAAGCATTATTACGGCGGCCAGGCCCAGGATATCTGGACCTTCGATTACAAGAACGGCAAGAGCCATCGCATCACGCACTGGAAGGGCGCGGACGTATGGCCGATGTGGTCGGGCGATACGATCTATTTCAGTTCCGACCGTGGCCCCAACCATATCCAGAACCTCTGGGCCTACTCGCAGAAGACGAAGCAGTTCAAGCAGCTGACGCATTTTTCGACCTACGACATCGATTTCCCGACGCTGGGCGGCGACAAGATCACCTTCTCCGACGGCGGCGATCTGTATGTCTACAACACCGGGAGTCAGGGCCTGACCAAGCTCAACGTGCGCGTGCCGCTCAACGGCGTGAAGGCGATGCCGCACTGGGCCAAGGTCGAGGGCCACGTCGATGAATCGGCGATCGCGCCGAACGGGCATCTGGCGGTGTTTTCGGCTCGCGGCGCGTTGTTCACCGTGCCGGCCAAGTACGGCAGCGCCAACACACTCACCCAGAATCCGGCGGCCGACCAGCGCGATCCGGCCTGGTCGCCGAACGGCAAGCAGATCGCATACATCGGCGCCGAGGGCGATCACCAGGCGGTGTACGTTCGCCCGGCCGATGGCGGCAAGCCGAAGGCACTCACGCACGACAAGCTCAGCGTGCACGGCCCGCTTTCCTGGAGCCCGGACAGCAAGCACCTGACCTATGTCGACGCCGATCAGACGCTCTGGATGATCGACGTGAAATCGGATAAGCGGACCCGGATCACGCGCGACCCGAGCAAGACGCGCGGCAATTTCTCCGATCTGCACTGGTCACCGGGCAGCGACTGGCTGGCGTTTTCCAAGGCGATCCCGCAGCCGATCGGCAACATGACCGTGCCGAATATCCAGGCGATTTATCTGTACCACGTCACCGACGGCAAGCTGACCCGGCTCGGCGACGGCCAGTACAACGATTCGGACCCGTTCTTCTCGGACGATGGTAAATATCTGTTCTTCGTATCCCAGCGTATCGTCAATCCGACCTTCTCCAACTTCGACGAGATCACCGCGGGCCTGAAAAGCAGCGGCCTGTATGCCGCGACCCTGAAAAAGGATACCCCTTCACCGATCGCCCCCCGTGTGCGTTCGGCCACCAAAGGGCTCGACGACGATTCTGCAAGCAGCGACGACGATAGCCCCAAGAAGAACGCCAAAGCGCACGACGGCAGTTCGAACAAGGGCAAGGAAAGCGACAAGAAATCCAAACACAAGACCGATCGCAAGCCGGTCGATATCGACGTCGCCGGGCTGATGGGCCGCGCGGTGCGCCTGCCGGTGCCGGATGCCGATATATCGAGCGTGGCCGAGGCCAAGGGCGTCGTCTACTACACCACCCAGCCGAGCCAGACCATCGAAGGCCCGTTGTCGGGCGAGCAGTCGGCGCTGCGCGCCTACGACATGGACAAACGCAAGGACCACACGCTGGAGACCGACGTCAAACACGTCGCGCTTTCAGCCGATGGCAGCACGCTGTTCTACCAGCACAAGGGTGACTGGATGACGCGCCCGGCGTCGTTCGCCAAGGACCCGGGCGACGATGCCGTCGACAAGATCGATCTGTCGGGCCTGAAGCGCTGGGTCCAGCCCGAGGCCGAATGGCCGACCGCCTACGGCGAGGCCATGCGCGACGTGCGCGATTACTTCCTCGATCCGAAGCTGATCCACAAGATCTGGCCGGCGATCGACGCGCGCTATCGCAAGCTGCTGGATCGCGCCGCCACGCGCGAAGACGTGGATTGGCTGATTGCCAATGCCATGGGCACGCCCGGCGAAAGCCATATGTATGTGCGCGGCGGCAACGACGGCTGGAAGACCCCGGCCAACCCCACAGCCGACCTCGGCGCCGAGTTCGCGCTGGACCCGGACTCCGGCCGCTACAAGATCGCGAAGATCTACCAGGGCGACAACACGGTGCCGGGCTACCGGGCGCCGCTCAACCAGCCGGGCCTGAAGGTCAAGGCCGGCGACTATCTGCTGGCGATCAATGGGCAACCGCTCAAGGCCCCGACCAACCCGTACAAGTTGCTTCAGGGTACCAATGGCGACACCATCTCGCTCAAGGTGGCGGACGATGCCGACGGCAAGAATGCGCACGTCATTCATGTCGAGCCGGTCGCGAATGCACACAAGCTGCACCTGCTGGCCTGGATCCGGCATAACCGTCAGACCGTCGACAAGATGTCGGACGGCCAGATCGGCTACGTCTATCTTGAAGACATGGAAGCCACGGGGATGAAGGAGTTCATCCGCCAGTACTACAGCCAGCGCAACAAGAAGGCGATCATCTTCGACGACCGCTGGAACCTGGGCGGCTTCATCGACCCGATGCTGTTCGATCGCATCGATCGCCCGCTCGATGGCATGTTCACCAATCGCTATCGGGCCACCAGCCCGACCCCGAATGCGCCCATGGGCTACATGGCCGCGCTCATCAATCGCGGTTCCGCTTCCGATGGCGATATCTTCGCCTACATGTTCAAGAAGGATCATCTCGGCCCGACCATCGGCAGCCGGACCTGGGCCGGCGTGCGCGGCTACGACGGGTCGTTCGATCTGCTCGGTGGTGGCAGCCTCGTGGTCTCCGACAACGGCATGTACGGGACCCACGGCCAATGGATCGTCGAGAACATCGGCGTGAAGCCCGACGTGCGCGTCCACGACAAGCCGGGGGATCTCAACGCCGGGCACGATGCGCAGCTGGAAAAAGCAGTGCATATGCTGATGGCCAGGATAAAGGCCCATCCCAAGACCTATCCGCAGGCGCCGAGCTGGATGCCGGCTTTTCCGCCACAGCCGGATTATCCGGCCTGCGACAGCGACAAGGTCGGCAATGGGGTGTGCGACTGGGACAACGGCAACAGCGGCAGCTGAAAGCGTCCGGCCGCCGCGGCGGCCATCGGCCGCGAAGTCGTCAAAAACAAAAGACGGGCACGGGCCGGCTTTCGTTTTCGAGGGCGTTGAAAAACAGCGGATTTTCAGCTGTTTTTGTATCGGATTAATTATATGGCTATCCGCCGCCGGCCGGCCGTGCTAAGCATGGCCGACCGGCGCCACGTATCGCGCGCCGGCTCATCCCTCGATACAGCGGAGTAGCTGCCATGTTGAGAACAAGTCTGGTCGCCATCGGCATCGTATTGGCCAGCGGTGGCCTGGCCCTGGCGCAACCATCATCGCCGGACGCAGGCCCGCCCAATCCGCCCCCCAAGCCGCCCGGCCACCATCACCCGCCACCGCCGCCTCCGGGCGGCCCCGCTGCGCTGCAGGGCAAGGGTTTCGATCTGCAACTCGGCCACGGCCAGGGCCTGCGCGTTCAATGCGGCGATGAACCGCTCAAAGGCTGCATCCAGGCGGCCCAGCCGCTGATTCACCAGCTGGCGCAATCGAGCCGGCGTGGTGAGCGTCATCGCATGGCCTGGAAACATCATCACAAACCCACGGGCCACGCCTCGATGGGAGCCGGGTCCGGGATGACGACGAATCAGGGCGCGGCCGCGAAGCCGGGCTCGTCCCAGGGCCCGCAGCCGTCACCGTCCGACGTATCGGGCGCATCGACGCAACCCGATGGTGCCGCTGGCCCGGCGCAATAGCGCGAAATCGCGGGGCGTGAATCGATCGTTCGGCGCGGGTGAGCGGATGCCGGGCGATCGACTCACGGTTTCCGCGGATCGAACGCGACGCACGTGGTGCTGGCGCGTCGACGCAATCGGCCGCTGTGCTGGCCGCGGCAGACCGGATTCGCCGCCGGTCATGGGCCCAAGGGCGCCGCCATGCCGGCCGGTACGCTTGCCGCCCGGGCGCCGAGTGCGGCGATCGCCGCCTTGCCGCGCACCGTCATGTCGCTGATGAACAGGAATTGATCGCGCATGTCGAACGGGTAGGCGCGCAGCTTGTAGTGCGTGCCCCAGGGCGTTTCAGACAGCACCACGACAATGGGTTTGTCGTATTCCAGATAGGCGCTGGTGAGCGCGACTTCGTGCAGCGCAGCGCGGACTTTCTGTGCGTCGTGATCCGGCGCGACATAGAAGTTGGCCACGCACATGAGCGTGCGCGAACCATCGTTGGCGTTCGCGACGTTCGAGTTCCAGAGCGTGTCGTGCGGCGCGGTGACGACGTTGTCGTCCGGCGTGTTGATACGCACCGCGCGCAACCCGACCGAAAGCACCTCGCCGTAGGCGTCGCCGAGTTTCACCCAGTCGCCGGGGCGATAGGGACGCTCGAAGATCGCCACGATGCCGGCGATGAGGCTGGAGACGTAATCCTTGAAGGCGAAGCCGATCGCCAGGCTGGCGGCGCCCATGATCACCAGAAAATTCTGGAAGGTCACGTTGAACACGATCGGAATCAACCAGAGGATGGCGATCGCCAGCAGCGCGAGCCGCAGAATCGGCACCGCGCCGAGAAGCAGCAGACGCAGCTGGTTTGGCCCGCGTTCGGCCAGGAACGGCAGCGACCGCCGGATCACGACAATGGCGACCGCCGTGCCGCTCACGATCAGCGCGATCTTGAGAAAGTTGATGTCCTGGAGATTGTGGATCAGGTGTGCGGCCTGCCGGCCGCTGTCGTTGGCTCCAGCCATGGCTCAGACCTCGGCGACGGGAAAGCCGGCCGTCGTCAGGCCGGTACGGATCGTGGGGTAGGCTTCGGGGGTGCAGGTCAGGCGGCCCTGCGCATCGTGCGCCAGAATACCCGCGGCCAGCAGACTGTTGATGGTGTTCGCGGTTCCGGTGAACGGCAGCACGTCGGTGAGCCGCGCCGGCAACATGGGGCCGTGGATCAGCAGGGCATGCAGAACCAGCAGCGAATCGTCGCCGCGGCGGCTCGGCAGGGAGAACGCCTCGAATGCGGTCACCCACAGGGTATGCGCATCCCCGTTAGCGGCGTCGGCGGTCGCGGCATCGACGCCGTTATCCGTGTCGTCGTTCGCGGCAATATGCTGGCGCAGGCTGTGGCGCCATAGTCGCCACGCGATCCATGGCACGCCGCGGCTTGCCGCAGCGAGGCTGATCAGTCGGTCGTGGGGCTTGCCATCGGCGCTCAGGGCCAGCATATCGTCGCCCGAGGCCGCGTCCCGGAACCGCATCGGTTGCTCGGTATTCGCGCTGGATATCTCTCGAAACCAGCCACGCAGTCGCTCGCCATCGAACGGTTGGAAGGTCAGCGGCGCCGGCAGTACGGCATCGGCGCGCACCGCCCGTTTGAGATACTGCCAGGCCCAGCTGTTACAGCCGATCACCGCCCGGCGATCGAGTTCGCTCAGCCGGTCGAGCAGGGCGCGAATCAGCCACAGCCCATCGCGGTGACGGAGAAACCACGCCTCCAGTGCCGGCACGACCAGCAGGCCATCACCGTCGAGCGTCGGCAACGCGTCGGGGTCCGCTTGCAGGATGGCGTCTCGTGCGGGTGTTTGCAGCACATGATGGCCTTGCCGTTCGGCCCAGCTGGCGACAATACGATCCTGATCGCCCGGCGGCAGCACGATAAGCTGAAGACGCGGGGCGTCCGGCCCCCGGTCGGCCCAGGCGCCGAGCGTGGCCTGGAGTTCGTCGATCAACGGCCCGCAGGCCGGCGGCGCGGCGGCGGCGTCCAGCATGTCGAGCGTCGATGAATGCAGGCGGGCGTGGTCGATCCGCGGTGCGTCGGTCCGGCGGCGGAGCAGTTCACGCGCCCGGGTGAGCACGCTCTGCAGCGTGTCGCGCGTCGGCAGGGCCGGGACGCGGTAGTCGGACAGCGGCCCGAAACGCGGGCTTTCGTCTCGGCTTTCGGCGTCCGTCATGGGCTTTCCTGGCAAGCTGCTTGGCAATCGCTTCGCTGGCCCGAGTATAGCGGGGTGCTTGCAAACGATGGCCGGCGATGCCATCTATTTAATGACGATTCCGACGGCTCGGAGGATGCGATGGCCAGTGGATGGGCGCGCGAGGGCGCGGTACAGGAACAGATCGACGACACCGTGAACGATGCCGTGGCGAAGGCGCGCCGCGAACTGGCGCAGGGCGGCGCCAGCCTCACGCACTGCGAGGAATGCGGTGAGCCGATCCCCGAGCGGCGGCGCGAACTGATCCCCGGCGTGCGGCTGTGCGTGGCATGCCAGGCCGAAGCGGACGAACACGCGCGCCGGGCCGGCGGCTTCAATCGGCGCGCCAGCAAGGACAGTCAGTTGCGCTGATCGGCGTCGAACGCAGCGCGCAGACAGCTGGCCAGGGTCTCGGCGGCCGTGCCCGCGTCCGCACGCTGGATCAGTGCGATACGCGTCGCGGCGAGCGCCGGCAACTCCCGCAGGGCGACCAGCGGTGGCTCGACCAGGCCGGCCGGCAGTGCGGCGACCGCGAGATCGGCGAGCGCCGCCGCGCTCTGGCCGGCGCCGCTTTCGCTGGAATAGGCGATACGGTAATCGATATCGGCGCCGTCGAGTGCGGCCAGGGCGCTGGATCGCCATGCGCAGCCGTGATTGGCAAGCGCCAACGGCAACGGGCGGCGATGGGCGGCACGGCCGTCCGGCAACCCGGCCCACACCATGTGCTCGGTCGCCACGATATCCTCAATGCGTGAGTCGGTATCGTCGCTGCCGGCCGAAATCAGGGCCAGGTCGAGCTCGCCGGCGGCCACGCGGGCCGACAAATCCGCACTGCCTCGGGCGACGACGTTGACCGTCACCTGCGGATGTTCGCGCGCAAGCTGGCCGAGCGCGCGCGGCAACACCCGGCGCCCGAGATCATCCGGCAAGCCCAGCCCGACCTGGCCTTCGATCGCGGGGGCGAGGAAATGGGACACGGCCTCGGCGTTGAGCTGCAGGAGACGGCGCGCATACGACAGCAGCAATTCGCCGTGTTCGGTCACACGCACCCGCCGGGCTTCGCGCACGAACAGCGGCTGGGCGAGCCTGTTCTCCAGGCCTTTGATCTGCATGCTCAACGCGGACGGGGTGCGGTGAACCTGGCGCGCCGCGGCGGTGAAGCTGCCGGCTTCCGCAATCGCCACAAAACTGCGCAGTACGTCCGTATCCAGCGTGCGGGGCGGGTTTATCGATGCGTGCACCGCGTCGTCCGTTAAGTAAAATTGAACATCTAATGTAGATCTTTGCGCTGTATTGAATCAAGCGGGCGTATCAGTCTGGATCGGGCCACTTGAACCGAGCCTGTTTTATGTGTCCGATCGAATGCTCCCGGGCGCGCCGCCTGGTCTCGACGCGGCCTGCTCTCCCCGATCTGTACATGCCGGCGATGCCGCCGTTGGGCCTGATCGCCTGGATACGCCGTGCCCTCGATCGCCGGGCGTGCCGGCGCCAGCTCGAGGCCCTGCTCGGCGAAGACGATCATCGGCTGGCCGATCTGGGGCTGACGCGAGCCGATATTCACCAGGCGCTGCGTTGTGCCGATGATCCCTGCCGGCAGTTGGCCCGAACCCTGAAGACGAATGCCGCAACGGCGTCCGCGAGAGACCCGTTCGACAGCGAGTGCCACTGATAGGCCGACTTGGATCGCCGCCCGGGTGCCCGGGGCCGGCTGTAGGGCGGCGGTTTGTCTGTTAGTATTCGTGGCTCGCGCCCGGCAGCGCGAATAATCCCCGAATCGATGATATTGCGCCGCGTCGGGTGCGGCGGGCCACGCGAACGAAAACGAACGCCTGGCCCGCCGCACCCGACGCGGCTATTTGTGTTTGGAAAGATAAATGCTGCAACTGATCCGAGAACACTGGTTCTCTAATGTGCGTGCCGACATGTTGTCCGGCGTGGTGGTCGCGCTGGCGCTCATACCTGAAGCGCTCGCCTTTTCCATTATTGCCGGGGTCGACCCCAAGGTCGGGCTCTACGCATCGTTTTGTATCTGTACCGTCAACGCCTTCGTCGGCGGCCGGCCGGCGATGATTTCGGCGGCGACCGGCTCCATGGCACTGGTCATGGTGACGCTGGTGGCGAAACACGGCGTCGACTATCTGTTCGCCACCACCATTCTTACCGGCATATTCCAGTTCATCGCCGGCTCGCTGCGCCTGGCCAACTACATGCGCTTTGTGTCGCGCTCGGTGGTGACCGGCTTCGTGAACGCGCTCGCGATCCTCATCTTCTGGGCACAGATCCCCGAGCTGACGAATGTCTCGTGGGTCGTGTACGCCATGGCGGCGGGCTCGTTGGCGATCATCTATCTGTTTCCGTACATACCGGTGATCGGGCGCATCTTTCCGTCGCCGCTGATCGCGATCCTGGTGATGACCGGCATCTACATGTCCGGCCACTTCGATATCCACACGGTCGGCGACATGGGCCAGCTGCCGGGCAGCCTGCCGAGCCTGATCTGGCCGGACATCCCCTGGAACTGGCATAGCTTCACCATCATCGCGCCCTACGCGCTGACGCTGACGGTGGTGGGGCTGATGGAATCGATGATGACGGCGACCATCGTCGACGACCTCACCGACAGCGGCAGTAATAAAAACCGGGAATGCCGCGGCCAGGGCATTTCCAACATCTGCACCGGCTTCATCGGCGGCATGGCCGGTTGCGGCATGATCGGCCAGACCGTGATCAACGTGAAATCCGGCGGCCGCACCCGGTTGTCCACGCTCACCGCCGGCATCGTGCTGCTGGTCATGGTGGTGTTCCTGTCCGACTGGGTCGGCCAGATCCCGATGGCGGCACTCGCCGCGGTGATGATCATGGTCTCGATCGGCACTTTCTCCTGGGAGTCGATCCGCGACATGCCCAAGCATCCGCTGTCGACCAATCTGGTGATGGTGACCGTGGTCGCGGTCGTGGTCGCCACCAGTAATCTGGCGATCGGCGTGTTCGTCGGCGTGCTGCTGTCGGCCTTGTTCTTTGCCAACAAGGTCGGCCGGCTGCTGCATATCACCAGTCACCTGACCGACAACGGCGAACGGCGGGTCTACGAGATCACCGGCCAGGTGTTCTTCGCCTCGGCGAGTTCGTTCCGGCATGCCTTTGACTACGACGAATCCTTGTCGGCGGTGACCATCGATGTGCATCGTGCGCATTTCTGGGATATCTCGGCCGTGGAAGCGCTGGACCGGGCGGTGCTGCGCTTGCGGCGCGAAGGCATGACGGTCGATATCGTGGGCATGAACGAAGCCAGCAAGACACTGGTCGACCAGGTCGCGGTGCACGACAAGCCCGACGCCGAAAAGCTGCTCGAGCAGCACTGATACAAGGAGGAGAGCACTATGTCCGATGAGCGACCGATCGTGGCGTGCATCGATGGTTCGGCCTATGCGGCGGCGGCCTGCGATGCGGCCGTCTGGGCCGCCACGAAACTCGATGCGCCCCTGACCTTCGTCAACGTCATCAGCCGCCGCAAGCATGCGGCCTCGACCGATTATTCCGGCCAGATCGGCCTGGGCACGCGCGAGCACCTGCTGACCGAACTGGCGGCGCTGGATGCGCAACGCGCCCGCGTGGCGCGGGATCGGGGCCGCGATTTTCTCGACTCGGCCAGCCAGCGGGCGGCCGCTGCCGGCCGGCCCGAGCCGGCAACGTGCCAGCGCAACGGCGAACTGGTGGACGCGCTGCATTACATGGGCGACGACATCCGGCTGTTGGCCATCGGCAAACGCGGCGAATCCGCTGGCGACGACGATCATCTGGGATCCAACCTGGAGCGCGTCATCCGCGGCGTGTCCTGCCCGATCCTGGTGACCAATCAGAGTTTTGCGGCGCCCCAGCGTGTACTGATCGCCTTTGACGGCAGTCGGACCGGCCAGCGGGTCATCGAGCGCGCGGTGGCCACGCCGCTGCTGGGCCAGGTCGAGGCGCATCTGGTGTATGTCGGGCAGCCCAACGACAAGAGACGCCGTCAGTTCGATGACGCGGCCGAAAAACTGCGGGCTGCCGGCGCGCAGCTGACCACCGCCATCATTGACGGCGATGTCGAGCCCGCGCTGCACGACTACCAGCGCAAGCACGATCTCGACCTGATGGTGATGGGCGCCTATGGCCACACGCGTATTCGCGAATTATTGCTCGGCAGCACCACGACCGACATGATTCGGCGGGCCGACGTGCCGTTGCTGATCGTGCGGTAACAATCGACGAAAACGCGGGCGGGCCGGCGGAAGCGGTCCGCCCGCCTTGTTTCGGACCCGGACACCGCGCCGGGCCGCCGCATCCCGGATGCTCGGCGCTGTTCGCGATCAAAGGGCGATCAATGCGGGCTTCGAGCCCCAGCCGCTGTATGACAAAGTCGGCGGGCGGCAGCGTCCCTGTTCGAGCCGGCTCTCGGATCGGCGATTGCATGAACGCCCGAGCCCGAAAGTGCAGACCGGGCTGATTCGCTCGCCTCGATATCATTGCTATGACGGTGACCGGCATTATAGAGACGCGGCCCGATTCGACTACGCGGCAGACGACCATGACCCATCCGGAAATCGATACGGAAACGATGTCGCATACCTTGCATGCCCTGCGCGAGCAGTATCGCGATGAAAGCCAGCGATCGAAGAGCCAGCGTGCCACGGTCGAACTCGACCAGACCACCACCGGGCGGTTGTCGCGTATCGATGCGTTGCAGGCGCAGGCCATGGCGCAGGCTTCCGAGCGGCGTCGGCGTCTGCAGTTGCAGCGGATCGAGCACGCGCTGAAGCGGCTCGAACGGGGCGAGTTCGGCGAGTGCATCGAATGCGGCGAATGGATCGCCAAGGGGCGGCTCGAATTGGATCCTACGGCGCTGAAATGCATCGAGTGCGCCGAATAGGTAAGGGGCGAACTAGACTACGTGCGGCCCTTCGCGTCATCCGCCAAACACTCACGCAGGCGCTGTGGCGTCGATCGGATTTTTCAATCAGACCCAGCGGCCACGGGCTGCGCCAAGGAGCGCCGGCGGTAAAGGAAAGGCCCGGCCAGTATCGGCACAACGAACGCATAGACGCCGAATACCAGCCCCAGCCCGGCCGCACTCAGTCCCGCCGACATGGCCGCGGCCACGGCCACTGGCGCCAGCGCGCTGGCCAGCACCATGGCCGCGCCGAACACGCCGCGCACCGTGCCCACGGCGGCGGTGCCGAACATGTCGGCCCACAGCGCACCGGACAGTACCGAGTTGGCGCCGTTGGTGAACCCGATGCCCGCGAACGCGACCCAGATCGACGCCGGACCCAGGGGCAGGGCAAGGGAAGCAAATGCCAGAGCCATGGGCGATAGATGAATGCGCGTCATGAGGATGGTGCCGAACCGGTCCGCGGTCCGGCCGTAGAACCAGGTGCCGAAGGCGCGGAACCCGGCGAACACGGTGAAGGCGGCGCCGATCATTCCGGCGTTCCAATTCATGGCGTGGGCGATGGTGCTCTGCTCGAACAGAAAACCGGTGGCCATGAACGGTGGCGTGAGCATGATGGCCGCGCCGGCCCAGAAACGTCGATCGGAAAGCAAGGTGCGGCGCTGCAGTGGCGCCGCTGATTGCGAGCCGCCGGGAACGGCCGACCGGTTCGCCGGCTCCCGCCATACGATACCGCGCTGCAGGATCAACAGGGCCGGCGTCACGACCGCCAGTAACAAGGCGGCGACCGTGAGCCAGAGGTTGCGCCAGTAAAGCAGGCCGAGTAGCGCGATAACGGTCGCTGGCAGGATCGCTTCGCCGAGGATAACGCCCATCGTCGCCCAGGCGATGGTCGCACCGCGTCGCCCACCGCCGTTGCGAGCCGCTGCGACGACCGCCAACTGTGTGAGCAGGCCCTGGCCGCCCAGGCGCAACAGGAAGAAAGCGGCCAGCAGCATCGCCCCGGTTTCGATCCCAGCGGCGAAAAGACAACCGGCGATGAGCAGTATTAGGCTAGCCGCGGCCGCGAGCCGTAGCGAGATACGGTCCATGGCGCCACCGAGCCAGAACAGCAGGCTGCCGCTGGCCAGGGTGGCGATCCCGTAGAGCAGGCTCACGGTGGTGCCGCCGATGTTTGCGGCGGACCCGAACTGCTCGCTGAACAGGCCCACGAAGAACGTCTGGCCGAAGCTCGAAATGAAGGTGGCGACAAAGCCGAAGGCAATGACGCGCAACGTACTAACGGCGGCGGTGCCGGGGTGGTTATTGTGCATTGTTGCGTCCACGACCAGACGGCGCGCCAGCTGGTGTTGCCGGCACGCCATCAGGCATCCATCGGGAAATTACGGGCCGCGCCGACCGCGCGGCGTGTTGCGGCGGCGGGTCGGGGCCCGGAAAGTGATGATAGTTTACAAGGCCAACCGGGCAGCGACCAGCCAGCTCGTTCAAGCCGATCCAGCGCACTGCGACCGGCGCTTTCGCGGCGTTGTCGCGACCCGTGGTAGCTTCCTGTGGCCCGCCAGACGTTGTGTGTCGCCGACAAGCACGCCGCGCCGTTGGCCTTCATTAACGCCATGGCCCAGTCGGATGGTGATGGAGGGGGCTGGCTACGCCCCGGTCCATCGGTTTCTGGTGGGCTGTATGACGACTGATATGATTCGTTGTGCCGAGGTGCTGCTGATCGTTCGCTACGCTTGCCCACCCGGGCACGGGCGTTGCATCTGACCTCGACGATGTTCACATCAAAAGAGGCGCCACCCGCGCCCGGGGGAATTGAATGACGAAATCGACATCCGCATGGCTCGCTCGCACGGCCGTCACGGCCGGCCTGATCGTCGCCGGCACCACGCTCGCGCAGGCCGCGAGTGCGTCGACCATCAGCTTTGGCGTGCCGCCGTGGCCCGGGGTAGCGGTCAAGACCGAAATCGCCGAGCAACTGCTGCACACCCTCGGCTATCAGACCAAGACCGAGCATGTGGGCTTGCCCTTCATCTACCGCGGTCTTGCCGACGGCAATACGGAGGTCTTCATGGGCGCGTGGCTGCCGGCGGAGAAGGACATGCTGGGCCCGCTGGTCCAGAAGAAGCAGGTGGTCAAGCTCGGGTCGAACCTGTCGGGCGCGATCGAAGGGCTGGCGGTGCCGGATTACGTATGGAACAAGGGTATCCACTCGATCAAGGATCTGGCCGCCCACCCGAAGATGTTCGATCACAAGATCTACGGCATCGAGGCGGGCAGCGCCATGGATCAGGCCATTTCCAGGGCCGTCAAGGACAACTACGAGGGCCTCGGCGACTACAAGATGGTGCCCAGCAGCACCGCCGCCATGCTGGCCGAACTCAAGCACTCCGAGCCGAAGAAGAGCCCGATGGTGTTTCTCGGCTGGCGTCCACACTGGATGAATATCAAGTTCCATATCCATTATCTGAAGGACAAGGACGGCAGCCCGATCGCCGGCATCAAGAGCGATGTGCTCACGCTGGTCTCGGCCAAGCTGGATAACGACAACGTCACCACGCTTCTCAAGCATATCCATGTGCCGGCCAAGACCCAGAGCCGCTGGATCTACGACTACAGCTACAAGAAGGGCGACAAGTCGACAGTGGCCCATCAATGGCTGGCTTCGCATCCCGAGACGGTCGAGCAATGGCTGGCCGGCGTGAAAACCGTCGACGGCGGCTCGGCGGTCGACGCCTACCACAAGCGCTACGCCAAGTAGCGCCCGGCGCCGTGCCCCGGGCGGCATCCCGGGGCACGGCCAGAGGGCGTGAATATCCGCCGCCGGGTCGTGCGTGCCCCGGCGGCGTGCTCGCGTTTCCTGCCGCGGACAACGCCCGGCGGGGGGGCCGGGCCGGCCGGCATCGGAACGGCTGGCGGAAAAGATCCAACCCTTTGCAGACCTGTATTGGCGGGCTTTGGCGCCGCGGTTTTACGCGATCGGCGTCCGTGTGTCCGGATAAATCCCGATGTTCGTGGGCGCTTTGCTCGCTACCGTGGTATCCGGTCACCGGGCCTTGGCCCTGTGCCCATCGGGTCGGCGCCACCGGTGGCGTGTCGTGTTCGCGATCTACAGAGGGTCTGGATGTCGTACCAAAACGCTGCGCGCCTCGATGCCACGATGAGGCCGGTCCGGCGGGCCGTGCGCCGCCCGATGCAGGCAGCGGGCGCGGTTGCGCTGTTCGCCCTGAGTCTGCCGGCAATGGCCACGCCGCTGTTTCTCACCCTGGACCCCGCCGGTCCGGTGGCAAGATCCGAGCGCTATACGCTGATCGTCGACGCCATCATCATGTCGGCGATCGTCATCCCCACTATCGTGCTGACCGTCATCTTTCTCCGGCGCTATCGCGCCAGCAACACCAAAGCCGGTTATGCGCCCGCCTGGTCGCGCTCGATCGGGTTGGAAATCGCCATGTGGGGCATCCCGCTCATCGCGGTCGGCCTGCTGAGTTATGTCGTCTACACCGGCACCCAGGCGAGCGACCCGTATCACCCGGGGGCGATCGAGGATCATCCCGCTGCGTCGAGCCAGCCCGCTCTCAACATCGACGTAATCGCGCTGGACTGGCGTTGGCTGTTCGTCTATCCGGAACAGCATATCGCAACCCTGCACACGCTGGAGTTGCCGGTGAACCGGCCGGTGCGTTTTCATCTGACCTCGGCGACCGTCACCAATTCGTTCTTCATTCCGCGCCTGGCCGGCCAGATTTATGTCATGCCCGGCATGCATACCCAGCAATTGCTGCAGGCCGATCAGCGCGGCACGTATACCGGCTTCTCGGCGGCACAGAGCGGGGCGGGCTTTTCCTGGATGCGGTTCAAAACGCATGTGGTCGCGCCCGCCGCGTTCCAAAGCTGGGTCGCCCGCGTCAAGACTTCGTCGCAGCATCTGACCGATGCGCGCTACGAACAGCTCGCCCAGCCCACCATCGATACCCAGGGCAAGCCGCAGTATTTCTCGTCGGTGGCGCCGGGGTTGTTCGACCATGTCATCGACGAAGTGCGCGCCGGCAAGGTCTATCCGACCCATCTGTTCGCCGGGAAGAAGATGAAATGAACGCGTCGCAGCCGCAGGACCGTATTCCATGCTAGTTCCGCTTCAGGGCCACTACAGTTTCTGGCTCGGACGCCTGTCGATGGACTGGGTGCCCTACGACAACCCGATCATCGTGGGCGCTTTCGTGTTTGCCTGTGCCGTGGGGCTGACCATTGTCGTCGGCGTCACCCGGCTCGGGTGGTGGGGCTATCTCTGGCGGGAATGGGTCACCACGCTCGATCACAAGAAGATCGGGTTGATGTACATGATCATGGGCGCGGTGATGCTGTTCCGCGGCTTCGTGGATGCGGTGATGATCCGTGCCCAGCAGGCGATGGCGGCCGGCCCGCACACGGCCGGTTTCCTCGACGCCAGCCACGGCTATCTGCCGCCGTTTCATTTCGATCAGGTCTACGGCAGCCACGGCACCATCATGATCCTGTTCGCGGTCACGCCGATGCTGATCGGCATGATGAACATCATCGCGCCGCTGCAGATCGGCGCCCGCGACATGGCCTATCCGTTCCTGAATTCGATCGGGCTGTATCTGACCGCGGTCGGGGCGGCGCTGGTGATGCTGTCGCTGTTTCTCGGCGAGTTCTCGCATGCCGGCTGGGTCGGGCTGACGCCGCTGTCCGAGCTGGCCTACAGCCCGGGCGTCGGCGTCGACTACTGGTTATGGGCCCTGCAGATCAGCGGGATCGGCACCACCATCGGATCGATCAATATCGTGGCGACCATCGTGAAGATGCGCGCGCCCGGCATGGGTTGGAGCAAGCTGCCGATCTTCTCCTGGACGTCGCTGTCGATGAGCATCATCGGCATCACCGCTTTCCCGATCCTCACCGTGGTGGTGAGTCTGCTCACCCTGGATCGCTACGTGGGCACGCATTTCTTCACCGCCGGGCTCGGCGGCGATCTGATGATGTACAAGAACCTGTTCTGGATGTGGGGCCATCCGGAGGTTTACTTCCTGATCCTGCTGCCGTTCGGCGTGGTTTCGGAAATCGTGGCCAACTTCTCGCACAAGCAGCTGTTCGGGTTCACCACCATGGTGCTGGCCACGTTCGCCATCGGCGGCGTGTCCTGGACCGTGTGGCTCCATCACTTCTTCGTGATGGGCCAGGGCCCGGGCGTGAACACTTATTTCGGCATCGCGACCATGCTGGTCGGCATTCCGACCGGGGTGAAGCTGTTCAACTGGATCTTCACCATGTGCCGCGGCCGGCTGCATTTCGAGCCGCCCATGCTGTGGGCGACCGGGGTGCTGTTCCTGTTGCCGATCGGCGGCCTGTCGGGCGTGATTCTGGCGATGGTTCCGGCCGATTACGAAATGCACAACAGCGTGTTCGTGATCGCCCATTTCCATAACATGGTCATGGTGACCGTGTTCGCCGAGTTTGCGGCCATTACCTACTGGTTTCCCAAGATCTTCGGTTTCAAGCTCGATCCGGCCATCGGCAAGCGCGTGTTCTGGTGCTGGGTGATCGCCGCGGCGCTGGTGTTCATCCCCATGTACGGCCTGGGCCTGATGGGCATGACACGCCGCTTGAGTTATGTCTCGCGGCCCGAACTGCGGCCCTTTTTCTATATTCAGGAGGCCGGCATGTTCATGTTCTGCGTGGCGGCGTTCTACCAGTTCAAGCAGTTCTACATGAGCATCCGCGACCGCGCGCAGGGCGTGCACCTGATCGGCGACGGCGAGGTCTGGAGCGGCGAGCGCAGTGTCGAATGGGTGGCGCATTCGCCGGTGCCGTTCTACAACTTCGCCGTTACCCCGCATATCCACCAGCG
This sequence comes from Salinisphaera sp. RV14, assembly GCF_052044135.1. Classification (NCBI taxonomy): domain Bacteria; kingdom Pseudomonadati; phylum Pseudomonadota; class Gammaproteobacteria; order Salinisphaerales; family Salinisphaeraceae; genus Salinisphaera; species Salinisphaera sp. RV14. The sequence continues at coordinate 317,984 of NZ_JBQDYF010000002.1, forward strand.
CGACGAATGGGCCTGGCGACGAGCCGAAGGCTACGCGCGGGCGCGTCCCGAGCGTTATGTGGATATCGAGATGCCGAAGAACACCGCCATCCCGTTCCTGATGGCCGGGGCGACTTTCATGTTCGGTTTTGCCATGGTCTGGCGGATCTGGTGGCTGGGCGCGCTGGGTTTTGCCGGGGTGATCGGCCTGCTGGTGCTGCGCAGCTTCATCGACGACACCGAATACACGATTCCGGCCGCCGACGTCGAAGAACACGAACAACAGTTCTTCCGTCATCGCGATGCGCATTCGCCGGATCTCGGCCCGATCGAGCAGGCCGGCAAGGGAGTGTATCTATGAACCGCCTCGTGCCATGCCCGCCGGAGGTGCGCCATGCTGTTTGAGCAGGCCCGCACGCCGCGCTTGTTCGAGGAACGCACGCCGGATCTGATCGGTAACCGTACCTTCGGCTTCTGGCTGTACATGCTCAGCGACGTGATCATCTATGCGGCGCTGTTCGCGGCTTTTTCGGTGCTGCATACGCACTATGCCGGCGGGCCGACCTCGCAGCAGGTGGTCGAGCCGCTGCACGGTTTCATCGACTCGGTGCTGGTATTTTCCAGTGCCTGGCTGCTCGGGCTCAGCATGCGGGCGATGGCAGCCGGCGAGCGGGCCCTGCTGGTGAATCTCATGGCGTTGGCCGCGCTGGCCGCGCTGGCGTTCGTCGGATTCGAGTCCTACGATTTCGCGCATGCCCTGGCCAAGGGTGAGTCGCCGCAGCGCAGCGGCTATCTCTCGATCTATTTCGTGCTGCTCGGGCTGCACGCGTTGCATATTTTCGTCGGCATCCTCTGGATGCTGCTGATGATGGTGCAGGTCGCCTTCAAGGGACTGACCGAACCGGTCGTCTCGCGCCTGCTCAACCTCAAGATCTTTTTCATGTTCCAGTCGGTGATCTGGGTCTGTGTGTTCGTGTTTATTTATCTTCTGGGAGCCGTCGGATGAGCCGTTCCAACGAAACACTCGAACATCCCGAGGTTCAGCTCGGCGGCATCGTGTCGTATACGGTCGGCTATGGGCTTTCGATTATGCTGAGCGGGCTGGCCTTCGGGCTCGTCCACACCCGTGCGCTGCCCCGGCCGGTCATGTTCGGCGCGCTCTGTGGCATCGCCTTCGCGCTCGTTCTGGTGCAGATGTTCCTGTTTCTGGGGCTCAACCTGAACCCGGGTCATCGCTGGAAGACCGCGGCCACCCTGTTCACGCTGCCGATCCTGATCCTGATGATCGTGCTCACCATCTGGGTGTTCTATACCCTGCAGCTGCGGGTCATGCCGCATTGAGCCTGGCCTGCGATTGACCGCACGCCCGGCTTCGCGCAGCGTGGCGGCATGTTGGAACACGGGAACGAAACATGGATGATATTCACGACCGCGTCGCCCTGGTGACCGGCGCCTCCCGCGGCATCGGCCGCGGTGCGGCGATCGCGCTGGGCCACGCCGGTTGCCGGGTCGCGCTGGGTTACAACCGCTCGGCGGACGAGGCCCGGGCGGCCGCCGCCGAGATCGAGGCCGCCGGCGGCCGCGCCATTGCCGTGCAGGCCGATATGGCCGACCACGACGCACTGAATGCCATGGTGGATACGGTCGAATCCGAACTCGGCCCGGTCGAGATTCTGGTCAACAACGCCGGCATCAACCCGATCTATCCGCTGCACGAGATCGACGCCACGCGCTGGAACGAAACACTGCAGATCAACCTCACTTCCTGCTTCGTCCTGTCGCAGCGGGTGGTGCCCGGAATGCGGGAACGCGGCTGGGGCCGGCTGATCATGATGTCGTCGGTTGCCGCCCATATCGGCGGGGTGATCGGGCCGCATTATGCCGCCAGCAAGGCCGGCCAGCTCGGCCTGATGCGCAGCTACGCGCGCATGCTGGCCACCGAAGGCATCACCTCGAACGCGATCGCCCCGGCGCTGATCGAGACCGACATGATCGCGGGCAACGACAACATCACGCCGGACCTGATCCCGGTCAAGCGCTTCGGCCGGGTCGACGAAATCTCGGACATGGTCGTGCATCTGGCGCGAAATGCCTACATGAACGGCCAGACCGTGAATATCGATGGCGGCCTGTACATGAGCTGATAAAGCATGGCGCGGTAGCCGCCGACGAACGAATGCCGCATTAGCCCGGCGTGGCCGGGCGTGATTCAAGTGATCGGCTGTCGGTCGCAGGAAGCGGATTGTGGCCGCGCCTCGCGCGCGACGCCGACCGACGCCACAAGCCGTTGCGTCTTGCGGGATGTCATCTTGTCCCCGGTTTGCCTGCATCGCGAACGCGTCTCGCGTTGAGCGACCGGGGCCAACGCCCACTCATACACAGAATCTGTGGATAAGCCCGTGGGTAGATCGTGCCGGCCCTCGTGGCGTCGGCGCGCGCGAAGGGTGATCAAATAATCGCCAGGCTGTTTCGCAATCGGGCGATGGCCGGGGTGGGGTGCCCGATAAGTCGCATAATCGGGTAAAAATAAGGCTGACCGGTCGCTCGCCATCACCCGAAGAGTCAGACATGCCCGTTCATCGCCTGCCCACGTTCGGTCATCCACACCAGCCGCTGCTCGACGGGGTCACGCCGATCCAGCGGCTCACGCGTTTGGAGGACAGCCTCGGGCGTGCCGGCCGTGGCATCGAAATCCACGTCAAACGCGACGACCACATGAGCCTGGGCGGCGGTGGCAACAAGCTGCGCAAACTCGAGTTTCTGTTGGGCCGGGCACGGGCCGAGGGCGTCGACACGGTGATTACCGTCGGCGGGCTGCAATCCAACCATGCCCGGTTGACCGCCGCCGCCTGTGCCCGGCTCGGCCTGGCTTGCGAACTCGTGCTCACCCGCGTGGTGCCGCGCGCCGATCCCGACTACGAGACCAGCGGCAACATCCTGCTCAACCGCCTGTTCGATGCCCGGATCCAGGCCCACGCCGGCGACGTGGACGCCCTCGAGGAAGCCTGGGCGCGCGCCGAGGCGCTGGAGGCGCGCGGACGGTGTGTTCTGGTGGTGCCCACCGGCGGTGCCACGGCGTTGGGTTGCCTGGGCTATGCCCGCTGCGCCTACGAGATCGCGGCCCAGGAAGAAAAGCTCGGTATCACGTTCGATACGCTAGTCACCGCCAACGGCAGCGGCGGCACCCACGCCGGTCTGGCCGCCGGTATGGTGGCCCTTCGCCGCGATCCGAGCCGGGTGCTGTCTTATACCGTGCTCGCCGAGGAAGCGGACGCGCGTCTGCGTACCACCGAGTTGATCGCGCAGACGCTTGATGCCATGGGCGTGGTCGGCAACCGCGGCCTCTTTTGCCCGTTGGTCGATGGCCGTCATCGAGGGCCGGGTTATGGCATGCCGACCCCGGCCATGATCGATGCCGTGGCGCGCGTGGCCCGTCTGGAAGGCCTGCTTCTCGATCCGGTGTATTCCGGCAAAGCCATGGCCGGACTGCTGGCCGATATTACCGCCGGCCGGTTCGAGCCGGGGCAGCGCGTACTGTTTCTGGCCACCGGCGGCGAGCCCGGCCTTTATGCGTATCGATCGGTGTTCAGCCCTGGCGACTGAGTGGCGGCCGCGCGCGCCCTGGGGCCGCGAACAACCCACAGAATCTGTGGACAAGGCCGTGGGCCGTTTGCGCGAAAGCCCGTGGCAGCAAGGCATTGAAGACGCTGGTCAAGAAATGTTCAAGCGATGGACGCGCGCGTGGCCGGTCGAAAACATTATCCCTCGGATGTTGTCGTGGGCGCGGCCAGCGGCCACTTCGTGGGCATATTCGCCGACGAAGCGTTTCTGGGCCTCTCGCCCGATCGCTTCGTACCCACCGTCAGCATGTCGCGCCATGGCGGCACGGTGGGCTTCGAAGGCCACTTCTAGCCGACGGCGGGCGGCCTCGTCTTGAGGCCGTCTGCCGTGCTCGCGCGGATGATGGGTTGGGGCGGTTGCTCGCCGCCTGTGGCTACAGCCAGCGCGTGATATACGGCAGGAAAACGATCAGGCCGACCGCCACCGAGCCGAGAGCGCTCAACAGGACCGCCCCCGCGGCCACGTCCTTGGCCTTTTTGACCACCGGATGAAAATCCGGCGAGGCGACATCGCACAGCAGCTCGAATGCGGTATTCAACGCCTCCGCCACCCAGACCGTGGTAATCGCCAGAATCAGCACGCACCACTCGATGGGTGTCACGCCCACGGCCAGCCCGAGGCACACCACGACCGCCGTGGCCGCGGCGTGAACCCGGGCGTTGTGCTGGCTGACGAGCAGCTCGCCAATGCCGGCGATGGCATATCGCATGCTGCGAATACGCCCGATGAAGGTAAACGGGGCTGTGCTGTCGTTCATGGGCGAGCGCCTGCGCTGGATACCGTGTGCCAACGCGCCGAGCTCGCATATCGCACAACCCGGCGGGCCGGCCCTCGGTTGTTTACGCAGGCGGGGACCAAATTGCAACCGGGCGCCGCGCCGCCGCTGGTTCATCGCGCCCAATGGCGTCTCCGGGCTTGTCGCCGCGTCGTCGCTTCGCCGGGGCGAAGCTTGCGCGCGAACCGAAAGGCGGCCACAACGTACCGGGCGGCGAACCATACACAGAATCTGTGGATAACGCCGTGGGCAAGTCGGCCATCGGCCCGGCCGGCATGGGCGCGGCGCGGCCGGTTAAAAATTGATCGGCCATAGCCGGAAGCAGGGCAGTTCAGCTATCGAGCGGGCTGACCACGCCGCGCCCGCCCAGCTTGAGCACATGCGTATAAATCATCGTGGTCTGCACGCTTTTGTGGCCGAGCAGCTCCTGAACCGTCCGGATATCGTTGCCGCGCTCCAACAGGTGCGTGGCAAACGAGTGTCGTAGCGTATGGCAACTGGCCTTCTTGTGGATGCCGGCGCGCTTCACGGCGCCCTTTACCGCATGCTGCAAACCCTTCTCACTGAGATGATGGCGGCGTGTCCTGCCCGACCGCGGATCCGTCGACAACCGCGACGAAGGGAAAACGTATTGCCAGGCGAGTTCCGTCTGCGCGTTGGAATACTTCTCCGCCAATGCCGTGGGCAGATAAACCGAACCGTAACCGGCCGCGAGATCGGCCCGATGCTGCGCCGCGACGCGATCGATTTGCGCTGTCAACGCGTCCGTGACCGAGGCGGGCAGCGGTGTGACCCGGTCCTTCGCCCCCTTGGCATCACGAACCACGATCTGCCGGTACTCGAAGTCCACATCCTTCACCCGCAGCCGAACCGCTTCCATCAGCCGCAACCCCGACCCGTAAAGCAAAGACGCCATCAGCCGGTAAGTACCGTCCAGCTGCGCCAGCAGGCGCGCGACCTCCAGCGCGCTCAACACCTCCGGTATCCGCGCCGGGCGCTTGACGCGCACCACGTCATCCATCCACGGCAATTCCGTGCCCAGCACCTCCTTGTACAGAAACAGCACTGCATTCAGTGCCTGATTCTGCGTCGACGCCGCCACGTGGCGGTCGACCGCGAGATGCGTGAGAAAAGCCTCCACCTCCGGCTTGCCCATATCGTTGGGATGCCGCTTGCCGTGAAACAGGATAAAGCGACGAATCCAGGCAAGATACGTCCTCTCGGTTCGGATGCTGTAATGCTTTAGCCGTATGCGCTCGCGGACACGATCGAGTAGCTTCGGCGGCTGATTGGGCGATTTAGGCATTTTTAATAACTGGTTAGCGGTCTATTGTTATTGCATGCCGCATAACGGGCAGCCTGCATTGCCTTTGGTTATTACTATACGAAAATGCGATGAAGTGCTATACCTACTTTCAGCCGTATACTTGGCGTTGGGGAACAGCAACTTTGGTTCAGACAAGGGGTAATATGAGCAAACTTAGTAGCGAAGTGTCAGCGGAACTTGTCGCAAGTTTTTATAAAGCGGCTATTTCTTTGGTCCTCGCTACAGCAGGTGGGCAACTTGCGCTAATAGAGACAGTTTTCTCAGATTCAAACTGCAGCTTGCTCGCTTATGTATCCCTAATTTTGGTTCTGCTGAGCGGCATATTTGATCTCGGCGCATACGAGACCATGGTTAATCGTTTGTCGAAGACAGATAGCCCGAAGTGTTCGCTAGCTGAAAATCTCGAGAAATTTTCGCCAAAATCTGAAGGTGTGGAAATAGCTTTGAGGCATGTCAGCGGTATTCTTTACGGATCGGGAATTGTCTGCTTCGCTGCGTTCGCCTACCTGTCGTAGCCTTAGCAGGAAATTTCCCAACAAGTCGCTGCAGCTGACCGCCCAAAGCGCTGCCGCGCTTCGGGTTCCCTCCGCGGCCTTCGGCCGCTCCGGCGGCAACTGAGCTTCGGCGTTATACCTATAGCACCGCGTTTCAGTAGTTCTTGAGAATAGATATGGCAGGCAAAAAACATCACGTGCTACGGAACCCATCCGGCGGATGGAGCGTTAAGAAGGAAGGCTCCGCTCGGGCATCTGGCAAATTTGCGACACAGAAGGAAGCTATCGAAGCAGCCAAGGCCATAAGCCAAAAGCAAGGCACGCGAGTTGTAGTTCACGATCGCAATGGCCGTATTACCAAGCGGTAGCTAGCGTGAGCGAAAATAATTTCGAGCAAAGCGTTTTTATCAATTGCCCATTTGACGATGATTATCGGCAACTACTTTTGGCAATTATTTTTACCGCAAAATTTCTAGGCTTTAATCCGCGCCTCACCCTAGAGCGCGCAGATTCCGGCGCCACGCGTATTTCACATATTATAGAACTTATAGCGGAATGTAAGTTCGGAATTCACGACCTATCTAGGCTGCTAGCTACTGAAAAAAATCAGCCAGCTCGTATGAACATGCCGTTCGAATTAGGTGTCGATTTCGGATGTAAAAAATTCAAAGAAGGCGAATGGCAAGATAAAAGAATTTTAATTTTGGAGAAAGAGCGTTATCGCTATCAGGCTGCTCTCAGCGATCTTTCGGGGTCCGATATCAAAAACCACGACGACGATCCGATGCGATTAACCAAAGCCGTACGTGATTGGTTTGTAACGGAGGTCCTTGGAAAGGGGCCGAGTCATAAAGTTATATGGTATTCGTTTAACGATTTCACGGCTGCTCTGGAGGAAAACCTTATTCAGGAAGGTCACGAACAAGAGGATTTTGGAGAGGTGCCAATACCTGAGGTGATGTCCTACATGGATCATTGGTTCGTTGAGCGCGTATAACCAGGCGCTACAGTTTACCGCCCAAAGCGCTGCCGCGCTTCGGCCGGCAACTGAGCTTAGGCGTTATACCGTCTCTCGCCTTAGAGATGACAAACCTATATAAACGCAATTGTAGTAGCAGGCTAACGTTTGATAACTAATAAGGTACTTGAATGAGTAAAGGCGCAAAAAACCATGACTCGCCTCAAAAAAATAAGAACGATAATTTGCTTACCGATAAACAGCGCAAAGAAGTCGCATCACGTCTTGAGGAAAGGGGCGTTAGAAATGCGTGCCCAATGTGTGGAGGCAAGAGCTGGACGGTTGCCGATGGTTACTTTAATCAAGCCTTACAAGGTGAACTAAAAGGCATGGTGCTTGGCGGCCCGAGCATTCCAAGTGCCGCACTGATCTGCACAAATTGCGGCTTTATGAGCCAACATGCGCTTGGGGCGTTGGGCTTGCTTCCTTCAACCACCGAGGACAAATCATGAATACCTCGGATGGTCAAATCGATTTACAAGAAGATTTCTCTCGTCAGCTAACCGTTCACAAGAGCCTTGACCAGGAAGTAATAGTAACCACCGCAGATAAAGTGCATCTTTGCCTAATAAAACATAGAGATAAGTTGACGGCCAAGCGCGAATGGACATTGCCTGCGAGTATCTGCATTACTTTAGTAGCGAGCCTCACTGCGGCTCAGTTCAGAGATTTTTTTCTCGATGCCGCCGTGTGGAAGGCTTTATTTATAATTTCAACAATAATAACTTTTATTTGGTTCTGCTTTGCCGTCAAAAAAGCATGGGACAATCGGCAGAGTGGCGATATTGACGAGATTGTTGAGGCTTTAAAGGCGCACTCAGGTAATAACGCCTCGAACTATACAAAAGGCGGCTAAATTAGTAACAAGCGAGAACTCAATCTTGGCAAGTGGTCTTAAGTATAACGATGCGCTGCAGTTGACCGCCCAAAGCGCTGCCGCGCTCTGGGTTCCCTCCGTGGCCTGCGGCCACTCCGGCGGCAACTGAGCTTGGGCGTTAGACACGATCCACAGACTTTGACGCAATGAAATGATTACTTTCAGTACGGAATTCCCGTTATCTTCCGAAGTTACGGTACAGGACGTCTTACGTTTAGCTTGCCGATGGCTAACTGGGAGCCCTCATACTTCGTTAGAGGAGTCGTCGTTCGAATCCTTACCAAAAGACGATTCACTCACAGTAAAAGCCGGACACGAGACTGTCATTCTCGCTACCGCAAGTACGGCTGAGTATGAGATTGCGGGACTGCAATATCGTAAGACGGATAAGGGGCTTAATTGGGTAACGGCGATTGTAGCGCGAAAAGAAGATGAGGAGATACTTTTTAGCGTGCAAGTATCCTGTGAATCTCTTGGAACCTTAGTCAATCTTCCAGCCGCAAAGAAACCTTTCATTATAAAGCAAGTAATAAAGACTTTAGGTGGTGGGGAGGATGGCCAAATCCCGGTCGCGGATAAGCCCTTCGTATTAAAAGACCAGCACGTCCATGCCGCTGCAGCCTTGATAAAGGGCGAAGCGGAAAATAAATTACCGATCGTTTATGTAAGTGTTGGTTTCAATGGGACTCTTGCTATCGATCCGGCGCGCTTGGCTCCTTTCGTATCCGGATTAGCTCATGTTGTAGTTGAGCCGTCTAGAAGTTTTTCTACCAAATTACGTCATCTCGTTCGCGGCAGGAACGTTTATGACGGCACTATTGGTGTCTACTGGCCGCAAAGTAGTGCTCGAAAATCTTACTTCTTGGCTCGCTACGATGACGATCCAATAGCTCTACAACGCGCAATTTCTGACGAGCTGCAGCAAGCGCTTTCCAATCGTCGCCTCACGACGAATTGCACCTGGCTTCACCTTCAAGAAGAGCTATCTCGTGTCCGAATAAATGCCCTGAGAGAGAATAAGTCTTCGTCAGTGGACGAATATGTTGAAGCTTTTGACACCGAGCTTAAAGCGAAGGAGCAGCGTATTCGCGAAGCTGATAACGAAATTTATAAACTTAAGGCAGAGCTGCGCCGCTACGACAACAATGCTGGCTCTGATTCGGGAATGCTCTTAACTTTAGGCGAAGAGCAAGACCTTTACCCTCAAGAAATTCATGACCTAATAATATTAGCGTTAAAGGAATCAGTAAAAAATACTCACGAAGGAAGTCGCAGAGAACATGTGGTAAACGATCTAATAGCCGCAAATGCGATAGGCTCTGACATGGAAGAGATTGAAAAATGCATTAAAGAGACCTTGAGCGACTACCGAAAAATGAGTTCAAAAAAACGCTCGTCGTTAGAATCACTAGGCTTCACGATAACTGAAGACGGCAAGCATTTTAAAATCGTTTTTCGCAGTGACAATCGATACACCTTTATTTTGCCTAAAACCAGTAGTGACCATCGCGCAGGAAAAAATGCCGCCAGTGATATTACTAATAAGCTTTTTTGATATTAGTGGCTAACAAGTCGCTGCAGTTGACCGCCCGAAGCGCTGGCGTGCTTCGGGTCCCCTCCGCAGCCGATGGCTGCTCCGGCGGCAACTGAGCTTCAGCGTTGGGTATTTAAGGAGAAAGATTGACAACATTAGCCGTATTAGTGGCATTAGTTGCCTCATTGCTTTCTGGGATAGCCGGCGTGGTGCTCTCGTTCGGGTTCTATTCGTGGCTCGAGCGCCGAAGACTGAAAGTCGAGACCGCACGTAAGTTATTCGGCAACAGGCATCGTGTCCACGAACACCAGTTCCAAGAAGCAATTAACGAAGTAATGATTGTGTTCTCGGATAGCCAGCTTGTGATTGACGCTATGGAAAACCTCTGGAAAGTAGTCGAGACACCTCAAAGTTCACGTGCCGCCAATGCTGCTGACGACGCTCTTATCCAGCTAATGAAAGCGATTTGCGCGGATTTAAAAATTAAATATAAGCATTTGCCCGATACGTATTTCCTGCGATTTTTCAGTATTCCGAGATGATACCCAACAATCCGCTGCAGTTGACCGCCCGAAGCGCTGCCGCGCTTCGGGTTCCCGTACGCCCGGCATGGGCACGATCTTGGAGGTGAAAGTCCTCTCATAAGTAGGCCATAACGAATGAAGCGAAGCGCAACTGCGTGAGGGCGACCGAGCGTGGGGAGGAAGCGTGGAGCGAAGCCGTGAGCCGATGAACAAGAATCGGATATCAAGGCGCTGTCAGGCAGGGCGAGCAGGCGGGACACTGCGAAGCTCTCATGGCCAAGGCGTGGCAACGTAAATCCGGCGGCTGTGCGGTGACGGATCGTGTTCTTATCCGGGGAGATCTCGCCTTATGCCTGAAAGGGCAACGGAGTGTTTCCGGAGCGAGAAGTCAGCCGAGGCCATAGTAGCCGGTGACGGTGAAGGGCCAAACGAGAAGAGGTGTTAAAGGACCGGTCGATGCGAGACGTATGGCATCAGATGCTTGCCCAAGCAAGGCGGACGGACGTGGCAGCGGTGAAGCCGTGAACACGCCGGTCAGCGATGAAACGACCCGCCCGCGATCGGAAGCCCGAGACACCAAGCAAGACCTGCTAGAGCGGGTGCTTGCACGAGACAACCTGCAACGCGCCTGGAAACGAGTTAAAGCCAACCGCGGTGCGGCGGGTGTCGACGGGCTGGATATAGCCCGGACGGGCGCCCACCTCAAGACCGCTTGGCCGACGATTCGCGACCAGCTGCGTGACGGGCGCTACCGGCCCCAGCCGGTTCGCCGGATCACCCTCCCGAAAGCCGTAAGCGATCCACAAACCCCATCATTCACAGGCCGCGAGGTTCATGGCTAAATCC